>JABDQH010000111.1 GCA_013042375.1 Woeseiaceae bacterium
GGAACAGCGGCCACAGGAACCACTGGCTGACGCCGCCGGCCTGCGCGCGGATGATCTCGCCGATATTGAGGCTGCCGCCGGCCATGAGCACGCCCACGAGCGCGAAGCCCATCGCGATCTCGTAGGCCACGATCTGCGCCGCCGAGCGCATTGCGCCGAGCAGCGCATACTTGGAGTTGGTCGCCCAGCCGGCCAGGATCACTCCGTAAACGCCGACCGAGGTCAGCGCCAGCACGTACAGCAGCCCCGCGTTGATGTCGGCGATGACGAACCAGCTGTTCATCGGGATCACGGCCCAGGTCGCGAGCGCCGGAATCAGCGACAGCAGCGGCGCGATCACGAACAGGAACTTGTTCGACTGCGACGGGACGATGACTTCCTTGAACAGCAGCTTGAAGACGTCGGCGAACGGCTGCAGGAGACCTTTCCAGCCGACGCGGTTCGGCCCGACGCGCGCCTGCATGCTGCCGATGACCTTGCGTTCGAAGTAGGTCGAATACGCCACGCACAGGATGACCCCGATCGTGACGAGCGATATCTTGAACAGCGTCGTGGTGAGGTACTGGAGCGCGGGCGGCCAGGCGTTCCACCAGTCGACGAGTAGCCCGATCATCAGCCGTCTCCCTCATCGGACGCACGGCGCGCCGCAGGTGTCAGCTGCAGGGCGGTCGCACGACGCACGAGCCCGTCGACCGAATACAGCGGCACGTCGATCTCGTCTTGTGTGAAGTCCTCGGTTTGTGGCAGCGACTCGGATTGTGGGAGCGGCTTCAGCCGCGAACCCGTCGGGCCTGAAGCCCCCCCCACATTGCTTCCGACTGCTCCTACATCCACATCCCCTACATCCGCGCGACACGCCTCGAGCACGTCATCGCTGGTGACGTAGTCGAAGCCCTCGGCCTCGACGAGATTGCCGAGTACACGCAGCACCTTCCACGCCGGCCGCGCCTCGCCGACCGGGTTCGCAACACCTGCGAAGCTCTGCCACGTACCTTCGACGTTGACGTAAGTCCCCGACGTCTCGGCAAACGTGCCGATTGGCAACAACAGGTCCGTTGCAGAGAGCAGCGCATCCGAAACGAACGGCGTCATCGCGACCACGAATTCCTGCTTCGCCAGCCTGGCGACCGCATCGACACTCGAATCGAGGTCCGCATCGGGCTCGACGTTGAGCAGGACGACGGCGTCGAGCGCCTCGTCGAGCATCGCCCCGGCGTGTAGCCCGTCCCCGGGCAGGACGCCGGCGAGGCAGAGCCCGGCACTGTTCGCGCCCGGCGAGAGCGTGCCGAAAGCCGCGCCCGTCTGCCGCGCGATTTCCGCCGCGAGCGCGCGCACTGCACTGAAGTTGGCGTGGCTGCCCGCAATGTTGCCAAGCAGTACCAACGCCTTGTCCGCTTTCTGCAATGCCTTGCGGACCGGGCCGACCGCATCGCCGGAGAGCAGCTCGACGAGACCTGCGCCCGACAGGTTATGGTCGACGTCAAAGAAATATTCGTGCGGCTCGCTGCTGGCAAAACTCACGCTCGCTCCCCCGAGCGCGGCCTTGCGCACGCGGTGGGCGAGGATCGGCGCCTCGGCACGCAGGTTCGAGCCGATCACGAAGATCGCCTCCATGTCCTCGAGCTCGGCGATGCTGCAGCCGAGTGACGGGCAAGCCGGATCCCTGTCCTGGTCGGAAAAATCGCGCCGCCTGATGCGATGGTCGATGTTGCTCGTGCCGAGGTGCGACGCCAGCTGAGCCAGCAGGTAGCCCTCCTCGACCGTTGCACTCGGCGAGGCCAGCATGCCGATATTGTCAGCACCGCGCAGCGCGCCGGCCGCGGCCTCGAGCGCCTCTTCCCAGTCGAGTTCGCGCCACTCGCCGCTTTCCTTGATGCGGGGCTTTTGCAGCCGATCGGCCGAGTAGATCGCTTCGTAGCTGAACCGGTCACGATCCGGGATCCAGCTCTCGTTGATCGATTCGTTGGTCCGCGGGACGATGCGTTTCACGGTCCCGCGCAGCAGGTGCGCGTTAAGGTTGGAGCCGACGCAGTCGTGCGGTGCGATCGTCGGTCGCTGCGCCATCTCCCAGGCACGCGCGCTGTAGCGATATGGCTTGTTGTTGAGCGCACCGACGGGACACAGGTCGATGATGTTCGCCGACAGCTCGTGATCGATGTTCTGCTCGATCCAGGTCGAGATCTCGACGTTCTCGCCGCGCAGCGTCGTACCGAGCTGCGGGTTGCCCTGGATCTCTTCGCCAAACCTCACGCAACGCGTACAATGGATGCAGCGCGTCATGTCGGTCGACACGAGCGGGCCGATATTCTTGTCCTTGACGACGCGTTTGCCGTCGTTGTAGCGCGACACGTCGCGCCCGTAGCCCATCGCGAGATCCTGCAGCTCGCACTCGCCGCCCTGGTCGCAAATCGGGCAGTCGAGCGGGTGGTTGATCAGCAGGAACTCCATCGTGGCCTTCTGCGCCGAAATCGCGCGCGGCGACTTGGTGAAGACCTTCATGCCCTCGGAGACCGGTTGCGCGCAGGCCGGGATCGGTTTCGGCGCACCTTCGATATCAACCAGGCACATGCGGCAGTTGGCCGCGACGCTGAGCTTCTCGTGATAGCAGAAGCGCGGCACATAGGCGCCGATGCCGTCCGTCACCTCGATGAGCATCTGCCCGGGGCGCGCTTCGACCGGCTTGCCGTCGACCTCGATGTTTACGATGTCGTCACTCATAACCGTCAGGCCGCCGCGTCGGGTACGTCTTCGATGATGCTGCGCCCCTTGTGGCGCACCATGTACTCGAACTCGTGGAAGTAATGCTTGAGAAAACTCTGCACGGGCCACGCGGCGGCATCGCCGAGAGCGCAGATCGTATGACCTTCGATCTTGTTGGCGACGTCTGTCAGTCTCTCGAGATCGGCCTCCTCGCCGCGGCCGTCGAGAATGCGCGTCAGCATGCGATACAGCCAGCCTGTGCCCTCGCGGCACGGCGTGCACTGACCACAGGACTCGGCCATGTAGAAGCGCGATATGCGCTGCAGGGCGCGCACCATGCACGTGGTCTCGTCCATGACGATGACGGCGCCGGTGCCGAAGGACGAGCCGGCCTGCTGCAGCGCGTTGTAATCCATCGTGCATTCCATGACCACGTCGGCGGGCAGGACCTTGCACGAAGAGCCACCCGGGATGACGGCCTTGAGCTTGCGGCCTTTCCAGACGCCGCCGGCGAAATCCTCGAGCAGCGTCTTGAACGGGATACCCATGGGCAGCTCGTAGTTGCCGGGCTTCTCGACATGACCTGAAACCGAAAACTGCGCGGTGCCGCCCGAGCCCTCGGGACCGAGCGCGGCGAACCATGCCGCGCCCTTGCGAATGATCGTCGGCACGCTCGCAATACTCTGCGTGTTGTTGATCGTCGTGGGCTTGCCGTACAGGCCGTAGTTGGCCGGGAACGGCGGTTTGAAGCGCGGCCGCCCCTGCTTGCCCTCGAGCGACTCGAGCAATGCCGTTTCCTCGCCGCAGATGTACGCGCCGGCGCCGATGAAGCCGTGAATATCGATATCGATGCCGCTACCCTGCACGTTGCTGCCCAGCAGGCCCGCGTCGTAGGCTTCCCTGACGGCCGCTTCGAAACGCGGGAACGGTTCGTCCATGAACTCGCCACGCATATAGTTATACGCAACCGTGGCGCCCATGGCGTAGGCCGCGATGGCCATGCCCTCGACCAGGCTGTGCGGGTTGTAGCGCAGGATCTCCCGATCGTGACAGGTGCCGGGCTCGGATTCGTCCGAGTTGACGACGAGGTACTTCTGGCCGTCGTAGTTTTTCGGCATGAAGCTCCACTTGAGCCCTGTTGGGAAGCCCGCGCCGCCGCGCCCGCGCAGTCCCGACGCCTTGACCTCCTCGATGACTTCCGCCGGCGTCATGCCGCCCGCGACGATCTTGCGCCAGGCCTCGTAGCCACCGTGCTGCTCGTACGTCGCGAACGACCAGGACTCGTCCGAGCCGAAGGTATTGAAGCAAACAAGATTCTGCTCAATCGCCATTATTCGAGCCCGTCCAGTATCTCGTCGACCATCTCGGTCGTCAGGTTCTCGTAGTACCTGTGATTGACCTGCATGGCCGGCGCTCCAACGCAGGCCGCGATGCACTCTTCTTCTCTCTTGAGGTAGACGCGGCCGTCGGGGGTGCTTTCGCCAAGCTTGATGCCGAGCTTTTCCTCGACGTGCGAGACGACGTCCTCTGCTCCGCGCAACATGCACGAGATATTGGTGCAGATCGAAACTTCGTTGCGCCCGCATTCGTGGGTCTGAAACATCGAATAGAAGGTCGCAACCTCGTATACCTGGATCGGCGGCAGCTCGAGATAGGCGGCGACCGCGTTCATCTGCTCCGCCGAGATCCAGCCATGGTTCTCATGCTGCACGAGGTGCAGCGCCCGAATCACGGCGGAGCGCTGCTGGTCGGCCGGGAAACGCGTCTTCCAGGCGTCGATATCTTCGCGCACGTGGCTTGGCAACTCGTAGCTCATCGATCCACCTCGCCGAACACGATGTCCTGCGTGCCGATGACCGCGACGACGTCCGCCAGCATGTGACCTTCGACCATTTCGGACATCGCCGACAGGTGTGCAAACCCCGGCGCGCGGATCTTCACCCGGTAGGGTTTGTTGGCGCCGTCGGACACGAGGTAGATGCCGAATTCGCCCTTGGGGTGTTCAACCGCGCTGTAGGCTTCGCCCTCAGGCACGCAGTAGCCCTCGGTAAACAGCTTGAAGTGATGAATGAGCGATTCCATGTCGTCTTTCATCTCGACGCGCGTCGGCGGCGTCACCTTGTGATCGTCCACGATGACCGGGCCCGGGTGCTCGCGCAGCCAGTCCACGCACTGCCTGATGATGCGGTTCGACTGCCGCATCTCTTCGACGCGCACGAGGTAGCGGTCGTAACAGTCGCCGCTAACGCCAACGGGAATGTCGAAATCGAGGCGATCGTAGACTTCGTAGGGCTGCTTCTTCCTGAGGTCCCATTCGACACCCGAGCCGCGCAGCATCGGACCCGAGAAGCCGAGCTGCATGGCGCGGTCGGGCGACACGACACCGATATTGACCGTGCGCTGTTTCCAGATGCGGTTGTCGGTGAGCAGCGTCTCGTACTCGTCGACGCAGCCCGGGAAACGGTCTGTGAAGGCCTCGATGAAATCGAGCAGCGAGCCTTCGCGCGTCGCGTTCATGCGCGCGAGCTCCTTGTTGCTGCGGAACTGCGACTCCTGGTACTTGGGCATGCTCTCCGGCAAATCGCGATATACGCCGCCCGGGCGATAGTAGGTCGCGTGCATGCGCGTGCCCGAGACGGCCTCGTAGCAGTCCATGAGGTCCTCGCGCTCGCGGAAGCAATACAGGAACATCGTCATCGCGCCGACATCGAGACCGTGTGCGCCGAGCCACATGAGGTGATTCAGAACGCGCGTGATCTCGTCGAACATGACGCGAATGTACTGCGCCCTCTCCGGCACCTCGACGCCGAGCAGCTTCTCGATCGCCATAACGTAGGCGTGCTCGTTGCACATCATCGACACGTAGTCGAGACGGTCCATGTAGCCGATGCTCTGGTTGAACGGCTTGCTCTCGGCGAGCTTCTCCGTGGCCCGGTGCAGGAGGCCGACGTGCGGGTCCGCTTTCTGGATGACCTCACCCTCGATTTCGAGGACCAGGCGCAGAACCCCGTGCGCCGCGGGATGCTGCGGGCCGAAGTTCATCGTGTAGCTCTGGATCTCAGCCATCGCTCACGTCCTTGAGATCCGCCGCGTAACGATTGTCGTCGCGAATGACGCGCGGCACGAGCGTACGCGGTTCGATGCTGACGGGCCGGTAGACGACGCGTCCCTCGGCCTCGTCATAGTGCACCTCGACGTTGCCCGACAACGGGAAGTCCTTGCGGAACGGGTGCCCGATGAAACCGTAGTCGGTCAGGATGCGCCTGAGGTCGGGGTGGCCTTCGAACAGGATGCCGTAGAGATCGAATACCTCGCGCTCGAACCAGTTGGCCCCGTTCCATATGTCGACGACCGAGCGGATCATCGGGGGATTGCTCTCGCCCGTGTAGACGCGCAGCCGCAGGCGCAGGTTGTGCTGCAGCGACAGCAGGTGGTAGACGACGGCAAAGCGCCGCGCATCGAACTCGTCCGCCTCGTCGAGGATGACGGGCCCGCGCTCGACGCCGCGGCTGAAACCGGTGTCCGTTGCGTCATGCGTGTCCCACTCGTCCGAGCCATAGTTGAGGTAATCGACACCGCAGACGTCCATGAGCATGTCGAACCCGAAGTCACCCTCGTTACGCAGCGCCGTCGCGACTTCGATCAGGTCGTCCCTGCCGACCTCTAAGGTCAGCTCGCCACAGATCGAGGGCACGCGTTCGACCTTGTCGCCGAAGCGTTCGATGATCTGCGCCGCTAGTGTCTCAAGGCGTTCGCTCATGTCCTGTTCTTATCGGGCAATTCTTATCGGGCAATAGTGCTTGTGCGTCGAATCTTCTTCTGTAACTGGATCAGTCCGTACAGCAGCGCCTCCGCTGTCGGCGGACAGCCGGGCACGTAAACGTCCACGGGCACGATGCGATCGCAGCCGCGAACGACGGCGTAGGAATAGTGATAGTAGCCGCCGCCGTTGGCGCACGAACCCATCGACACGACCCAGCGCGGCTCCGGCATCTGGTCGTAGACTTTTCTCAACGGGGCAGCCATCTTGTTCGTCAGCGTACCGGCCACGATCATGCAGTCGGACTGGCGCGGGCTGGGACGAAAGATGATGCCGAAACGATCCAGGTCGTAGCGGGCTGCGCCGGCATGCATCATCTCGACAGCGCAGCAGGCCAGCCCGAAGGTCATCGGCCATAACGAGCCAGTCCGTGCCCAGTTCATGACCGCGTCCACGCTGGTCACGACAAAGCCTTTCTCCTGCAGGCTCTCGCCGGCGCCGGCGGCATCTTCAGGCGTATCGGCGGTCTGCGCTTCGGCTAGTCCCACTCGAGTGCCCCTTTCTTCCATTCATAGATGAACCCGACGACGAGAATGGCGAGGAACAAAGCCATTGCCAGCAAGCCGAACTTGCCGACGGTATCGAGGGACACCGCCCACGGAAACAGGAACGCGATCTCAAGATCGAAAATGATGAAGAGGATGGCGACAAGGTAATAGCGCACATCGAACTTCATGCGCGAATCGTCGAATGCCTCGAAACCGCACTCGTACGGCGACAGTTTTTCCTCGTCTTTAGTGCCCTGGCCAATGAGGAATCCGACAATGAGCAACAGGATCCCGAGTCCGGCGGCAATGCCGAGGAAGACCAGGATAGGAACATACTCTTGTAGCATTATCGCCTGCCTGCCAGACAAACCAGCCTGCAGCACCAGGCTGGACAGACCGTTTTGGTGATTGGTGCTCTGGGCGAGACTCGAACTCGCACGGCTCGCGCCACTGCCCCCTCAAGACAGCGTGTCTACCAATTCCACCACCAGAGCGCTAAGTCGGTAGTTTACCCCTGATCGGCGTCAGGGTCTTCCTCTTCGAGTGGCGGCAGATCGAGCGTATCTTCTGCCGATTCCAGCTCGGGCATGTCTGAAACCGGCGTTTCCTCGCTGAGCTCGGGGGGCGTATCCGGCGCCTCCTCGACCACGGGCGCACCCTCGAGCAGGCTCGTCGGCTCGTCCTTGGCCTGGCTGCTCAGGTATGCGAGGGCCAGGCTGCTGACAAAGAAGAGCGTCGCGCACACGGCAGTCGCGCGCGAGAAGAAATTGCTCGAACCGCGCGCGCCGAAAACCGTGCCCGATGCGCCGGCCCCGAACGCGGCACCCGCGTCCGCGCCCTTGCCGCGCTGCAACAGAACGAGCACGACGATCAGCAGTGCGATCAGCGTGTGTGCAATCAGAACACCAGTGTGTAAGTTGTTCATCGTTTATCCAGTCGTTACTTCTGTGCGGCGGCCGCTGCGGCGATCGCCAGGAAGTCCGCAGCCTTGAGCGACGCGCCGCCGATCAAACCTCCGTCGATATCGGGCTGGCCCAGCAGGCCAGCTGCATTCTCGCCTTTCATGCTGCCGCCGTACAGTATGCGCATACCGCCGGCTACAGCTTCATTCTGCGCGGCCAGGCGCGCCCTGATGTGCCGATGCACGTCCTGCGCCTGCTCCGGTGTGGCCGTCTTGCCCGTACCGATCGCCCAGACCGGCTCGTAGGCAATCACCGCTGCGGCCAGTGCATCGATACCGGCGACATCGAGAACCGCATCGAGCTGCTCGTCAATGACGGCCTCGGTCGTGCCCGCCTCGCGCTCGTCGAGGGTCTCTCCGACGCAGAGTATCGGCGTCAGACCCGCCGCCTGCGCCGCCACGAACTTCGCGGCCACCTGCGCACTCGTCTCGCCGTAAATGGCGCGACGCTCGGAATGCCCGACGATCACGTATTCGCAGCCGACATCCCGCAGCATCGATGGCGCGACCTCGCCCGTGAAAGCGCCCTTGGCGTGCTCCGAGACGTTCTGCGCGCCGACCAGTACGGCCGAACCGCGCGCCTGCTCGGCGACGGCCGCAATATAGGGGAACGGCGGGCAGACCAGCACGCTGAACCCCTCACCCGACGGGACGCCGTCGATGATGCCGGCGACCAGCTCGGCGCTCGCGGCGCTGGTGGCGTTCATCTTCCAGTTTCCGGCGATGAGAAATTCACGCATGTCGGCTATTTCCGTCGAATTAAAGGGCGCGCAGGATACCGGGCGAAGCCCGGCAAATCAACGCGTTCTCGCCCGGTTCAGGCCGCGGCCTTGGCGACGACCGAGGCCAGTTTCTCGGCCAGCATCGCCACCTGCTCCGCGTTCTGCCCTTCGACCATGACCCGGATCACGGGTTCGGTCCCCGAAGCGCGCAGCACGACCCGCCCGGAGTCGGCCAGCTCGCCCTCCGCGGCAGCGATGGCATCGCGAATCGCGGCAGACTCGCCAGGATCTATGCGGCGCTCCATGCGGACGTTGAGCATGGTCTGCGGATACTTGGGCATTCCCGCGACGAGCTCGGAGAGCGACTTGCCCGTGTCCTTCATGATGGCGAGGACCTGCAGGGCGCTGATCATGCCGTCAC
>JABDQH010000008.1 GCA_013042375.1 Woeseiaceae bacterium
GGCCTCAACCGCGACTGGATCGTCGAAGCGACGAACGGCACCTACCCGAACCTGACCACGGAGTTTCGTTCCGAGCGCTGCAACCACTGCTCCAACCCGACCTGCGTGACCCTGTGCCCGACCGGCGCGAGTCACCTGTGGAAAGACACCAACATCGTGCTCGTCGAGCCCGGGATGTGTACGGGCTGCAAGGCCTGCATCGCGGCGTGCCCCTACGATGCGCGTCTCGTCATGCATCCCGACGGCTACATCGACAAGTGCACCTTCTGCCACCACCGCGTGGAGGAGGGGCTCGACCCTGCGTGCGTGTCGTCCTGCCCGACCCGGTGCATGCACTTCGGCTCGCTCGACGACCCGAACAGCGAAGTCAGCAAGCTGTTGAAGACCCGCCAGTTCAAAGTGCTCAGCCCGGAGACGGGTAACGAGCCCAACGTCTATTACCTGATCTAGGAGCGGCACATGGAAGAACTGCTGGTAACCGCACGCTCCAATGAGCTCATCGACCCCGGCCTGCATATCTGGACCTGGGAAGTCGCGATGTACCTGTTCCTGGGCGGGCTCACGGCTGGCGTCATGGTGTTCGCCGCCGTCATGGCATTGTTGCGCAAGGACGAGGAGGCGCCGTTCGCGGCGACGCAGCTCGCGCTGCTCGCGCCGATCGTCCTGTCGGCGGGCATGACGACGCTGTTCCTCGACCTCGAGCACAAGCTGTACGTGTTCCGTTTCTACACGGCGTTCCAGCCGACCTCGCCGATGTCCTGGGGCGCCTGGATCCTGCTCCTGATCTACCCGGTCGCCACGCTGCAGATCCTGTCGACGCTGCGCGCCGGCTTCCCCGTCACGACACCCTGGGTGGATCGCTGGGCGATAACGAAAGCCATCGTCGACTGGTGCGAGGAACACCGGCGCCAGATTGCGATGGTCGCGGTGCCCAGCGGCGTCGCGCTCGGCATCTATACCGGTATCCTGCTCAGCGCGTTCAGCGCGCGGCCGTTCTGGAATACGGGCGTGCTCGGCCCGCTGTTCCTCGTCTCGGGGCTGTCCACCGCTGCGGCGCTGGTGGCGCTGCTTTCGAAGCACGAAGGCGAGAAGGAGATGTTCACACGTATCGACCTCGGCCTCATCGCGGCCGAGATCGCGCTCGTCGGGCTGTTCCTGATCAACCTCGCGACCGGCTCGGCGCAGCACATCGAGGCCCTGCATGCCGTGACGGGCGGGCCCTACACGATGGTATTCTGGGTCTTGTTCGTCGGCATCGGCCTCATCATCCCGCTGCTCCTCGAGATGCTCGAGATCAGGGGAATCGGCAAGTCGATTGCCGTCGTCGCGCCCGTACTCGTGCTGATCGGCGGTTACGCCCTCAGGCAGGTTATGCTCGACGTTGGACAGGACAGCACGTGGACCCGTTATGAATCCCAGTACAGCGCCGAGATCCTCGAGCGCATGGAATGACTATATGAACAGTACTACCCGCCTCACCATCGTCATCGTGGCCGCCGGACTTCTGTCGGCCTGCGGCGGACCGCCGGCACCCGCGGTGTCACTCGTCGACGTTGCCCAGGCCGCCGCACGGCAATCGGATCGTGTCGACGTGCAGGAACTTGCAGACTGGCTGATCGAAGGCCGGCAGGACTTCATCCTCGTCGACGTACGCGCGGCCGCCGATTTCGACAAAGGCGCAATCGGCGAGGCGCGGAATATCCCGATCGCCGAGCTCGTCACCGACGAAATCCTGGCCAGCTTGCCGACCGATCGCAAGATCGTCGTGTACTCGAACGGCTCGGAGAACGGCGCGAAGGCGGCAACGCTGTTGCGCGTCGCGGGGCTCGACGCGCACGTCGTCACGGGCGGCTACAACGCCTGGCACGCGCGCGTTTTGAATCCCGATATCTCGGCCGAGGAACTCGACGGCGAGAGCCTGCAGGTGTCTGCACAGCGCGCCTACAGCTGCTACTTCGTCGGCGATCGCGGCGAGGGCGCGGCCGAGCGTCCCGAGGCCACGTTCGTGCCACCGGTTTTCACCGAAGAAGAAGAGTTCGAAGACGAGCCTTTGCCTCCGGCGGGCGAGGAGTCCTGCTAAGCATCCAGCGACACGAAGGGGGCGCATGCCACTGCGGCGCGTGCAGCCGCCGTCGCAAGTTCGATGTCCAATACGTAATAGTCCGGCTAGCCACGTTCGCCCCGGCGGGTCCAAGCTAGTGTTGATGAGTTGCGCAGCGACTATGCGACTCATTCGAGGAGCGATCATGATCATGAAAGGGTTAGTAACCGGGCTGGCCGCAATCGCTATTGTTGCCAGCGGTTCCCTGGCAGGCTGCGCGACCAGCAGCCAGGCCGAGCAGGGCGCGGTTATCGGCGGCCTGCTTGGCGGCGTTGTCGGCTCGCAGGTCGGTGAGGGTCGTGGCAACACGGCGGCCATCATCATTGGCACTCTTGCCGGGGCTATGATCGGCTATCACATTGGCGAGTCGATGGACGATACAGACCGTATGCAAACGGCGACGGCATTGAACGAGTCCAGGACCGGCGAAGTCACGACGTGGGTCAATCCGGACAACGGTAACCGATACGTTGTTACGCCAACGCGTACGTTCGAACGCGCGCAAGGCCCGTGCCGGGAGTTTCGCCTGGATGCGACGGTCGGCGACGATCCGAACCAGGAAGTCTACGGGACCGCCTGCCTGCAGCCGGACGGTAGCTGGCTGGTAAGCCAGTAGCAGGAATTAAGCTCGATCCGGATAGTCTCCGTCGTGTCAGGGGCCGATCTCGGCGCCGAAGATCCGCTTCATTTCGTTTTCGTCGAACGGCCGCTGCCCCGCTAAAGGTGCACGGCCGCCGCGCGTGTTGCCGAGGTTCGTCCACGCCTCGGGCGGCAGGCCGTCGGGCATTGCCTCATTCGCGGACGGCGCGAACGACAACGCGCCTTGCCGCCAGGTCAATTCGCCCGGACCAAGGCCGAGCGCCTCGCTGGAGCGATGGCAGGACGCACAGCTGCGCGACGCCCCGGTCGTGTGCGGCGACAGCGGTGCAAACAGCCGTACGAACCTGACTTCATCCCAGCCTGGGTGCGCAGTCGTCATGATCATGCCGGGAACGAAGGGCTCGATCATGCCGTCGGCATTGACGCCGAGCGCCGGCAACACGTTCCTGACGTTCCAGCGCGTATCGCTCCAGCGTCCCGGGGTGACCTCCTGCGCAATGTGGTCCCACTGCTCGCCGTCGGCGTCGTATTCCATGTGACAGCCGAAACACTGCGGGGCCCACTGGCTGTGGCAGGCGGCACAGGTCAGTCGTTCATGTTGCTTGTCGTCGTCATGCGGCTCGTGACAGTCGGTACACCGGGCGCTGACTGCCGCTCGCTGGTGTACGGCGTCGCCTGCGGCACCCATGACGTCATCGGCATCATGGCAATCGGTGCAACGCATGCCGGCGACATGGTGCACGTCGGCGGGGAGTCGTTCGACAGGTCGCCCATCGGCGAGGCGCAAGCCGGGCTCATCGGATTCGGCGAGCCCGGCGAAGCTGAGCGAGATCCGGCCCGATCGCGAATGACAGCCGAAGCAACGGGCATCCGAGACGTCGGCCGTGAGCGCCGGGTGCGCGTTGTCCGGGTGCTCTGCGACGTGACACGCCAGGCAACCGCCGCCGCGGCTCGTGGTGACGTCGACGGCGTGCACGGTTTTCGGGTGTCCGAGGTGGCAGCTTGCGCATTGCTTGCGCAGCATCGAATCGGCTATCGAGTCGCCGAGTGACTGCAGGTTCTGCGTATGCGCGGGCCCCGGGTCGCCGTCGATGACGAGGCGCGTCGTGTGCACCATGCCGCGTGCCGTATGCATGAGCCCGTCGCTGACCGACGCGACGCGCTCGGCGTGACAGGTTCCGCAGGTGCGGCCGGCGTTGTCCATGTTGCCGGGAAACGCGACGAGGCCGGCATGCGCTGCAGGCTCGTCGAGCGCCTGGCTGTCGCCGCCGTGGCAGACGACGCAATTTTCTGCAGCGAAGGCGTGTGCCGGATTGAAGCCTCTGCTGCGTGTTTCGTGGCAGTCGGCGCAGGCATTTTGCGCCACTTTCGGGACGTCTGTTTCGTCGCGCGCGCACGCCGCCAGGACGAGTAGCGCGCAGCACAATATGAGAGACGTCCGGCAATTGTCTGAGTACTGCCGCATTGGCAAAGAGTATATAGTCAGGCGCAGGACTTATGACGAAGCACCGTAAAATTGCGTGGACCCTGCTGGCCGTTATCGTGACCGTTATCGCGGTCAGCGGCGTTGCGGACGGGCTTTCCGATGACTACGCGGACCAAGCGTTCAAGCGTGCATTGGTGACGTTTGCCGTGGCCCGCTCGCTCAACGGCGTGATCTCGGTCGCCCAGGGCACGGAGGTGGCCGTCGAGCCCGGCGGCGTCGGCGTGAATCTCACCGTCGGCCAGATTCTCGATCCCATCAACGATCTGATCGAGCAGTTTTCCTCGGTCATGCTCGTGGCGGCGAGCTCGCTCGGACTGCAGAAGATTCTGCTCGGGATGGCCGGATGGTGGGGCATGACCGTGATTGTCGCGCTGGCAGCCGTGTTCCTCGCCGTGTCGACATGGTGGCCCGGCGGCAAAGCTCCTGGATTCGCGTCACTCGCCGCGAAAGTCTTCTTCGTGACGGCGTTCCTGCGCTTTGCGTTACCGCTGCTGATCATCGCGACGCACGTGATCTTCAGCACGTTCCTGCAGAGCGAGCACGACGCGGCGACGGCCGTCCTCGAGGCGACGAGTTCCGAGATCGAGGCGTTCAACGAGAAGGAGTCGGTCCCTGCCGACGCGGACGCGTCGTTCATGGAGTCGATCGGGGACATGATCGACAGCTCGATGCGGCGGCTGGATGTTCCGGGCCGTCTCGATCGGCTCAAGGACAGCGCGTCGCAGTCGAGCGAACAGATCGTCAACCTGATCGTCATCTTCGTACTGCAGACGATCCTCCTGCCACTCGCGTTCCTGTGGTTGTTGGTCGAGGGATTCAAGCGTGTGGCAGGGCGGGCGATAAGTGGCGGTGGGGAAGACTGATGGGTACACGGCCAATATCCCTGGCGGCCTGTGCGCTGTTGTTTTCCGCGTGTATTGCGGCGGCGCAGTCGCAGTTTACCGAACACACGTTCAAACTCGATGACCCTGACGCGCGGCCGCCGGCGACGCTCGAGGACGCGGCCTGGCTCACAGGATCCTGGGCAGGAAAAGCGTTCGGTGGAACATTCGAGCAGGTCTGGAACCCGGCATCCGCCGGCTCGATGGTCGGACTCTTCAAGCTCATGAATGGCGACGAGGTCAGTTTCTACGAGATCCTGCTGCTGGTCGAGGAGCAGGGCAGCCTGAGCCTCAAGGTCAAACACTTCGCTCCCGACTTCACGGCCTGGGAGGACAAGGAAGACTACACCCGGTTTCGCTTCATCAGGGCGGACGAGAATGCGATTCACTTCTCGGGAATCAGCTTCTACCGTATCGGCGACGACGAGATGCACGCCTATCTCGTCATGCGCAGCGGCGACTCGATCCGCGAAGAAAAGCTCGTCTATCGGCGGCAATAAGCGGCTACTGCCGGGCCCGCGTTTCTTCGAATCATGTTTAACCTGGAAGCCTTCCTCATCGTATTCGTGCTCGTGGCCGTGCCGGTCTCGATCGTGCTGTACTGGGTACTGCGTGCCAGGCACGTGGCGCGGCGTCGCGCGGCCCTGCGTGCGCACCCCGTGAGCGCCGAACTCGTCGACACGCTGCGCCGCAACGTGCGCATCTATGCCTCGCTCCCGGCCGACGTGCGTGACGAGTTGCACGGGCACATCAACGTGTTTCTCGACGAGAAGCGCTTTTTTGGCTGCGACGGGCTCAAGATCACGAACGAGATGTGTTTCACGATCGCCGGAACGGCCTGCCTCCTGTTACTGAACCGTGAGACCGCGTATTTCCCGGGCTTCACGAGCGTCCTCGTCTATCCCGATGCCTACGTTGCGAAGGAGGTGAACTACGATGGTGACATCGAGATTCACGAGCAGGTGGAGCGCGCGGGCGAATCCTGGGAGGGCGGCCCGGTCATCCTCTCGTGGATCGACGTGCTCGACAGCACTCGCGACGACGCCGACGGCTATAACGTCGTGCTGCACGAGTTCGCGCACAAGCTGGACGAGGAAAACGACGGCACCAACGGCCTGCCCGTGCTCGACGACCCCGAGCACTACCGTTCATGGGGCGAAGTGCTGGCGCGCGAGTACCAGGCGCTCGCCGAGCGAGTGCACCACGGCACGAACCACGTCATCGACGAGTATGGCCTGACGGCGCCGGAGGAGTTTTTCGCGGTCGCCACGGAATCGTTCTTCGAGAAACCCGTCGCCATGCGGAAGACGCTGCCGGACTTGTATGCACAGCTGCGCAACGCCTACCGCGTTGATCCGGCGCAGTGGGTCGACGCAGCGCTCAGCTAGGCTCGTCGGCGTCCCTGCGCGGCTCGGGTTTGGGCTTGTCGGAGTGTGAGACCGGCAGCGGATCGGCGATGTAGGCGGGCCCTTTCATGATGTGCACGACGACACAGCCGATGGCCACGGTGAATACCGCCGTGAGCAGCGTGATCTCGGTCGCGATCGCGAAGATGTCCACGGTCTTGATGTGCTTGGCCCTGTCGACACCGGCCTGCACGGGCAGGGTACGCGCGAGCACGGGCAGCGTCACGATGAGCAGCGTGCCGACAAAGGTCATGAGCGGCAGCTTCCTTAAGATTGTGATTTCGAGGCCGGGCGGAACCAGCCGGCCGTGACGTTTCTTGAGCCAGTTCATTACCGCAGTGTACATTCATTCCGGGCCAGTCGAGGACGCTAAATGACCATCTGGGCATCGGCGAAGGACATGGCGGCGAAAACGCCGCCCACACGAAACCGGTACGTCGATTTCCTGCGCGCCGTGTCCATCCTCGTCGTCGTCATTGGTCACTGGCTGATCGCCACGGCCTGGTTTGTCGATGGACAGGTTGCGCCCGGGCACCTGCTCAAGTCGCACCCGCAGTTTCACTGGCTGACGTGGATATTCCAGGTGATGCCGGTGTTCTTCATCGTCGGCGGGTATTCGAACGCGGTCTCGCTGGAAAGTGCGGATCGCAAGGGGGTCAACTACGCCGGCTGGCTCGCGGCGCGCCTGCATCGGCTCGTCGCGCCGATGCTCGTGCTGTTCTTCGCGTGGGCGGCGGTTGCGTTCGGCATGCGCCTGGCGGGCGTCAGTCCGGGTGTGATCGTATACGTATCCAAGTCGGCGCTGGTCCCGACGTGGTTCCTCGCCATCTACGTCATGCTCGTGATCCTGGCGCCTCCGACCTATCGTTTGTGGCGGCGTTTCGGGTTTGCCTCGTTGCTGGGATTCGTCGCGCTGGCCGTCGTTGTGGATATTGCCTTCTTCGTTCTCGATCAGCGTTGGCTCGGCTGGACCAATTACTTCTGGGTCTGGATCGCCGTTCACCAGCTCGGTTTCGCCTGGCGTGACGAGCGCCTCGGAGGAGCCGTCACGATGCTGGCCGTCGCCGCCGTCGGCTTCGTTGCGCTCTACTTCATGATCGACGCGGGCCCGTACCCGATGGCGATGGTTGGTTCGCCGGATGAGGGGCTGAGCAACACCTTGCCACCGAAAGCGACCTTGCTGGCGCTCGCATTGCTGCAGTGCGGCTTGTTGATCGCGGCCGAAAAGCCGTTGCGGCGGGCACTCGGCAACCTGCGACTATGGGCGACGACGGTCCTCGTCAACAGCATGATCATGACCCTGTACCTCTGGCACAAGACCGTCATGGTCATCGTTGCCTCCGCGCTGGTGCTCCTCGGCGGGTATGGGCTCCGCTACGAACCCGGCACGAGTGAGTGGTGGTGGTCCCGGCCGCTATGGATCGGTTTCCTGCTGCTCTGCCTGCTGCCGGTCGCAGTGTTGTTGTCGCCGCTCGAGCGTAAGTCGCGCCCGCCCGACGCCCACATCCCGGCTGCCGCGCGGCAGGTATCGGGTGCGGTGATGATCTGCCTCGGCGTGGCCTGCCTCATCCTCTGGGGCTTTGGCGGCGGTCCGCGGCCGTGGGCCGACGATGCCGCCATCGTGCTGGTCGTCGTCGGCGCATTCCTCAGTGGCCTCCTGTCTTTTCGCAACTAGGCGAACCAGCGCGTCCAGGAATACAGCCGGCTGTGGCTGAAGCGCAGCGCGCGCTGCACGTCTTCTGTCTGCAGATAGGCCCGGTGCGGGACACGGAACTCGGCCCCGGTCTCGACGAGGTGCCAGGCATGGCGCCGGACCGCGAGATCGGCCATGAAGTACCCGTGGTTCTCGAGGACCTTTGACTCGGCGTCGGTGAATGCGTCGAGATCGGTGCGCACGGCGCCGATGTGCGATTCCTGCAGCTCCTCGGGATAGCCATACCAGTCTTGCTCGAGCTCGCGCACCTCGCGTTCGAACTCGGGACTGCAGCCCGCGCAGAATCCGCGCTTGCGACTGGCGAGCCGCCAGTAGGCGCCCGTCGGTTTGTCGGTGACCCGCTTGCCGCGCATATAGCATGCGTCTTCCTCGGCGAGCGTGCAGGGCGATGGCTCGCCGCGGAGACGCACGGTGCGATAGCCCGGGTGGAGGCGTCGTATCAGCATGCGGCGACGCAATGCGCCGACCTGGTTGCGGCCGACGTCGACATAGCGCATGAGGCGCGAGCCGAACCAGGTTGGGACGGCGAGATCGAACGGTGTACCGGCGTCGGATACGAGCACGACCTTGTTGCTGTTCCAGACCGGTTCCATGCCCGTGTTGTCGTATACGCCGCCGTCGGTCAGGTGAGCGAGGGTCTCGCCGTCCTTTTTCACACGCATCGGCCCGAAGACGGGCGGAAAGCTCGCCGATGCCGCGACCGCCCGGGCGATCGGCATGTCATCGGGCGTCGTGCGACTCCCGATCTTCTCGGACGTGAAGCGAAACGGCGTGCCCTGCTCGATGTTGGTCGCGAGGAAGATGAACTCGACCCCGTCCGCCGCCCTGGGAAGCTCGACGAGCCGTCGGGACCCGATGCGCTTCAGCAGGACCCGCTCGAGGCCGCGCGCGCGTGGCCCGGGCCAGATCCAGTTCCATACCATGTGCCGGATGAATAAACCTGTCCGAATGTCCCTGCGGGCGATGCGGCGGAATGGCGCCGCGATCTCCCTCTCCCAGTCGCCGAACTCGAGGCGCCTTGCACCACAATCGAGCATGCAATGGGCGAGGAAGCCCGCTAGTATGCTGCCACCCGAGACCGTTGACAGCCGTGTTGTCTGTTGCAGGATACCGAGCTCGTGCAGGCGGCGCGTCACGCCGAGGTGGAACAGGCTGGCCCGGTAGCCGCCGCCCGAGAGCGCCAGGCCCTGGCCTTGCAGTTTTCTTGCCATTGGTTGTCACCTGTCATCGGCCTGTGACAATTATCTTATAAGGTTAGGGGTTTGCCGCAATAGTGCGCGACAATCGCTTGGCCGACCATCTGCTGCAAATGCACTTCGCAGGAAAGGAATTATCATGAGCAAACTCGTCTACGCCTTCACCGAAGGCGACGGTCAGAACAAACAACTTCTCGGCGGCAAGGGCGCCAACCTCTGCGAGATGACGCAGATCGGCATCAATGTCCCGCCCGGGTTCGTCATTACGACCGAGGCCTGCCTCGAATACCTCGACGGCGACGGCCTGCCGGCCGGCCTGCTCGACGAGGTCAGGGCGAATATCACGGCGCTCGAAAAGGCCACCGGGAAGACCTTCGGCCAGGGCTCCGACCCGCTGCTGGTCTCGGTGCGCTCGGGCTCGGCACTGTCGATGCCGGGCATGATGGACACGATCCTCAATCTCGGGCTCAACGCCGAGACGCTCGAGGGCCTGATCAAGCAGACGGGCGACGAGCGCTTTGCCTACGATGCCTACCGGCGTTTCATCCAGTTGTTCGGCAAGGTTGCACTCGGCATCGATGACGAGCACTTCGATGAGCACTTCGAGGCGGTCAAGCAGCGCGCCGGCGTCAAGGCCGACGTCGGGCTCGATGCCGGCCACCTCAAGGAAATCAGCGAGCAGTTCCTCGACGTCGTACGCGTTCACGCCGGTCGCGACTTTCCCGAGGATGTGCACGAGCAACTGCAGCTCGCCATCGAGTCCGTCTTTCGTTCGTGGATGGGCAAACGCGCCGTCGACTACCGGCGTGAGTTCAATATCACGCCCGACATGGCGAACGGCACGGCCGTCAACGTCTGCACGATGGTGTTCGGTAACAAGGGCAACGATTGCGCAACGGGCGTGGGATTCACGCGTAACCCGGGTACGGGCGAGAACGAGATGTTCGGCGAGTACCTGACGAACGCGCAGGGTGAGGATGTCGTCGCAGGCATTCGTACACCCAAGGCAATCGCCGAGCTCGAAAACGAGATGCCCGAGCAATACTCGCAGCTTGTCGACTTGCGCAACACGCTGGAGGCGCATTACAAGGAAGTCCAGGACTACGAGTTCACGATCGAGAATGGAACGCTCTACTGCCTGCAGACACGCAATGGCAAGATGAATGCGGCGGCGACGGTCAAGACCTCGATCGATATGGTGGCCGAGGACCTGCTCACGCGTGACGAATCCTTGTTGCGTGTCCCGCCCGAACTGCTCGAACAGCTGCTGCACCCGAGGCTCGACCCGGAGAGTGTCGTCAAGCCGATCGCGTTCGGCCTGCCTGCATCGCCGGGCGCGGCGTCCGGCAAGTGCGTATTTGACGCGGACCTGGCCGAGAAACTCGGCAACGAGGGCGAGGCGATCATACTCGTCCGCGAGGAGACCCGGCCGGAGGATATCCATGGTTTCTTCGCCGCGCAGGGCATCCTGACGAGCCGCGGCGGCAAGACGTCGCATGCGGCGGTCGTTGCACGCGGCATGGGCAAACCCTGCGTCGCGGGCGCCGAGGGTATCGTCGTAGACGTCGCGCTGCGGCAGGCGAATGTCGGGGATCACGTCATTCGCGAAGGCGATGTCATCACGCTGGACGGGGCGACCGGCGAGGTGTTTCTCGGCGCCATCCCGACTATCCCAGCCGACTTCTCGGCTGACCTCTCGACCCTGCTCGGCTGGGCTGACGAGACCGCAAGCCTCAAGGTCATGGCGAATGCAGACACGCCCGACGCTGCGCAACAGGCGCGTGAATTCGGCGCGATGGGCATCGGGCTATGCCGCACCGAGCGCATGTTCAACGCAGTGGATCGCCTGCCGATCGTCATCGATATGATCCTCGCGAACAACGAAGACGACCGCAAGGTGGCCCTGAATCGCCTGCTGCCGATCCAGCGTGACGATTTCGAGCAGCTGTTCACGGTCATGGCGCCGGATCCGGTTACGATCCGCCTGCTCGATCCGCCGATGCACGAGTTCCTGCCGACCGAGCACGACCTGCTCGAGCAAATCGAGAACCTCGAGGTGTACCGCAAGATCGTGCGCGGCCGCCAGACGGCGATCAGTACGCTCGATCATGCTGTGGAGTTACCCGCGGCGTTGGAGGAGCTGAGCGAGGAATTCGTCAACGATGCGCTGCTGCACAAGCAACGCATGCTGCGCAAGGTACGCGAGCTGGAAGAAGTCAATCCGATGCTCGGTCATCGCGGCGTGCGTCTCGGCATCACCTACCCCGAGATCTACGAGATGCAGATCCGTGCGATCCTCGAGGCGGCGATGGAGTGCGCGGAGAAAGGCATCGACATTCAGCCCGAGATCATGGTGCCGCAGGTCATCACGCTGCAGGAGCTCGAGCACGTGAAGCGTACGGCGGACGAGATCGTAGCGAAGCTCGAACTCGAGCATAACAAGGAGCTGCCCTACAAGTTCGGCACGATGATCGAGACCGTAAGAGCGTGCACGCGCGCCTGGCATCTTGCCGGCATTGCCGAGTTCTTCTCGTTCGGTACCAACGACCTGACGCAGGCGACGTTCTCCTTCTCGCGCGAGGACGCCGAGAACAAGTTCCTGCCGATGTACAACGAATCTGGTGTTCTGCAGGACAACCCGTTCGAGGTGCTGGATACGAAAGGCGTCGGCAAGCTGATCAAGATGGCCGTGAAGGGCGGCCGGGAGCAGCGCGAGGACCTGAAGATCGGGATCTGCGGCGAGCAGGGCGGCCACCCCGATTCGATCCAGTTCTGCCACGATGTCGGCCTCAACTACGTGTCCTGTTCGGGACCGCGCGTGCCCGTGGCGAGGCTCGCGGCCGCGCAGGCGCAGCTCAGGGGCTGAGACAGATCGGCAATGGACCTGTTGCTCAAAGACCGGGTTGTCATGGTCGCCGCCGCGAGCGAGGGTATCGGCTACGGCATCGCGGAGGCATTGGCACGCGAAGGTGCCAGGCTTTCGATCGCCAGTCGTTCACGCGAAAAGATCGAGCGGGCGGCGAAGACGCTGCGCGAGCACTACGACGTCGACTGCAATGCGCACGTCATGGATGCGGCCGACGCGGAGTCTATCCGGTCCTGGAGCGATGCGACGCTGAATGATTTCGGTGATGTGCAGGGGCTGGTGGTCAACGCCGGCGGTCCGCCGCCCGGTAACTTCGACGATTTCGACGATGCCGCGTGGGCGCAGGCCTGTGACCTGACGCTGATGAGCGCGGTGCGCATGATTCGCTGCGTGTTGCCGTCCATGCGTCGCCAGGAATCCGGGGCAATCCTGACCCTGACGTCGTCGTCGATCAGGGAACCGATCGACCACCTGTTGTTGTCGAACGTCTTTCGCGCCGGCGTGGTCGCGCTCGTGAAGAGCCTGGCGAACGAACTGGCCGGCGATGGCATTCGCGTCAACAACCTCGTTCCCGGACGCATCGACACGGCAAGAGTGCGCAGCCTCGACACGATGGTGGCCGGGAAGAAGGGCACCGCGCTCGAAGACGAGCAGGAAGAACAGTATGCCGCGATTCCACTCGGGCGCTACGGCACCATCGGGGACATGGGATCGGCCGGTGCATTTCTGCTGTCCGGAGCCGCGAGCTATATCACGGGTGCGACGCTCGTCGTCGACGGCGGCAAGATGCG
>JABDQH010000018.1 GCA_013042375.1 Woeseiaceae bacterium
GCCATCGGCCTCGTCGACGTGCGCGGGCGCGAGACCGGGGACGGCATCGAGGCCGTCCTGTACACGCCGCGAGAGCAGCGTTCGTTCGCGCACTCGACGGCCGTACTCGACGAACTGGGCATGACGATCATCGATGCCCGTATGGTGCCTCTGGACAACAATCGCAGCATCGTCACGCTGGTCTTCATGGAGCAGGACGCGCGCGTCGAGAGCGACGAGGCGCGCATCAACAAAGTGCGCCGCGCACTCACGCGCATCCTGACGGCGCCGAGCGACAAGATCCTCTCGGTAACGCGCGGCCGCCCCCGACAGGCACGCATGTTCACCACACCGACCACGGTGGACTTTGGCCTGACTGCCGCGGGCGACCAGACGATGCTCGAGTTGCGGGCGGCCGACCGCCCGGGCCTCCTGAGCACGATCGGGCAGGTGTTCATCGAACAGGGGATCGATATCGAGGCCGCGAAAATCGTGACTATTGGTGAGAAGGCGGAAGACGTATTCTATGTGTGCCGGGAATCAGGCGGCGCGCTGGATGCGGCGGCCCAGGAGAGGCTGGGCAACGCTCTGCTCGAACGCCTCGGTAGCGGCAGCGAGGAATAAGGACATAACGCATGCGGGAACTCAGAGAGACGATTGAACGCGCGTTCGAGACACGGGCACAGGGATTCGACGATCGCGCGGCGGTCGAACAGGCCGTGGCGGAGGCCGTTGCCCTTCTCGACGCGGGCAAGGCCCGCGTCGCAGAACAGGATAAGGGCGGATGGCACGTCAACCAGTGGCTGAAGAAAGCCGTCTTGCTGAGCTTCGGCCTGTCGGACAACCGCGTCGTCGAAGGCACCCATAGCCGTTTCTACGACAAGGTGCCGATGAAATATGCGGAATACGATGCCGAGCAATTTCGCAGGGACGGCGTGCGCGTCGTGCCCGATGCGATCGTGCGCAAAGGCGCGTTCGTCGCGCCCGACGTCGTCCTCATGCCGAGCTACGTCAACATCGGCGCCTATGTAGACAGCGGCACGATGGTGGACACGTGGGCGACCGTCGGAAGCTGTGCGCAGATTGGCAGGAACGTGCATCTGTCGGGCGGCGTGGGCATCGGCGGCGTCCTCGAACCCGTCCAGGCCGGCCCGACGATTATCGAGGACGACTGCTTCATTGGCGCACGCTCGGAAATCGTCGAGGGCGTCGTCGTCGAGCAAGGCTCGGTCATCTCAATGGGCGTTTACATCGGCCAGAGCACTCGCATCTACGACCGGGCGAACGGCGAAATTACCTATGGGCGCATTCCGGCCGGATCTGTCGTCGTCTCTGGCAACCTGCCCTCGCATGATGGAAAATACTCGTTGTACTGTGCCGTGATAGTAAAGCAGGTTGATGCGAAGACCCGCGCAAAGACCGGGCTCAATGAACTCCTAAGGAATCTGGACTGAGTCGATGTTGACCGTATTTGGAATCAAGAGTTGCGACACGTGCCGCAAGGCACGCAAGTACTTCGCTGAAAACGACATCGAGTTTCGCTTTCACGACGTGCGCGACGACGGCCTTGATATCCAGATGCTCGAGCGCTGGGTGACTCGCCTCAACTGGGAAAAGCTGCTGAACAAGCAGAGCCTGACCTGGCGCAAGATCCCCGAGGTCGATCGCGTAGCGATGACCCGGGAACGCGCGATCTCGCTGATCCTCGAAAACCCGACATTGCTCAAACGCCCGGTCCTGGAATCGCCCGATTTCATGGCGGTCGGCTTCTCCGAGAGACGCTTCTCGGAGTACTGGGCGAAAGCCAATCGCTGAGCGGCGCGAATCGGGCTAGCCGATGCGGCCCGTGATGTAGTCTTCGGTCAGCTTGTGCTGCGGGTTGGTGAAGATCTTGTCGGTTTCGTCGACCTCGACGAGCAGGCCCAGATGGAAATAAGCCACGCGTTTTGACACGCGCGCCGCCTGTTGCATCGAATGCGTGACGATGACGATGGCATAGTCCTCGCACAGCTCGTCCATGAGGTCCTCGATGCGCGCCGTCGCTATCGGATCGAGGGCCGAACAGGGCTCGTCCATCAGGATGACTTCCGGGTTGACAGCAATCGTACGCGCAATGCACAGACGCTGCTGCTGTCCGCCCGATAGGCTTGTCCCTGGCTCGTCGAGCCGGTCTTTAACTTCCTTGAGCAGGCCTGCCCGCTCGAGGCTCGTATGCACGATACCGTCGAGCTCCGCGCGATCCGCCGCAAGACCATGTATGCGGGGACCGTATGCAACGTTGTCGTAAATACTCTTGGGAAAGGGATTCGGTTTCTGGAAAACCATGCCGACGCGCGCGCGAAGGGCCACCGGATCCTGCTCTTTGCGATAGATGTCCTTACCGTCAAGCGTGATTCGTCCGGTTACGCGAGCCGTCTCGATCGTGTCGTTCATACGATTGAGGCAGCGCAGGAAGGTGGATTTGCCGCAGCCGGAGGGGCCGATCAGCGCGATGACCTGCTTCTTGCCGATTTCCAGGGAGACGTTCTGGATCGCATGGTTGTCTCCGTAATAAACGTTCACGTCCCGCGCCACCATGAACGGGTTTTCGCAGCGGGTGTTGCCGACTGTCTCGCCACCGAGCTCGGTCGTGCGATCCGGCAGCTCCGGCATCGGCAGGGGATCCTGGAAAGGATGATCAATGCTATTGGGTTCCAGAGATCCGGGGTTATCGCTACGGGCGTCAGTCATCACGCTCATTCTCATACAGGTCTCCGGGCAGCACAATCGCTATGCTCACCATTTGCGCTCCATGCGCTTTCTCAGGATCACGGCAGTCAGGTTCATGAGCAACAGGAATCCGAGAAGAACTATGATCGCCGCCGAGGTACGCTCCGCAAACGCACGTTCCGGGCTATCGGCCCACAGGTAGACCTGCACGGGCAAGGCCGTGGCCGGGTCCGAAAAACTGCCGGGAACATCGACGATAAATGCCACCATGCCGATCATCAGCAGCGGCGCCGACTCGCCGAGCGCGCGGCTCATACCGATGATCGTTCCGGTCAGCATACCCGGCAGCGCCAGCGGCAGAACATGATGGAAAACAACCTGCATCTGGGACGCGCCCAGACCCAGCGCCGCTTCGCGTATGGACGGCGGCACCGCCTTGATTGCTGCGCGGGAGGCGATGATGATGACCGGCAGGGTCAACAGGGTCAGGACCAGGCCACCCACCAGGGGCGCAGAACGAGGCAGCGCCATCCAGTTGATGAATACGGCCAGCCCGAGCAGGCCAAACACGATCGACGGTACCGCAGCGAGATTATTGATATTGACCTCGATCAGGTCGGACAGGCGCGACTTGGGCGCAAATTCCTCGAGGTATATAGCTGCGGCAACACCGATCGGGAACGATAGCGCGACTGTCACCAGCAACATGTAAAACGACCCCATGACCGCGCCCTTGATGCCCGCAAGCTCCGGATCACGTGAGTCACCGTTCGTAAACAGAGCCCGGTTGAAACGCGACTCCAGCCTGCCCTGCTGATCGAGCACATCGACCCAGCCGATCTGCTTATCGGACAACGGTCGCAGCGACTCGTCGAGATTCCTGTCGATATTGCCTTTGACGAGCATGTCCACGTTCGAGGCCGCCGGTACCCACACAGTCTGGGTCGTACCGACCAGCGATGGATCAGCGACGACAAGATCACGCAGCTGGTAACCGGCACCCGTGCTCACCAACCGATAGAGCGCTCTGCGCTCACTGCGGTCCGAGACCCCTGGCACGACGTCTCGGAGCGCGGACCGCACGAGGCCGTCGAAGTCCGCATACTGCAGGTCGAGTTCGCCGCCGGGCGCCAGCACGTCTTCCTTCAGCTCCACATCGAGCAGCATGAAAGTCTGCTGGAAGGCCGACGCGCCATTGCCGATCAGGCTGGCGAAGAAGACCGCCAGGAAGATTACGCCGACGGCCGTCGCCAGAGCACCGAGCGCACGAAACGTGTATTCCTTGCGGCGCCGCCTTGCGAGGCCCGCCTCGACTTTCTGGCGCGTTGTCAGTCCCTTATCCATGAGTTACCTATTCATACTGCTCACGGTACTTGCGCACCACGCCCAGGCCGATCACATTCAGGCACAGTGTCACGACGAACAGCATCAGCCCGAGCGCGAACGCGGCCAGGGTCTTTGCGCTGTCGAACTCCTGGTCACCGACCAGCAGGGTCACGATCTGCACGGTCACCGTTGTGACCGCTTCGAATGGATTCGCCGTCAGGTTGGCCGCAAGACCCGCCGCCATGACGACGATCATTGTCTCCCCGATGGCCCGCGAGACCGCCAGCAGGATGCCGCCGACGATGCCTGGCAAGGCGGCAGGCAGGATGACCTTCTTGATCATCTCCGAGCGGGTCGAGCCCAGCCCCAGCGCGCCGTCGCGCATCGCCGTAGGCACGGCGTTGATGGCATCGTCAGAGAGCGAGGAGACCAGTGGAATGATCATGATGCCCATGACGATGCCCGCGGCCATGGCACTCTCCGAAGCTACCTGGAGGCCAACCGACTGACCGGCCTCGCGTACCCACGGGGCGACCGTCAGTGCGGCGAAAAAGCCGTAAACGACCGTCGGGATTCCCGCCAGCACCTCCAGCAGCGGTTTGGCAATCGCGCGCATGCGCTGGCTGGAATACTCGGCAAGGTAGATCGCGGTCATCAGGCCGACCGGGACTGCGACCAGCATCGCGATCGCGGTGATCAGCAGCGTGCCGGCGAACAGGGGCACCGCACCGAAGCTGCCGGAAGAACCAACCTGGTCCGCTCGTATTGCCGTCTGCGGGCTCCACGTCAACCCGAAGAGAAACTCGGCCAACGGCACTTTCCGAAAGAACAGTATCGCCTCGAAAAGCACCGACAGCACGATGCCGATCGTGGTCAGGATTGCGAGGCTCGACGCGGCAATGAGGACCCAGCGGATCACGCGTTCCACCCGGTTGCGCGCCCGCAGTTCGGGGTGTACCCGTCGCCATGCGATCGCACCCCCCAGGCCGGCGAGCCCTACGACGAGCACGGTGAGCAGCTGCCGGCTCCGGACCGCATAGCCATTGAATTGTGCGGCTGCATTCTGTAACGCGGCGTCGGCATCGACGCTGATAACGTCGCCCGCCGCCAGGTTCTGAATGTTATTGACGAGCAGGTCGAGTTCGCCTGCCGACAACGACTGGTAGGTCGCGGGCAAGCCCTTGACGACCAGCGCGACGATGACCCGCGGCTCGACCAGGGTCCAAAGGAGAAACAGCGCCAGGGCCGGCATGGCACACCAGATTGCGACGTAATAGCCGTAGTAGCCCGGCAGTGAATGCAGCACTCGAATCTGCCCGGGGCCGCCGGCAAGCGCCAGCGACCGGCTGCGTCCGAGATAGAACGCGGCCAGCGCGATGAACGCCAGCAGCAGGATTAGCGTCGTGCTCTGCATATTATTGTTTCACGAACGGATGGCGGCGACTCCGTGAGAATCGCCGCCATTATCTTACCATCTGAAAGGTTGATTATTGACCGGCCATCGACAGCGGCGTCAGGTTGCGAACGGCTGCTGCAATGGCGCTGCGCTCCTCAGTCGGCATCGGGATCAGGCCGCGCTCCGACAAATAACCTTCTTCGCCCCAGGCCCGCTCGCTCGAGAACTCGTTCAGGAAGCCGCGCAGCCCCGGGATCACATCCACGTGCGCTTTCTTCACATAGAAATACAGGGGCCGCGATACCGGGTAATCACCATTCGCGATCGCGTCGAATGTCGGCGAGACGCCGTCCACCTGCGCACCCTTTACCTTCTCGGCGTTCTGGTCGAGGAAGCTGAAGCCGAAGATGCCGAACGCACCCGGATTGGCCTCGAGCTTCTGCACGATCAGGTTGTCGTTCTCGCCGGCCTCGACGAATGCACCGTCCTCCCGAATCGTATGGCAGATCGCCTTGTACCGATTACTGTCGCTGCTCTTGAGCGCCTTGATCCAGGGCACGGTCTGGCAGCCGCCCTCCATTGCGAGCTCGACGAATGCGTCGCGTGTCCCGGAAGTCGGCGGCGGTCCCAGCACTTCGATTCGCTCGGCCGGTAACGCCGGGTTCACATCCGCCCAGGTCTCGTACGGGTTCTCGACCAGCTCGCCCTCGCCCTCGCCCGGAACCTCTTTCGCCAGCGCCATGAAAATATCCGCACGACTGAGCGCTACGCTCGCGCCGCCGATAGCATTGGCGATCACGATGCCGTCGTAGCCAATCTTGACTTCGACGATCTCGGTGACGCCGTTCGCCGCGCAGGAGTCTACTTCGGACTGCTTGATGGCGCGCGACGAGTTGGTCACATCCGGGTGATCGACGCCGATGCCTGTACAAAACAGCTTCAGACCGCCACCGGATCCGGTCGACTCGATCTTGGGCGTCTTGAATTCAGAGCCGCGGCCGAATCGCTCGGCAACGACGGTTGCAAACGGATAGACTGTCGACGATCCGACAACATAGACGTAATCGCGACCGCTCTGGGCCTGTGACCCTGCGGGCGCAGCGCCTGTCGCGGCACTGTCTTTGGCAGCAGGGGTTTCAGCCGGGCCACAGCCCGATATCAGGAACGCGACCGCTGCGGTCGCGCTCAGCGTAAGCGCTCGATTGAGGAAGCTCATCGAGGAGTTCTCCTTGTGGTTGGAAACTGGGGGCAGCTTAGCGATCGATTGTTACCGAATTGTTGCAAAGCTGGTTTGGTGATGATCTGATTACTTTGTGTTAATTAGGTATTTTCTATATATTTTTCATACTGTTATAAGACAACTTTTGTGTGATGTCTGACCTAATGACCCGCCCGGAGATCGCGCTGCTGTGCGAACTCGTGCAGCGCCGATCGGTAACCCCCGATGACGCCGGCTGCCAGGCCATCCTGGCCGAGCGCCTGCAGCGTCTCGGATTCGTCTGCGAAACCCTGGTATTCAATGACGTGACCAACCTGTGGGCGCGTCGTGGCGCCGCGGCACCCGTGCTGTGCTTCGCCGGTCACACGGATGTCGTGCCGCCGGGTGACGAATCCGCGTGGTCCACCGAGCCGTTCAATCCGACGCTCAGGGATGGCCTGCTCTACGGGCGGGGCTCGGCCGACATGAAGAGCGGCCTGGCCGCGATGATCGTCGCCGTAGAGCGCTTCCTCGGCGAAAACCCGGACCATAGCGGCAGCATCGCGTTCCTGATCACAAGCGACGAGGAAGGCCGGGCTCGCGACGGCACGCTGAAGGTCATCGAGGCGCTCACGGCTCGCGGCGAGTCCATCGACTGGTGCGTTCTGGGGGAACCGTCCAGCCAGGACAGGCTCGGCGATATTGTCCGCATCGGCCGTCGCGGCTCGCTGAGCGGCATCCTGACCGTTCGAGGAATCCAGGGACACGTCGCCTATCCACAGCTCGCGGACAACCCGATTCGCCGCTTTGCTCCCGTCCTGGCCGAGCTGCACCAAATTGAATGGGACAATGGCAACGAGTTCTTTCCGCCGACGAGCTTTCAGGTCGTCGATGTACGTGCCGGTATCGGCGCACCGAACGTCACACCTGGCGAGTTGTCCGCGCGCTTCAATTTTCGTTATTCCACCGAGTGGACGCACGAATCCCTGCAAGACAAGGTTCGCGACGTTTTCGATGCTCACGAGATCGACTACGATCTGCGCTGGCACCTGTCGGGCGAACCTTTCCTGACCGCACCCGGCAAGCTCATCGATGCGGTCGCGACAGCCGTGACGGAACAGACCGGATCAGCACCGGAACTGTCGACCGGCGGCGGCACCTCCGATGGTCGCTTCATCTCGCCGGCAGGCGCCGACGTGGTCGAGCTTGGGCCGGTTAATGCCTCGATTCACAAGGTCGATGAACACGTCAGCATCGAAGACGTAGTCACTCTGACGTCCATGTACAGCCGCATTATGGAGCTGATGCTGTTATAGCGGTGCTCAGGCCTTGCGGAAGTTGTTCCACAGCGCGGCCAGCCCGAGGCCGCCGAGCCCGATGACAACCCATGTCGGCATCGACAGGCCCAAAAACTGCCACACGACGTCGGCACACTCGCCCGACCCCTGGAAGATCATGGAAAGCGCATCGAACAGCGCGAAATTCTCCATGATGTACTCGAAACCCGGGCCGCATCCCGGAACCTCGTCGGGCGGCAGGCCCTGCAGATGCACGTGCCAGGCGGCGACGCCGACTCCGAATGCTGCAAAAAGCGCAATGAGAACGCCATAGACGCGCGCACCGATTCGCCCCGGGTTATGCAACGCCGCCACCAGAAAGCCGACGCCCACGAGAATAGTGGCGATGCGCTGGAATACGCACAGCGGACACGGATCGAGGTACAGCACGTACTGCGCATAGAGCGCGAAGCCCATCATGCCGGCACATGCGAGAAATCCTGCGAGATTCAGTACCCGCCTGCTCGGTAACATCATGTACTAGGAGTCGGTCGTCTCGGGAACGACAGTATGACGCACGTCGCGTCCCTGCACCATGTAGATGACGTACTCGCAGATGTTCTTCGCATGGTCGCCGATCCGCTCCAGCGAGCGGGCACACCACGTGACATTCATTACGCGCTTGATCGAGCGCGGGTCCTCCATCATGAACGTGATGCACTGACGCTGAATCGCCTCGTACTCCTCGTCGACCTGCTCGTCCTCGCGCACGACTTCCCAGGCATCGTCGACGTCAAGCCGCGCGAACGCGTTCATGGCGTCGCGCAGCATGTGGGCAACGTGGCCGCCGAGCGTCTTGAGTTCCCGATACGAGTCGGCCGGCCGGTCCATGGCCGCGAGCTTGGAAGCGAGAAAACCGATCTTCTCGGCTTCATCGCCAATCCGCTCGAGATCCGTGATCGTCTTGATGATCGCAACGATCAGGCGCAAATCGCCGGCCGCCGGCGCCCGGGTCGCGAGAATGCGGCCGCACTCCTCATCGATGTTGACCTCGAGGTTGTTGACCTTGTAATCGTCTATTGCAACCTGCAGGCCCAGCTCGCTGTCACCGGTGACGATCGCCTTGATCGCCAGCGACAGCTGCGCTTCGACGAGCCCACCCATCGCAAGAACTTTGTTCCTAAGGTCCTCGAGGTCCTTGTTGAAACGACGCGATATGTGCGCGGTCAATCCGGATGTTTCCATGGGGCCCTCCGGCCTGCCTCAGTCGAACTTGAATTCTACGTCAAGCTGCAGCCGACTGTAATCGTGTTCGGTGCCCTGGAAGCGGTCCACATTGTTGATGAACAGCGTACCACCAAGAAAAATTCGCTTGGAATACGCATATTTGGCCTTGAGCAGATGGCCGTCGGCGTCGGTACCGCCGCCGCCGAAATCGGAATCGTTGAAGGTACCGATGACCGAGTCCGCCTCGATGTCCTGGTAGGTCCAGCTGAACTCGCTCTGTCCCGCGCTCTTGGCCGAGCCGACCTTGGCGCCGAAGGCCCAGGCCGTATCTTCGGTGCTGGCCTCGTTGTTCTGCGTCAGATGCGCATACACCTTGAGCGGCCAGTCACCGAGCTTGGCGCCGAGCTCTGCGAAGACCTCGGTGTTCTTGTAGTCGTTGACGTAGTTGCCCTCGATATCGACCGTATTGCCTTTCGCGCTGCCGTTGTAAAAGGGCGAATTCCCGACAGTGTCGGTATAGCCAAAGTACCCGGCACCAGCCGTCAGCGTGATACCGTCAGCGACCGGGAACTTGTAGCCGGCCTGTGCGACGTACAGCAGCGAATCATCCGCGCTGGAGCGTTCTTCGGCAGAAAAGCCACCGGCCGTGGCAAAGAAACCTCCGCTCGCAAACTTCGCCGCAAGCCCTTCCGGGTTGAGGTCGCTATCCCAGATCAGCGGCACACCACCTGCCTTGAACAGCGGGTTCTTCATCTTGCCGCCGTAGAAATTCAGCCCGTCGCGGATCTTCCAGTCGACGTAGGCAAGATCGACGCCGATGTCTTTGGTCGAGAAGCCGCTGTCGAACGACTGGTTGGTCGATACCGGGTTGCCGCCGCCTGTCGCCAGCTGCAAGACGAACTTGACGTCGTCGCTGACGGCTGCCGACAGGCCGAAACGCGTGCGAAAACGCATGCGGCGGCGATCCTCCTCGCCGTCTTCGTCGATCGACTCGTGGCGCAGGCGAACGTCACCTTTCAACTTGATACGATCGGCCCAGGTGTCCTGAGCTGCTGCAGGTTTCGTGACAAACAACAGCGCAGCGATCAGCGTCACCGGCACATAGAATAATTTCATGTCTTTCCCCAGGTAGGAGCGCGCGGCTCCCGTTACTGTCAGATTACGAAGAGGTTAACGTCGCATAAACGACACCCGACAGCTTATAGGCCAGTTTTGTTGCAGAATTATGACAGGGCGACGGGTTCCGCCACGAGAAGTCGCTTTGCGGGAAAGCGGCAGCAGAATTCGCTGCCCTTGCCGGGCTCGCTCTTAATGACGAGCTTCGCGTCGTGTCGCAGCAGCACATGCTTGACAATAGCAAGGCCCAGTCCCGTACCGCCTTCGTCGCGACTGCGCCCTTTGTCGACGCGGAAGAAACGCTCCGTGAGACGCGGTATGAACTCGGCATCGATGCCCTCGCCCGTGTCCGCGACCACGAGTTCCCCGCCGCTGGCGTCGGAACGCCAGGTCAGCGTGATGTTCCCGTCCGGCGGCGTATAGCGGATCGCATTCGACAGCAGGTTAATGATGACCGTCTCGATCTCGGCCGCTTTGCCATGTAACTGCGTCGTCGATTCCGCGTTCACGACAATGCCCGCGATGTCGGTATGACCGTCGAATGCGAGCCTGGCCTCATTCATCAACTCGACGACGTCGACGGACTCTTCCGAACCCTCGCGCGCAGAGCCCTCCAGCCTCGACAGCTCGAGCAACTCGCCGAGGATATGTTGCATGCGCTTTGCCTGGGCTCGCATTTGCGCCACGGCTTTCTCCCAGCTCCGCGGCATCTGCTCATCGTCGGCCAGGCTGTCCAGGTAGCCGCTGATGACGGTCAGGGGCGATCGCAGCTCGTGTGATGCATTGGCGACGAAATCGCGGCGCATCTTGCTCAGGCGAATGCGTTCGGTGACATCACGCACCAGCAACAGCTTCTGGTCGGCTCCGTAACCGACGAGCCTGCAATTGAGCCATTTATAGTCGACCAGCGGTGAGGCGATCTCCACGCTCCATCCGATGTCTCCTGACTGCAACAGGCGCGAGAGCTCGGGGTCGCGAATGAAATTGTCTACGCGTTGACCGCGGTCCTTCTTGCGCCTGAGGCCGACGAGATGCTTCGCCGCGCGATTGCACGCGATGATCTCGTTCTCGGCGTTCAGGATGACCGCCCCGTCCGGCATCGCATTCGTCGACTTGCGGATCTCTCGAAGCAGTTGCCGGTAGCTTTTCTTGTGGCGTGCTGATTTTTCGCTCTCGAAGCGAAATCGGGAGAACAGCTGCTCCCAGATTCCTTCGCCGAAACGAAACGCATCGAAGTTACCGGTGCGCAAGGCGCGCTCGAAACCGAGCAATTTCCGGACCTGCCATGCGAGCGCGAGTAACGCCGCTACGAGAAGGCCCAGGTCAGGTCGCCCGTACATCCAGCCGATGATCGCCCCTGCCAGCAGGAACGCCAGCATGCCGATCAGGAATCTGCGGGCGGCTTCAGACATCGCGCACCGAGAAACGGTACCCCGCACCGCGCACAGTCTGGATGTACCGGTCCGCGCCGGCAACGGACAAGGCCTTGCGCAATCGTCGGACATGAACATCCACGGTGCGCTCCTCGACGTAGACATTGGCGCCCCAGACCCGGTCCAGCAGCTGCGACCTGCTGTAGACACGCTCGGCATGCGTCATGATGAACTGCAGCAGGCGAAATTCCGTGGGCCCGAGCCTGATTTCCTTGCCGCAGGACAATATGCGATGACCCTCCACATCGAGTTCGAGCACGCCGGACCTGACCACCCCATTGTTCGCTGTACCCGAACGGCGCAGCACCGCCTGGATTCGCGCCATGAGCTCCCGCGGCGCAAACGGCTTGGTTATGTAGTCGTCCGCGCCACCCTCGAGCCCCGTCACTTTGTCCCTCTCCTCGGCGCGCGCCGTCAGCATGATGATCGCAAGGTCCTCGAACTCGTCACTGCGCTTGAGCATTCGGGTCAGCTCCAGGCCACTCATATCGGGCAGCATCCAGTCAACGAGTGCGAGATCGGGACGATTGTCGGCGATCTGCTCCCGCGCCTCACGACAGTCGCCGGCTTCCAGCGTCTCGTAGCCTGCTCTCGAAAGGTGAAACGCGATCATCTCCCGAATCGCTTGTTCGTCCTCGACAATTAGAATCTTCTTTGCAGACATGCAGGGCCCGGAGCGCGGAAACCACTCATTGCAACAGCAGTATATTACAGAACCGTTACGGGCTCGCCGAGTCCGGCTCCGCTGCGACCCTGGCCCTGAGGTAGGCGGGAACGAGGTCCTGCGGCGCGACCGCCGCGCCGGCTGTCAGCGCGGCGACGCCGAGCGGCAGCAGGTAGCGGGCACGCGGATACAACACCGGCGACGTATTGCCAATAAGGCCGTTGTTGGCGGCCAGCAAGGCCGGATATCGTTGCCAGCCTGCCCCGGCCGCGAACCGCGATGCGGCCGCGTCTTCGTCGAGTTCGTCGATGATGACCTGGCCGCACAGGCGCTCCGCGAACAGCGCCTGCGGGATGCCATGGTCACCGCGCCCAAATGCACCCAGGTAGACTTCGTTCATGTGCGCGTCCTGAGTGACGACGACCTGTGCCGCGTCGGAGGAAGCAAACACCTCGGCCGCTACGGCCGCCAGGGACGACACGGGCGCGATGCGTATGCCGGCGCCATAGGCCAGGCCCTGCGCGACCGACGCGGCGATACGCATGCCGATGAACGAGCCGGGTCCGTTGCCGAGTACGATGGCGTCCAGCGCTTCGACGGCCAGCCCGGCCTCGCCGAGCGCTGCGCGAATCATCGGGACGAGCAGGCGCGTATGCTCGCGCGGCTGCTCCTCGTGACGTTCGATCACCGCCTCGCCCGATTGCACGGCGACCGAGCAGGCGAGCGACGACGTGTCCATGGCCAGGAGTTTCACGCGACTTCACCGCGGGACTCGTGGGACGCCAGGAACGTGGCGACCTCGTCGATGGAATGCGTAACCGGCATCGGTGCGAGCGCCTCGAGAAAGGTTTTGCCGTAACGCTTGCCCGTCACACGCGGATCGCACAGCGCCACGACGCCGTAGTCGTTGTCGTCGCGCAGCAGGCGCCCGGCTCCCTGTTTCAGCGCCAGCGCGGCCTGCGGCAGCTGGTGGTCCATGAACCCGTTGCCGCCCTCGCGGCGGATGAACTCGAGGCGGGCCATCATGAGCGGATCGGCGGGCGAGGCGAACGGCAGCTTGTCGATCGCGACGACGCTGAGCGCCGTTCCCCGCACGTCTACGCCCTCCCAGAAACTGCCGGTGCCGAGCAACACGGCGTCGCCCTGCCGACGAAAGCGTCGCAACAGGTCATCACGCGGCGCCTCGCCCTGGACCAGCAACTTGCGCCCGCCAAGCACCGACTCGTGCGAGTCGAACCACTCGCGTGCCTTGTTGAGCGCGCGATAACTCGTGAACAGGCAGAACATGCCGCCCGTGGTCATGTCGAGCAGCGGCGTGACCGCGTGCAGCACGGCGTCGGTATGCATCGGGTCGGACGGCGCCGGCAGGTCCGGCGGCAGGAATACGAGGCCGTTCTGGTCGACGCGGTACGGGCTCGGAAAGGTCAGGCCCCGCACGCCCGCGAGACCCATGCGCGACGAGAAGTGGGTGAAGTCCTCACCGACCGCCAGCGTTGCAGACGTGAATACCCAGGCCTGGAAGCCGTTGTCGATCAGCGCATTGAGCTTGGACGACACGTCGAGCGGCGTCAGGTGCAGGCGCAGGCTGCGCGGCCGGATCTCGAGCCAGCGCAGGCCGTCCCAGGCGTCCTCGCTGACGAGTACCCCGAGGCGTTCGCCGACACCGAGCAGCTGTTCGCCGAGCTTTTCGATCTCCACCGACGCATCGCCGAGGCCCGCGACAGCCTCGCGTGCATCGTGCACCGCGTGCGACAGCGCATCGTGTGCCTCGCGCAGGTCATCGACGACTTCACCGTACTCGTAACGGCCTTCCTTGCGCGGCGCAGCGGCGCGCCAGGCCCGGATCGTCGTCTGCAGCCGATCGATGCGCCGGCTGAGGTCGGCCTGCGAATACGCCAGTGTCGCGGCCCGCAATTCGTCGACGAGGCGCTCGAGTTCGCGGCTGCCGAGCGCAACGCCGAAGAACTGCACGGCAAGGTCGGGAAGCTGGTGCGCCTCATCGATGATGACGGCCTCGGCATCGGGCAGGAATTCTACGAACCCCTCCTCCTTCATCGCGAGGTCGGCGAGCAACAGGTGATGGTTGACGACGACGAGATCGGCCTCCTGCGCCGCCTTGCGGGCGCGGGCGACATGGCATTGCGCATACGCGGGGCACTGCTGCCCCAGGCAATTGTCTGCGGTCGACGTGACCAGCGGCCACACGGGGGAGTCTTCGGGGACATCGGTCAACTCAGCCTTGTCGCCCGTCTCCGTGCGATAGCGCCACTCGTTGACGAGCGCGAGATCGCTCGCGATTGCCGCTGCGGGCCCGGTGACCTGGCCGAGCCGCTGCAGACAGAGGTAGTTGGCTCGCCCCTTGAGCAGGGCCGTCGTCACGGGCCGACCGACGGCTTTGCCGACGAGCGGCAGGTCACGGTGGTACAGCTGGTCCTGCAGCGCCTTGGTGCCCGTGCTGATAATCGTCTTGCGACCACTGAGCAGCGCAGGAACCAGGTAGGCGAAGGTCTTGCCCGTGCCGGTACCGGCCTCGACCACGAGGCGCTCGCAGCCCGAAATGGCCTCGGCCACGGCCTCGGCCATCCAGGCCTGGCCGGCCCGCGGCTGAAAGCCCGGCAGCTGCCGCCGCAGCGGACTCGCGGGCCCGAAGAATTCGCTCAGTTCGGTCACGGCGAAAGGGTACACGGTTCCCCGAATTGCGCCCACTTTATATCCCGGCAAACCCGGAAAATTGACGTTTTTGTGGATTCGCTTCGGTCCGCATGAATTTGTCGCGATGACAACGTTGTCAGGTGCGAATAGGTGATCTGACGTACTGACCACGGGTTGTCGATACGCAATAATTGTGTTCCAGATTATCGCAGCAGCGTGCAACAGAGGCGCCGCCCTCAGAAATCCGAAAAGGACAGACATGACCACCACCCTTGACGCCCTGAAGACCTGGGTCGACCAGGTCGAGGCCCATACGCAGCCCGAAGCCGTGCACTGGTGCACCGGAAGTGACGAGGAGTACCAGGATCTCGTCGAACTGATGCTCGCGATCGGTACGCTGCGCAAACTGAACAAAAAAACGCACCCCGGGTGTTACCTGCACCTGTCCGATCCGGGCGACGTCGCACGCGTCGAACACCTGACCTTCGTCTGCACCGAGCACGAGGACGACGCCGGCCCCAACAACCTGTGGATGGCGCCGGCCAAGGCGCATGAAAAGATGGACGCATTGTTCTCAGGGTGCATGCAGGGTCGCGTTATGTACGTCATCCCCTATTGCATGGGCCCGATCGATTCGCCCTACTCGCGTTGCGGCGTCGAAATCACGGACAGCCCCTACGTCGTCATCAACATGAAGCTGATGACGCGTATGGGCAGCAAGGCACTCGCGCGCATCGAGCGCGAAGGCACTTTCGTGAGGGGCCTGCATTCGACGGGTGAACTCGATCCGGAGCGCCGCTTCATCGTGCATTTCCCCGACGAGCTATCGATCAAGAGTTACGGATCCGGATACGGCGGCAATGCGCTGCTCGGCAAGAAGTGCCACGCGCTGCGGATAGCAAGCTACCAGGCGCGCCAGGAAGGCTGGTTGGCCGAACACATGCTCATCGTCGGTCTCGAGAGTCCCGAAGGCGTGGTGCACTACATCGCCTGTGCCTTCCCGTCCGCGTGCGGCAAGACCAATCTTGCGATGCTGATCCCTCCCGAGAGCATGAAGGGCTGGAAGGCCTGGACACTGGGTGACGATATCGCGTGGCTGCATTTCGACGATGACGGCAAGATGCGCGCGGTCAACCCCGAATCCGGGTACTTCGGCGTCGTGCCGGGAACGAACCCGAAGACCAACAAGAATGCGTACGACATGATCATGCACGACGCGATCTTCACCAACGTCGCGACGACGGCCGACAACCAGCCATGGTGGGAAGGCAAGGGCGATGGTTCGCCTGCGAGAGACTGGCAGGGCCGCGACTACGACGAGGCCAACGGTCCCGCCGCGCATCCGAATTCGCGTTTTACGGTCGCTGCGACCAACAACCCGGCCTACACGAACCTGGCCGATGCACCCGAGGGTGTGCCGATCTCGGCGATCGTGTTCGGTGGACGGCGCAAACGGGTCGCGCCACTCGTATTCGAAGCCAAGAGCTGGGAGCACGGCGTGCTGGTCGGTGCCGGCACGGCATCCGAGACCACGGCCGCGATGGTCGGCGACGTCGGCGTGGTGCGCCGCGATCCGATGGCCATGAAACCGTTCTGCGGCTACAACTTTGCCGATTACTGGGCCCACTGGCTGTCCCTGCCCTCCCGCAGCGAGCACCTGCCGCGCATTTTCCACGTCAACTGGTTCCGCCAGGACGACGAAGGCAACTTCCTGTGGCCGGGCTTCGGCGAGAACATCCGTGTACTCGAATGGATGATCGAGCGTTGCGAAGGGCGCGCGGGCGCGCACGAGACGCCGATCGGATTCCTGCCGCACGCGGCCGACCTGAACACGAACGGCCTCGATATCGCCGCCGGGACGCTCGACGAATTGCTTACCGTCGACACCCAGGAATGGCGCGACGAGATGAAATCAGTCCTCGAATACCTCGAGACCTACGGCGACCGCTTGCCGGGTGAGTTGAAGGCCCAGCAGAAGATCATCGCCGACGCGCTCGACGAGGCGCTGGCGCGCGCTTCGTGAAATATAAGGGGACAGTCACCCTAACTCGAAGAGTTAGGGTGACTGTCCCCTTGTCTGCTATTCGATCGCCTTGTAATAGATGGCGAGATTGGAGCCGGGCTGCTCCGCGCGGCCCAGGCCGATCGTCCCTTCATTCTCCAGGATGGCCGAATCTCGGCGTACGAACGTCTCCTGGCCCTGCACGTTCAGAAGGAACGTGCCGTTGGTGCTCTGATCGATGAGCACGAACTTGCCGCGGCGCATTTCGATCTTGGCATGAATACGCGATATCAGGTTGCCCTTGACGACGAGGTCGTTGTCGTCGGCACGCCCCATGTTGATCGCTTTGCGCTCGCCGGATACTTCGACCGTCGTGTCGCGGAAATTCAGCAATAGCCTGGACGCGCGCCGCTCCTGACTCTCCCATTCGATGGTCGGCAACATGCTGGTCGCCTCATCGGGCTGCCACACGAGCTCGTAGAGCGCGACCTCGTCGATACGGCCGCGGACGGTCGCCACGTCGATCTGGCGTGTCTGCTTCCTGAGTCCGGGCGTCATCTTCTCGACGGTAAACCCGGAAATCACGATCTGTCTTGCTTTGGCCTGCGAGGTCATGCGATTGGCCGTGTGCACGGCCGCGCCAAAAATGTCGTTCTGCTCCTGCACGACCGGACCATAATGGCAGCCGATACGAATCGATACGGGAATGCCACCGTCCTTGGTTTCGGTCGTCACGCGCGACTGCATCATGACAGCGGCGCCCATGGCGTCGTCGGCGGTCTCGAACGTCGACATAACCTCGTCGCCGATGGTCTTGATCACCGTGCCGTTATGCTGGTAGGTCGCATCCTTCATTATGTCGAGGCAGTGCGCGACCGTCTCACTGGCTTTGGTATCGCCGAACTTGTCGTACAGCTGTGTGCTGCCGACGACGTCGGCGAACACGATTGCCACTTCAAGGTCCTTAGCCATTCCGCGATTCACAGATATTTAACCCAAGCACTTAATAATACTACTATTTTTCGGCGACAATATACGCTATCCACGCAAGATCCGCCTCGCCGCACTCCTCGGGCGCGAACTCGCCATTGCCTTCGCCGTCCTCGTCCTCGCCTTCCCAGTAGACGGTCGCCTTGCTAAATCCGGCCTCGAGCAGCAACTCGCGCAGCTCCGGGGCCGACCACAGGCGCCATTCGTAGGTAAATGCCTTCTTGATCTTCGAGCCATCCTTGAACCTGAAGTGGATATGCGTCCGCATGTAATGCGTGACCGGATGGAACTCGGCCTGGTGCCAGATATAGGTGAACCCACGCTTCTTGTGCTTGGTCTTCTCCTTGGTTTCCTCCTGCGCCTCGGGTCCGCCAAACATGTCGCAGAAGAAAATGCCGTCGTCCTTCAGGGCTTCATAGGCCTTGACAAAATAGGCACGCAGCGTATCGCGCGTGTCGAAGATCCAGTAGCTGAAATTGAAGGCGGCAAGAAGATCGACCCTGGGCGTCTCGACCTGCATGACGTCGGATTCAATCAGGCTGACACGGGCCCGGTCTTCGGGCGCCAGACGGCCGACGCGATGCTCCCTGCCCCACTCCAGGACGGCGGGGTCGATATCGACGCCGATGGCCTGGAAGTCCCCGCCCTGGCGGACCCACTGGCACGAAGCGCTCGCGGTACCACAAAAATCCTCGCGAAAAAGATAGCCGGTGCGGCCCGTCAGTTCCCGGAACGTCGTCTGCAGAAACTCGACTTCGTTCTCGACGTTCTGCACCGAGAGCTCATATAACTCGTGGATATCGGCCTGCTCGGCCATGGTCAGATTCTTATTTGCCGATTTCGCGCCCATGTTGCGGTACGTGTCCTGTCAGTCGACTGGCGAGAGCGTGCATTGTAGCCACCTAGGCCGCCGCAGGCATAGCGTTTATTGCATTGACGAGGACCTCGCTGGCGGCGCCCTCCCGATGCGCATGCTCACTGATGTAGCGACGCCACGCGCGCGCGCCGGGACGGCCCGCGAACAGGCCGAGCATGTGCCGTGTGATGCTGGCCAGCGATGCGCCCCGCGCGAGCTCGCGATCGACATACCCCAGCATGCGCTCCACAACGTCGCCGCGGGACGGCATCGACCACGCCGGATCCAGGTGCGCAGCGAGTTCGGCCAGGAAATACGGCGCATGGTAGGCCTGCCGCCCGATCATGACGCCGTCGACGTGCGCCAGGGCCTCGTCGACCTGCTCGACGCGCGTCAAGCCGCCATTGATGACGATTTCGAGTTCCGGAAAGTCGGCCTTGAGACGATAAACATGCCCGTAGCGAAGCGGTGGGACAGCGCGGTTCTCCTTCGGGCTCAGGCCCTCGAGTATCGCCACTCGCGCGTGCACGACGAACTTGCGACATCCCGCCGCTGCCACAATTTCCACGAAGTGCCGCAGAAACGCGTAGTCGTCCCGGTCGTCGATACCGATCCGCGACTTGACGCTCACCGGGACCTCCGTTTCTTTTTGCATGGCCGCATAGCATTCGGCAACCTGTTCGGGATGCGCCATCAGGCAGGCACCAAACTGGCCGCTTTGCACGCGATCACTCGGACAGCCGACATTGATGTTGATCTCGTCGTAGCCGTGTCGAGCCGCCTGCGCCGTCGCCTGCGCCATCCAGTCCGGGTCGCTGCCGCCGAGTTGCAGCGCGACCGGGTGCTCTTCCTCGTTGAAGCGCAGGAAACGATGGCTGTCGCCGTGGACGATTGCGGCCGCCGTCACCATCTCGGTGTACAGCAGCGCATGGGGGGTCAGCAGCCGCATGAAGTAGCGGCAGTGGCGGTCCGTCCAGTCCATCATGGGAGCGACCGAAATCACTTGGGTGTCAGGTGTCGGCGAGCGCCTGTTCGATCGCGGTCACGAGCTGCGGCGCATCCGGTGCCGTGTCCGGAGCAAAACGGGCAACCGTCTCGCCCGTCCTCGAAACGAGGAATTTCTCAAAATTCCAGATGATCTCCGGCCGGGGCGGCGCTTCGGCGCCGTGCTGACGGGCCGCCTCTTCCATCGACTCCCGGCCCGCGGCGTCGGGCAGGGACGTCGTCAGGTGCGCAAACAGCGCATGCTTGTCGGGGCCCGCAACCGTCACCTTGCTGAACATCGGGAAGCGCACGCCGAAGGTGGCCGTGCAGAACGCCTGGATCTCTGCGTCACTGCCCGGTTCCTGGCCGAGGAAGTCGTTGGCCGGAAACCCGAGCACGGTGAAACCCTGCCCCTGGTACGTCTCGTAAAGCTTCTCGAGGCCCTCGTACTGCGGTGTGAAGCCACATTCCGACGCGACGTTGACCACGAGAAGGACCTCGCCACGATGCTCGGCGAGCGTGGTGTCCGCGCCGTCGATGCGCCTGACCGGTATGTCGTAGATAGTGCTGCTGCCGCTGGTCATGGGCCGATTGTAGCAGCCGGGCGAGAAAAAAACGTAGTGCGAAGCGGCGAGCTCGCTTTACAATGAGGTCTCGAGAGATGTGCTGAATGACTTATCAGAACGTAACCGCGGAAATCGAAAGTCTGCCCGAGGGTCCGCAGATCGGGGCGCTGTTCGATTTTGATGGCACGATCATCTCGGGCTATTCCATATTCGCGTTCTTCGAGGAGCAGCTCAGGCGCGGCCACATGTCACCGCGCGACCTCGTCGAACTCGTGACCGTCATGGCGAGCTACGGCATCGGGGTCCTCGGCTACCCCGCCCTGGTGCTCGCGGCGTCCCAGTTCCTGCGCGGTGTCGGCGAAGAAAGCTATGCCGAGTTTGGCGAAGAGGTCTTCCGGTCGCATATCGCCTCGCAGATCTACCCCGAAACGCGGGCGCTGGTCGAGGCGCACCTGCGCAAAGGCCACACGGTTGCGATCATCTCGTCGGCGACGCCCTACCAGGTCGCACCGGCCGCCCGCAGCCTCGACATTGACAACGTGCTGTGCACACGCCTGCAGGTCGACGATGGTGCGTTTACGGGCGCCGTCAAACGGCCGATCTGCTTCGGCCACGGCAAAGTGGTGGCCGCCGAGAAACTCGCCAGGCAATATGACATTGACCTCGACCAGAGTTATTTCTATTCGGACAGCACTGACGACCTCGAGCTACTCGAACGCGTCGGCAATCCCCGACCGCTCAATCCGAGCAGCAAGCTCTTGTCGATCGCCGAGGAGCGCAGCTGGCCCGTGCGCCGTTTCGCCAGTCGCGGTCGCCCAAAACCGACGGATTTCATCCGCACGGCGATGGTCCCGGCGAGCCTCATGGGGTCGTTTTTTGCGGGCTTGCCAATTTGGGCGCTAACCGGTTCGAAGCGTGACGCACTGAATTTCTCGCTGTCCGTTTTTGCCGATACGGCAAGCGCGCTCATCGGTTTGAATCTGAAGATCAACGGCGAGCATCATTTGTGGTCGCATCGACCGGCGGTGTTCGTGTTCAACCACCAGAGCAACGTCGACATGGTCATCGTCGCGCGCCTGTTGCGGCGCGACATCGCCGGCGTCGGGAAGAAGGAGATCGGCGAGATCCCGTTGATCGGCAGGGTACTCGAGTTCGCGGGCGTCGTGATGATCGACCGCAAGGACTCCGAACAGGCAATTGCGGCCATGGGCTCGCTCGTCGACTTGATGCGTGTCGAGGGCAAGTCGGTGTGCATGTCACCGGAGGGAACGCGCTCGATCACGCCGAAGCTGGCGCCGTTCAAGAAGGGTGCATTTCACCTTGCAATGCAGGCCGGGGTGCCGATCGTACCGATCGTGATCCACAATTCCGGGGACGTCATGCCCAAAGGCTCCGCCATCTATCACCCGGCCACGGTCGAGGTCGACGTGTTGCCGCCCGTGGACACGAGCGACTGGCAGGTCGAATCCATCGACTCTCACGTAGACAAGGTGCGTGACATGTTTCTCGAAGCGCTGGGCCAGGATCGCGGCGGCCGCATCGTCAGACCTCAGCTCGTTTCCGGGCAGCAATGAGGACGTAATGGACCAGCTCAGCCCACAGGACGCTCAATTCCTCTACATGGAGACGGAGGACAACCATATCCAGGTGACGGCCGTCGCCGTATTCGACCCGTCGACCGTCCCCGGCGGCAAGACCGTTCGCTTCAAGGAGATCCTCGCGCACATCGAGAGTCGCCTGCACATGAGTTCGGTATTCCGGCGGCGGCTGATTCGTGTCCCGCTAGAGCTCGATTACCCCTACTGGGTCGACGACGAGCACTTCGATCTCGAGTACCACGTGCAGCACGTTCGCCTGCCTGCTCCGGGCGACTGGCGGCAATTCTGCATTCTGTTGTCGCGCTTCCACGCGCGCCCGCTCGACCTGGGAAGGCCCCTGTGGGAGATGCTGGTCATCGAAGGACTCGATCAGGTCGAGGGCCTCCCGGAGGGCAGCTACGCGATTGCGACCAAGCTGCACCACGCCGCCGTCGACGGCGCCTCGGTCATGAAATTCTACCGTGCGCTCGTCGATGTCGATAACAAGGGCACGCCGGCCGTTGCGCTCGACTCGGTCGAGGACACGCGCAGCCCCCGGCCGGGCCTGATCAACATGGGCCTGCGAGCCGCCTGGAACACCGTACGATCACCGATCGGCATGACCGACGCGGTGATGCGATCCGCGCCTGCCATCTACCGCTGGGCCCAAAGCGCCTTGTCGACCGAACGCAAGGCAAGACACGTTGTGCCCGACACGCGCTTCAACTGCAATACCTCACCGCACACGATGTTCGACGCGACGAGCTGCACGCTGGACGAGGTGAAGGCGATCCGCGAAACGGTGCCCGGCAGTACGATCAACGATATCATCCTTGCCGTCTGCGCCGGTGCCCTGCGGCGCTACCTCGAGCATCACGAGGAACTGCCCAACGAATCGCTGGTCGCGTGGGTGCCGATCAACGCGCGGCGTGGATCAGCAGAGGCCGATGAGGATATCGGCAATCGCGTAACGTCGATGACGACGCCCATCTTCACGGATATCGAGGACCCGCTCGAGCGCCTGCAGCGCATCCATGCATCGACGCGCAGAAGCAAGGCCGCGCGCAGCGGCGTATCGGCGCGCCTTATGACCGACCTCAGCCAGCACGTCCCGGCCGCGACGCTGGTAACGGCGGGACGGCTCGTGCTGCGCGCAGGCATGGCGGCCAACCTGTGCAACCTGTTCATCTCGAACGTGCCGGGCCCACAGGTGCCGGTCTTCATGAACGGCGCGAAACAGGTCGCAACCTACGGCCTCGCCCCGCTCGTCGACGGCATGGGCCTGTTCATCGCGACGCCGAGCTACGACGGCAAGATCAGCTTCAACGTCACATCGACGCGCGAAACCCTTCCTGACATCGACTTCTTCGTCGACTGCATCGACGCATCGCTAGCCGAACTCAGCAAGATTGGCACGAAACCGAAAACTCGACGCGCTCGACGCAAGTAGCGTCCTCAGGCGATCGCGCCGAGGTAGATCCCCGTTGCGACCGTGAAATAGACCAGCACGCCGAGGATGTCGTTGGCCGTCGTGATGAACACGCCGGTCGCCACGGCCGGGTCGATATCGAAGTGATCGAGGACCAGCGGAATCGTCGAGCCGAGCGTCGCGGCGATCATCGTCACGAGCAGGACCGACAGGCCCGCGGCGATCGCGAGACGCAATGGCTGCTCCAGATCCACGAATCCCGACAGCAGCATGACCAGGGATCCGAGAAGCAGCGCAATCAGGGCGCCATTGATCAGCGACCCCAGGAGCTCCTTGACGATGCGCCCACCGAGATCGCCGATCCACAGGTTACCTGCCGCAAGGCCCTGTACCGTGACCGTCGAGGCCTGGATACCGGCATTGCCCGCCATGGCCATGACGACGGGAATGAAGCTCGCGAGGATCGCAGCCTGGCGTAGCTGGTGTTCGAACGAACCCACGACGGCGCCGGCCAGTACCGCGCCAACGAGTCCGCCTGCCAGCCACGGCAGGCGCGCACGGATGATTCGGCGGACCGAATCGTCGGGCAGCGCGTCGGGCGCAAGGCCGCTCATGAGCATGATGTCTTCTTCGGCCTCGTCGCGCACGATCTCCTGCAACTCCTCGACCGTTATCCGGCCGAGAACGTGGCGCTCATCGTCGACGACCGGGATCGTCTGCACGTTGTAGGTCCTGGCCAGTTCGAGCACGTCTTCCTGGTCCGCATCGGGCAACACCCAGACCTCGACGTCTCTCATGATGTCCCCGATGCGCGTCTTCTTCTTGTTGAGCAACAGGTCGCGCAGCTGCAGGCGGCCGACGAGCTGGCGCGCCTCGTTCACGACGTAGACTTCGTAGAAGCTCTCGATCTCGGCCGCCATCTTGCGTACGGCCCGCGTCGCGGTACGTACGTTCCAGTGATCGAGCACGGTGACGAACTTGGTCGTCATCACCTCGCCGGCGGTGTCGTCTTCGAACTCGAGGCGCTCGCGGATATCTTCGCTATCGGGAAGCCGCTCGAGAACTTTCTCGGCGACGGTTTCGGGCAGATCGTCGAGGAGTTCGACCGCGTCGTCTTCCTCGAGGCCCTCAGTGATCTCCGCAATGTGCGTAACGTCGATGTCCTGCAGGAGCTGGGCGCGCAGGTCGGTACTGACTTCGACGATCACCTTGACCTGAGCGCGCGCCGGCAGCCCGCCGAACAGACGCCTCGCGAGCCTGATCGGCAGGTAGAGCAGCAGCTCGCTGATATCGTGCGGATCCCAGTGCGCGACGGTCTCGACCGCCTGCGCCTCGTGGTCCTCGCGGATCATGCGCTCGAGCGCGGCCAGCAGGTCGCGGTTCTCCGGGGCGAATTCGCCCGGCTCGCCGCGGACCCAGCGCGTGATCAGCTGGTCGCTGCTGTCTCTGAGATTCTTCGGCATCCCGCTCTCCTGCCGCGCGTCACGGGGTCGCGCACCGTCGCCTGCCCGGGGCTGACCTTACTGTATTGGGCAGCCGAGCGGAACCCGCAGCGGCGCTCAGGCGAAGACAGCTAGACTCGAATACGCCAGCGTCGCGCCGAGGGCGCCCCCGACCGCGACGTCCGTCGGGTAGTGCAGTCCGAGGACGACGCGAGATGCCGCGACCAGCAGCGCGAACGGCGCCATGATCCAGATGACGGCCGGCACATGGGCCGAGTACAGGATGGCAAACGACACAGCATGCATCGTGTGTCCGCTCGGGAAGCTGTAGCGATCGAGCGGTGCTGCCGCGGCGACGATGCCGTTGTGCCTGATATAGGGTCGCTCGCGTACGAGCCGGGTCTTGAGCCCCTTGTAGGCCAAAATCCCGGCGCCGGCCGTCAGCAGCGACTGGATCAGGAATAGCGGAGCGCCTGACTCCAGTGACGCGGCACAGGCCACGCCGACGATCACGTAGGCCGGCCAGTTGCCGAGTCGGGAGATCGCGGTGAAGAAGCGGCGGATCGCGGCCTTCTGACTCAGCGCGTTGATGCGCAGGCAGATGCCGAGTTCCAGTTCGTCAATGTAGTCAACCAAGACAAACTCCTTCGAGGCCCGGATAAGAGCGTGATCTTCCGCAAGTCATGCGTCATCGTGGTGACGATAATGTGACAATAACGTTACAAGTATGCGTATGTCGAGTCCGAACTCCGCAGCCGGACGCAAGTCGAAAGCTCGGATAACAAGGAGCCTGCCATCGTCCGTGCTGCCCTGATCACACTGCTGTTGCTGCTGGCGCCCTGCGCAGAATCGGCCACGAGCTATGCCGAAGCCGAGCTGGCTGGCGCCACGCTGCGTATCGATTTCACGCGGCCCATCGATCCGTCACGCGCCGCCGAACTGAGCGGCTGGTTGCGCGACGTGGCCGCCAGCGTCGCCGACGTATCGGGCCGCTTCCCGGTCCCGGACGTCCGCGTTCGCATCATCGAGAGTACGCGAGGCGACGGAACGCCGATCTCGTTCGGGAGAGTCTCGCGCACCGATGGCCTGGTCGTGGACCTGTTCGTCGACCCGGACCGGCCGGTCGCCGAATTCTACGGAGACTGGGAGGCGACCCACGAATTCAGTCACCTGCTCTTGCCGCGCATCGACGTAAGGCAGCGCTGGATCTCGGAGGGCTTCGCGAGCTACTACCAGAACGTACTCATGGCCCGAGCCGGGCACTATGAACCCCTGGAGGCCATCGACAAACTCGCGCAGGGCTTCGAGCGCGGGCGAGCTTCGAGCCCGGCCCTGTCGCCCAACGAAGCTGCGCTCGCCGGCCTGCGCCGCGCACGCTACAAGATCTACTGGAGCGGCGCGGCTATTGCTCTGCTGGCAGACGTGGAGCTGCGCCAGCGCTCCGGCGACGCCGAATCGCTTGACGTCGTGCTCGATCGCTTCCAGCGCTGTTGCCTGCCTTCCGGGCGGCGCTGGTCGGGCCGGGCGTTGTTCCAACAATTCGACCGCCTCATAGAAGAACCCGTGTTCATGCCCTTGTATCGGCGCTACGCCGACTCGCCCGGCTTCCCGGACTTCGAGGACGCACTGAATAACGACATTGTCGAAAAAAAGATTTTCGCCGTGCGTACTTCCACGAATTGACCGCGTTTCGACGAGGCCGCCATAGTGGCTGTACAAACGAGGTAAAAACGATGAAGACCTTAACCATCAGCCTCCTGTTCGTGGCAACCGCGGTCCTGCTTGCAGCGTGCGGACGTAATGACGTCAGCTTCGCCGACGACGTTCAGCCTATCTTCGATCGCTACTGCATCAGCTGCCACGCCGGCACGGGCGAAGGCGCAGAAGTCAGCGCTTACGTGATGACGGACTACAACGGCGTCATGACCGGTACATCCTACGGACCGGTCGTGGTAGCGGGCAGCCGCATGTCGAGCTCGTTGTATCTCGTGGTAGCCGGGAAGACCGCACCCGAGATTCGTATGCCGCCGCACAACGACGAGTCCTTTGCCGAAGGACGCGGCGTCATGTTGTCGGCCGATGCGATCGAGACGATCGGCTTGTGGATCGACCAGGGGGCACGCAACAACTGACGTCCATGCCCTAGTGCGGCTGGCGCTTGTCGTCGGGTAACGCGAAGAACTGCAACTCGGCGAGTTCGTCGCCGAGCGAGGCCATGCGGCCCTGCGGCTCGCGCCTGAGCCGTTCGGCGAACTTCTGCGCTTCGTTCATGTAGTGGCGGTACAGCTGCATCCTGAGCGGCAGCGACAAGGTCGCGGGTTCACTGTCGTCGTTTTCGAGCGCCGCATCCAGCGAAAACCGCGGCAACTCGCCCCCCGCACGCTTGTGCACCCACGTGCCCGTGGCCAGGTCGAAATCGTACAGCGCGAGAAAGCGATGGCCTTCGCGCGCCAGGAAACGCACGGCATCGATGATGTAGCCTGCCTCGGCGTCGTCCATCACCCAGTGCAGGCCGACGCGGCACCACCCGGGTTTCAGCCCGCAATAACCCTGCTGCACGGCCGTGCGGTATTTCTCGGACGTCTGCTCGTCGATTTCGAGCAGGCGGTGGCCGTAAGGCCCCGCGCAGGAACACCCGGCGCGCGACTGGATACCGAACAGGTCGTTCAGCAGCGCGGTCAGGAACTTGTGGTGCAGGTACTTGCCGTGCGGGTCCCTGATGTTGAACGAAATGATCCCGACGCGGCTGCACGGATCCGGGTTACCCAGCACCTCGATGTTGTCTTCCATGGCCCAGCTCTTGAGCGCGCGGCACGTATGCTCGTGTTCGCGCTCGTTGATCACGTCGGTGCCGACCGCGTCCTTGATCTGGAATACGAGCCCGGCTTTCAGGGTCTGCAGGACACCGGGCGTACCCGCTTTCTCGCGCTCCTCGATGCGCGAGATGAAGTCCTGGTCCGACATGCCGACGTAATCGACCGTGCCGCCCGCGCTGACGCTCGGCGGCAGGCTGCGGTCGTAGATGCGTTCGTTGAATACGAGCACGCCGCTCGATCCGGGACCGCCGAGAAACTTGTGTGGCGAGACGAAGATCGCATCGATGCTCGGGTCCTCCCCCGCATGCTCGGGTTCGGGATTCATGTCGATGTCGACATAGGGGGCACAGGCCGCGTAGTCGAAGCACGCGATCGCGCCGTAGCGATGCAACAGGCTCGCGATCCTGGGCACGTCGGAGCGCATCCCGGTGACATTCGACGCGGCGGAAAACGAGCCGATTAGTGTGCGCCCTCTGTATTGCGGGTCCTGCAGCAGCGCTTCGAGGTGCTCGAGATCGATCTGCCCGGCCGCGTCGAGCCGCACCTGCACCGTGGTCGCCGTCGACTGGCGCCAGGACAGCTCGTTGGAATGATGTTCGTACGGCCCGATGAACACGACCGGCTGCGTCCTCGACATCGCCTCGTCGTCGAGCAGAGTGCCGAGATTACGGCGCGTGGCCGGTGGCAACGTCACGCCGACAATCTGCTGCAGCTTGTCGATCGCGCCGGTCGCGCCCGTCCCGCACGCGATGATGCGACCCTGGGGCCCCGCATTGACCGACGCCTTGATGGCCTCCTCGGCCTCGTGCAGCAACTGGCTCATGCTGCGGCCCGTAATGTCGTCCTCGGTATGCGTATTGGCGTAGATCCGCTGCAGGCCCTGCAGGTAGGACTCCACGAACCGCAGGCAGCGGCCCGATGCCGTGTAGTCGCAATACACCATGAGCCGCTCGCCGAACGGCGTTTGGAAGGTCGAATCGACGCCGACGATCTGTTGGCGCAGGTAGGCGGGATCCAGTCGTTTCATTGCGTCAGGGCGTACTCGGGGCTACTGCCCGAGGGTATCCTCGATCGAACCGGCGATGGCGCCAGGGACACCCATGTTCGCCGTGAACGCACGGTAGCCAGAATCCCAGAAGTACAGCTGCATACGCCACATTTGACCGTAGTGCAGGACTTTCGTTTCCCCGCCTTGACGCACGACCAGGACATCGGTCGGCAGCGCGGTCACGTGGTCCACGCCGGGATACGGCGAGTCATCGCTCTTGCCGTCCGAGCGAAAGCGCGAATTGATGCGCACCATGCGATCCTCGATATACGGGTTGGTCAGGCCAATGTAGACGGCATCGTCGCCGAGAGGGATGACGGCGACCTGCTCCCAACCGACCGTGTCGTCGGCATCGGCGACATCGCTGCCCTTCACCGCCGCCTTGACACGCTCGACCACGGCGTCGAAGCTCTCGGCTGAATCGCCGAAAAGCTCGAGCTGGCTCTTCCTGAAGTTGCGAAACTTCGCCATCATGCGCGCGGGGCCGTCGCCCTTGTACTTGTTGTAGTGCTTCTCGGTGCGCAATGGCTCGAGCTGCACGCTGACGGCCTCGCCGGGCACGGCGGACACGAGCGCGCGAATCTCGTCCGCGGCAGCCTCCGCGGCCGCAACCAGGGCGTCGTAATTCGACGAACCCGAGTAGTAGACCATCGCGTGGGCGACCGGGTTCGCCATGTTGACGAAGGTCGCCTGCTCATCGCCGGTCGTATAGGCCGCGATACGCAGCACCTGCGCCGACGCCGTACGCGGCGACTCGTCCCCGGCCGCATCCTGGTAGGCGCTCGAGGTCAACACGTAGACGCGCGCCCGGTGCGTGTCATCGGGCAGGCGTACGTCGTGCGTCGCGTGCAGCGTCAGCCCCGAGCTTGCGAACGCGGCATCGAGCGCAGCGGTCGTTTCATCGAACGACACGTTCGACGCGTGAATTTTCTCGAATATCCCGAATTTGTCTGCCGCAAACGACAACGGCGCTGCAAGCAGCGCCGCAATCGCGACTACGGCCATGGTAAACCTGGCCTTCATCGTATTCTCCTAAAACCGGTACGCGAACTCGAGCTCGACCTGGGTCATCTTCAGCTTGATCGACTGCGTGGGATCGAAGGTGCTCGTGCCCGTGATTTCCTTGGTCGGCGCGTACATTAGCGACCAGGACATCACGTGGCCGTTCGACCGCTCTCTCGTCCAACCCGCAGTCATGTGGTACTCCATGACGCCCGGCGCAAGGATGTTGAACAACACCTCACCGCTCGAGATCGGCTGCTCGCCATAGCTAAAGCCGAAGCGGTAGGTGTTCTTCTCGTTGGACTGCCATTCGATTCCAGCCTTGTACACCGTCACGTCATCCCAGCCGAATCCTGCGCCGCTGGGCCCGCCGAGGCAGCCCGACGACTCGAACTGGGGAGCGAAGCCGGCCGTGTAGCACGCCGTGATCAGGTTCATAATGCTGTTGGTCACCGAATCGGCGTCACTGTAAGCGATGTGCTCGACGTCGAGATTAACCCTGGCCGCGCCGCCGGCCGTGAACGAGATGCCGCCCTTGATGGTCGAGGGAATATCGAAGCTGCCGTCCTGGGCAAACAGGTCCGCGTAATCCTCGAACTCGCTCATCGACATCTTCGACTGGTAGGCGAGCCCGTAGCTGAACCTCTCCGAGCCGCCCCAGATACCGACCGCAAAGCCGAAACCGGTGGACATGTCATGGCCGTTGTTTGTCAGGCTGGTGACATCGCCGAATGCCTGCTGCTGTGCCTGGCCCTGACACGTCAACTCGTCGCCGCCGCCCTGCAGGCAAGCCCCGAAGTAACCGGGGAAATTGTCCGCGAACGTCTGCGTGTACGGCGTAAACGCCGTCACGCCGGTCGCCTCGAAGAGCTGCACGGCGGCAACGGGACCGATGCCCCAGGAGAAGTTGTCGCCGATCTTGCCGGCGTAGTTGACGCTGATGAACGCCTGCATCAGGTCGACGCCGGCCGTGCCAAGCCCGGGCCCGAACCCGCCGCCGCCAAACACGCCGGGCAAGGATGCCGGTGCACCGCCCGCGCCGGTCGGGTCGAACAACGCCGTCTGGTCTTCGTCCCATTCCGTGTTCATGCCACCGCGGCCGTAGAAAACGAACGACAGCGAATTGCCGCTGGACAGTTCCCAGTTTTTCGCAACGTAGGGGATCGGGAACGCCACGTTCTCGCTGTCGTATTCACCGGCGCTCAACGTAAACGCCCCGCCCTGGCCCTGCGCGAGGCTGTCGGATGCGATGTAGGAGCGAATCGGGCTGAAAACAGAAAATCCGATCTGCCACTTCTCATCAGAGAAAACGGCCAGCGCCGGATTGGTCGCGGCCGCGATGCCCCCAAGGTCCGTCGGGCTGCCGACGCCCGTGCCTGCCATGCCCTTCGACTCGGTGCCGACGCCGTGCGTGAAATAACCGTTGGTCGCCAAGGCGCTGCCGCTGAGCATGATCAATCCCGTTGCCAGGATGCCGGCCGCGGCTTGTCTCAGATTAGGTCTCATCATTCCCCCCCCTGCGCTTCGCAGAATACTTCGTGAAGTGTGTGCATGACTTTGGGCGCAGCTTCCCCGGCCAGCGAATAACTGACCGACTGCGCGTGTTTCCTCGCGCTGACGACGCGTTCGCGACGCAGCACGGCAAGGTGTTGCGAAAGTGCCGACTGGCTGAGGCCGAGAATGCTCTGCAGCTCGCTGACCGTCTTCTCGCCGTCGGCGAGCTGGCACAGGATCATCAGGCGCCACTCGTTGGCCATCGCTTTGAGCAATTCCACGGCATGCGACGCCATGTCGTGCAGTTCGCCGAGTTTTTCCAAATCCTCGGGGACGACGGCCTCACCTTCCTCGCTCATCAGGCGCAGCCGCCGAAACCTTCCGAATCCATCTTGGCTTCGTACTGCGCGGTGACATCGCTGCCGACGACGAGCGAACCCTTGACCGAGTCCCAGTCTTCGGGCTGCAGGATGATGAGCCAGCCTTTCTCGTAAGGATCGTCGTTGGCGATGCTCGGGTCCGCGACCATGTCATCGTTGACGCCAACCACCTCGCCACCGGCCAGCGACTTGGCAGGACCGACCCACTTGCCGGACTCGAGTGTGCCGCAGGACTTGCCGGCGCGCACCTTGCGCCCGACCCTCTTCGGCGTATAGGCAACGAGCTTGCCCGCCATGGCCGTTGCCACGGCAGTCATTCCTATCTTGACCGTACCGTCGCCCACCTCGGTGAACCAGATGTGATTGTCGACGTCGTAGAGCAGTTCGTCGGGAAGATTGCATCCCCTTACCGATGGCATACCTATGCCTCCTTTCGCATGGTTTTCTCAGTGTCCTGTGCAGACCGGATCGGTTTCGACGAACAGCAAAACTCGCCGAGACCGGCCACCTGCAGCTTCCCTGATATGAAAAGGTACAGGTGGTTTGTCACCAGCCCCATCATCTGCAGCCGTTCCGCGCTCTTCTCGTGGTCCGGCTGCATGGTAATGAGATTGTAATGATACGCTACCTCGCGGCAGGTTTCGCGGCAGGCGTTGAAACTCGCGTCACCCCTGGCACCCTGACGATGCAGCGCGAGCAGGCGGAATCCCTCGCGCGTATCGGTGGTAGGTGTCTGCCCCTGTGCCACGACCCAGTGCTCGAGAACCTCTTCCGCCGCGCCCAGCAACCCTGCCGCCGCCGCCTCGATATCGGGCGTCGGCAGCGGTGCAGCAATCACCGTTTCGAGCTCGGCCAGGGTTCTCATCCGAGCCCTTTCTCCTTGAGGAAGCGAATCGAGTCGCTGATGTTCTCGTGTACGCCGACTTTCCTGGCCTTCAGGCCGAGGGCCATGCCGAGCAACTGGGTGAAATAGAGGATCTTGATATCGACTTTCTCACCGTACTGCTCTTCGGCCCGGATCTGGTGCATCTCGAGGCCCGAATGGCAGGTCGGGCACTCGGTCGCGATGACGTCGGCGCCGGACATCTTCGCGGCTCTCAGGATGTTCAACACGAGCTTCGTCGATGTTTCGCTGTCGGACAAGGTATGGGCCCCGCCGCAGCAGGCGGTCTTGAGCGGAAAATCGACGTTCTCGGCGCCCGCGGCGGCCAGCAGGTCGTCCATGAAGTGCGGTTTGGACGTCGACTCGCTGCCCGGGCCCTGGTCCTTCTCCGGGAAGATGTGGCGCGGGCGCGTATACATGCAGCCGTAGTAGTTGGCCACCTTGATGCCCTCGAGCGATTTCTTGACGCGCGCCTTGAGACCTTCTTCGCCGATGGCGTCCCTGATCCAGTCAAGGGCATGAATCGTCTCGACCTGGCCCGCCTCGTAGGTCTTGTGCCCGGCCTTCTTCGACAGGCGGTCGACAACCTCGACCGAGTCCTGGTCGTTCTTGAGGTCGTATTCGGCTTTCTTCAGGTTGTGGTAGCAACCATTGCAGGGCGCCATGACCACGTCCATGTCCATCTCGTTGGCCGCCGTCGACATGACGCGCGATGACAGGTAGGTCTGGATCTTCGGATCGATGTTCTTGACTTCCATCGCGCCGCAGCAGTTCCAGTTCTTGACCTCGACGAGGTCGAGGCCGAGCGCCTTGCCCACGGCCTTGGTGGAGCGATTGTAAGAATGGCCGGACCCCTCGAGCGCGCAGCCCGGATAGTAGGCGACCTTCTTGTACTTGTCTTTTGTCGTGCTCATGAAAATCCTCGTCAGGCTGCCACGTCCTGCTTGGCGGTTTCAACCAGCTGGGCAAGGCTCAGCGCCTGCTCATGTTTCTCGTCCTGTTCGTCGATGTACTCCTGGATCGCGGCCGACGCTTTCGACCAGTCGCTGGTCTTCGGCGCCACCAGCGTGGCGAGTCCCATGCGCGTCAGCATGCCGACCGGCAGGCCCTTTAGCATGCGACGAACCATCACCTTGATCCACGGCTGCACGAGCGCCTGGCCCGTACGCCCGAAGAAGCGACGCATCGTGCGGCTCTCCTCGATTTTGCCGGTCTTGACGATCTGCTCGGTGAATACTTCGTCGAAATGCGTCGACGGCGACTTGTCGGTATGCCCCTTCTTCTCGAGCCAGTGTGCCGTCGCCTTCATGACGCCCTCGGGGAAGACGTCTCGCGGACAGGCGTAGGTGCACTTGTTGCACGATACGCACTGCCAGATGATGTCCTTGTCGCGCAGCAATTCGGATTCGTATCCCATACGGATAAGATAGATCCAGTAACGCGGGTTGAAGTCCGGGTTGATCGCGTTGACCGTGCAGGAATTCGTGCACGAACCACACTGCCAGCAACGGTGAATGTTCTCGCCACCGGGAAGCGCCCCGATTTCCTCCTCCAGGTTCTCGTTGTAGTCCTTGACGATGCGCGTCTCGATAAACGTGCTCCAGTGACCCGAGACATCGACGCCGTCGAGCATAAGCTCCTCGTGTTCGGTCAGGTTCTCCGGGCGGATCAGGGACTTTTCATGAATGGGCATAGCGTTTTTCGCCTAGTTCAGCTTGCTGTCGTCGATTCGGTAAGCCTCGCCATCGATCGACTTGAGTCGGGTTCGGCCGTCGCCCGGCTGCACGCCATCGAGGCCGAGCAGGCGACGCGTGTGTTGCATTGGGTCTTCGGGCGACGAAAAATCGGCGCGCAGGTATGAGCCGCCCTGCTCGCAGATGTAGCGCGCGTAGATCTGGGCACACAGCACGTCCACGTAGTACAGGACGTCGCGAAACACGCCATTGTCACTGAGAAACTGCGACAGCTCCTCGCG
>JABDQH010000064.1 GCA_013042375.1 Woeseiaceae bacterium
GATCATCGGCGTGCGGCGCGTCATCGCCGAACGCATGCAGGCTGCGAAGAACGAGATTCCGCATTTCGCCTACGTCGAGGAAATCGACATCACCGAACTGGAGTCGCTGCGCCAGCACCTCAACGACCAGCGGGACGCCGGCGAGCGGCTCACCTTGCTGCCGTTCCTCGGGCTCGCGCTCGTCAGGGCGCTCAGGGACTTCCCGCAGTGCAACGTCACGCACGACAAGGACAGGAACCTCCTGCTACAGCATGAAGCCGTGCACCTCGGCGTCGCGACGCAGACGCGGGACGGGCTCAAGGTGCCCGTTGTCAGGCACGCCGAAATCCTGTCCGTGGACCGGCTCGCTGCCGAGATCCGGCGGCTCTCGGAAGCCGCGCGCGCGAACAAAGCGACCAAGAGCGAACTTTCGGGATCGACGATTACCGTTACCAGCCTCGGCAAACTCGGCGGCATCGTGTCGACGCCCGTCATTAACGCGCCCGAGGTCGCGATCATCGGTGTCAACCGTGCCGTCGAACGCCCCGTCGTGCTCAACGGCCAGGTCCAGGTACGGCTGATGATGAACCTGTCGTCGTCCTTCGATCACCGCTTCGTCGACGGTTACGACGCGGCCGCGATGATCCAGCGCATCAAGGAAATGCTCGAACATCCGGCCACGATCTTCATCGACTAGCCACCGCGCGGCGGGGAACGCTCCTCGCGATGGGCGTGCTCAGTCCGGCGCGTAGATCACGGTATCGCCCAGGAACTGGTCTTCCAGCAGCCGATACGCTGTGCCCGAATCGAATCGAAACACCCAGACGGCCCATTTCCACCGCTTGCCCAGGCCGCCCTGCCAGCGCTCTGTCAGGATGAGAACGTCCTGGTCGCCCAGGTAGGCGAGCGGCCGCAGGTCGTGCGAGGCCGGCAGGGGTAGCCGCTCGCCAACGGCGCCGTCGAGACCCACGAATGCATACGCGTAACCTTCCTCGCCGCGGCGGGAGCCGCACAGCATGAGTTCGCGATCGGCGAACCACAGCGCACGATCGAGGCGGCACTGCGCCGCAAACTCTGCAAGGTCCGTACTGCGCTGCGCCCCATAGTCGAAGAGGCGCGGCGGACCGTCACCGACCTGGTATATGAACCGCGACGGGCCGAGCGGCAATATGCCGACAGGCTCGTTGAAACGGTGCTTGACGACGTCGGTCGTTCGCCATGATCCTTTCACGCGCTCGGTGACCTTGATGCGTATGCCGTCATCGTAGACGAGGGCCTTCGTACGCGGCAGGTAATGTCCCTCGCGCCCCTTCAGCAGTGTCAGTGTCTGGCGCGTTTCGATGTCGTATAGCACGAGGCGCCGCGTAGCGAGGTCGTTCTCGCTGCCGACGAGGCTCACGAGAATGCGGTTGTCCCGATGAGGGCTGATCGAGTGAATCTGCACGTCGCCGAGATTCGTTTCGACCGCGGTACTGCCGTCGCGCAGGTCGAGCAACGCCAGGTAGTTGCCCGCTGCGAAGTACAGCGATCCGCGCAGCTCGGCCTGGTCGTCGGGCGCGCACGCCGGCAGCAGGATCGCCGTGGCTGCAATGGTCGCGATTAGTTTGCGAAGACCCATGATGCTCAGTCTATATGGGAATTGACCCGATTTTCGATCAGAATGGCGGCAGCCAGCGGCACAGGCAGGAACACACAGGATGAAGAAGACAGCAGCGGCGCTCGTGCGCCATGCGCTCGAGCAAATCGGGACCCGTTACACCTTCGGCATACCGGGTGTGCACAACATCGAGCTGTACGACGAACTGCTCGGCTCCGAATCCATCACGCCCGTGCTCGTCACCCACGAGGGCTGCGGTGCCTTCATGGCCGACGCGATCAGCCGCGCCACCGACTCGATCGGCGTGCTTGCGATCGTGCCGGCCGCCGGCATCACGCACGCCATGAGCGGTATCGGCGAAGCCTACCTCGACGGCATACCGATGCTCGTCGTCTCGGGCGGCATTCGTACCGACATGGACATGTCGTTCCAGCTACACGATGTCGACCAGCAGGCCCTGATGCGCCCGTTGACCAAGGCGCAGTTCAGGATCGATCGCTACGAGGACGCGATTCCGATGGTCTACAAGGCGTACGAGACGGCCGTGACCGGCGAGCCGGGCCCTGTTTTCATCGAGGTGCCGGCCAACCTGCAGTTACTGACGGGCGAGGTCGAATCGATGCCGGCGCCGGACCTGGCGTTGCCACGACCCGCTGTCGAGCAGGAGCAGATTGACGCGGCCGTCGCGATGCTCATGGCGGCCGAGAAGCCCGGCCTGTTCGTCGGCTGGGGCGCGAGGGACGTCACCGGCGATCTCGTGCGCATCGCCGAACACCTCGGCGCACCCGTGGCGACGACGCTGCAGGGGCTCGGCGTATTTCCTGCCGACCATCCGCTGCATGCGGGCTTCACGTTCGGGCCGTCGGCCGCGCCCGCGTCTCGGAATGCGTTCGCCGACTGCGATGTCATGCTGGCGGTCGGCACGCGCTTCGCCGAGATCTGCACGGGCAGTTACGGCGCCGTACCGCCCGATAAACTCATTCATATCGACATCAACGCGGACACGATCGGCAAGAATCACGAGACGCCGATCGGCATCTGCGCCGACGCACGCGACGCCGTGCCGGCGCTCGCCGATGCGATCGCAGCCGCCGGCGACGAGCGCGACAGCTCATCTGTCACGGCGGCCATCGCCAAAAACAAGGCGGCGTACCGCAAGGCGTGGCTCGACCACGACTCAAAGGGTCGCGTAAATCCCTGCCGTTTTTTCGACGCGCTGCGCAACCAGCTCGACGACGATGCGATCGTCATTTCCGACGACGGCAATCACACGTTTCTGACGGCCGAGCTCATGCCGATCTACAAGGGCGGCATGTTCCTGTCGCCGACGGACTTCAACTGCATGGGCTACTGCGTGCCCGCGACCATCGCCGTCAAGATGGCACTGCCTGAGCGGCAGGTCGTCGGCATCGTCGGCGACGGCGCCTTCCTGATGACGGGACTGGAGGCGGTCAACGCCGCGGCGAACGACGTCGGCGCCATCTGGTGCGTCTTCAATGACGGCGAACTCGCGCAGATCGCCCAGGCGCAGGAGATTCCCTATCAACGCACGGCCTGCACCGACCTCGGCGCGCTGAACTACGAGGCGTTCGCCGCCGCGACCGGCACCGAGTACGTCGAGATTCGTAGTGACGACGACGTCGGCGACGGTATCGCGCGGGCACTGCAGGCGTCGGCCGCGAATCGGCCCGTGCTCGTCAACGTGCTGATCGATTATTCGAAGAAGACGCAGTTCACGGTCGGCACGGTGCAGACCAACCTCAAGCGCTTCGACACGAGAAACAAGGTGCGCATCGTCGGCCGCGCCCTCAAGCGCAAGTTCTTTGGCTGAAACAGGGTGACAAATAGGGTGACAGTCACCTTATTTCGATATGGGAATAAGGCGGCTGGTAATAAGGTGAGTGTCGAAATAAGGTGACTGTCACCCTATTTGTCACCGAATTTTGCGCAGCAGCCTGAATTTGCCGTCGGTGTACGGGGCGTAGCGCAGGTCGAGGTCCGGCCACCAGCCGCGCCGCATCACGGCCTTCATGTGGCTGAAGGTCGTGAACCCGTACTCGCCCGAGTACGCGCCCATGCCGCTCGGCCCGACACCGCCGAACGGCAGTTCGTGCACGGCCATGAACATCATCGTGTCGTTGACGCAGGCATTGCCGCTGCTGACGCGATCGAGAAAGCGCGTTTCCGCAGCCTTGTCCTTCGTGAACACGTAGGCCGCGAGCGGCTTGTCGCCGGCGCGAATAAAGCGGATCGCCGAATCGAGGTCGTCACAGCGCAGCACCGGCAGGATCGGTCCGAATATCTCTTCCTGCATGACGAGGCTATCGGCCTGCACGTTCGTCAGGACGGTCGGCTCGATGTATCGCGACGCGGCGTCGCTGCGACCGCCGATGGCGACGTCACCCGAGTCGACGAACCCGAGCAGGCGCTCGAAATGCCGCTCGTTGACGATGCGCCCGTAGGAATCCGATTCGCCCGGATCGTCGCCGAACATGCTCGCGATCGCCTGCTTTAGCTTAGGCAGGAGTTGCTTCTCGGTCTCGGCATCCGTGAGTATGTAATCGGGCGCGATGCACGTCTGCCCGGCGTTCGTGAACTTGCCCCACGCGATGCGCATGGCCGTCGTATCGAGATTCGCATCGGGCAATACCACGCAGGGGCTCTTGCCGCCGAGTTCCAGCGTGACGGGCGTCAGGTGTTTCGCGGCCGCCGCCATGACGATGCGCGCGACCTTGCCGCCGCCCGTGTAGAGAATGTGGTCCCAGGGCAACTCGAGCAGCGCCGTCGTCTCGGGGACGCCGCCCTCGACTACCTTGATGCAATCGGGGTCCAGGTACTCGGGCACGAGGCGCGCGATGGCGTTTGATGTGGCCGGCGCCATTTCGGACGGCTTCATGACCACGCAGTTGCCGGCGGATATCGCGGCGGCGACGCCGGACAGGGTCAGCTGCAGCGGGTAGTTCCAGGCACCGATGACGAGCACGACGCCGAGCGGTTCTGGCTGCACCCAGCTTTTGCCGGGCTGCCCGACGACGGGCGTCGACACCTTGCGGCGCCGCGTCCACTTGCGGAGCTTCTTGCGGCAATACGATGCCGTGTCGGCGACGTAGGCGATCTCGGTCGACCAGGCTTCGAGTGCATGCTTGCCGAGATCCTCTGCGAGCGCGGCCATGAAGTCCTGCTCATGCTCGGCCATCAGGCGCTCGATCGCGGACAGCTGCGCGGCGCGCCAGGCGAGATCGGTCGTCTTTCCAGACTGGAAGGTCTCACCGAGCCCTGCGAACAATGTCGAATAATCGGGTGCCGTCATGCCTCGATTCTCGCAGATGCCCTGCCGCGTTTCACGATAAACTGCCGCCCGATGGGGGGAACGGCCGACACGGCAAGAGGACGGGCGGAACGATGGAAACTCGTCGTCACGCTCGGCGTCACGTTCCTCGTCGCCTACTACGACCGCCTCAACATCTCGCTCGCCCTGCCGCTGATCGCGGCCGAGAACGGCTGGAGCGATGCCGAGACCGCGTCCCAGGGCGCGCTGCTCATGGGCCTCTTCTACGTCGGTTTCGGCATCGGCAACATCTTCCTGACACCACTCGGCACGCGCGTCGGCCCGCGCCGCAGCCTCGTCGTCATCGTCCTTTTGTGGTCGCTGTTCACGGCGCTCGGCGCAGTCGCGAGCCAGGTATTGACGGTCTTCATGGCGAGCCGCGTCCTGCTCGGCCTGTCCGAAGGCATCCAGCCGCCGATGATGAACCAGCTCACCAACACGTGGTTCGCACCCGACGAGCGCAGCCGCGCCAACAGCACGTTCGTGGCGGGCCTGTTCCTGGCCATCCTGACCGCGCCGATCGTGCTCGTGCCGGTCATGGAACGCTACGGCTGGCGATCCGGCTTCTATGTCCTCGCCATCGGCGGCATCGTCATCAGCCTGCCGCTCGTGCTGCGTTATGTCCATGATCGACCCGGCACGCACCCGCGCATCGACGACGCGCTGGCCCGTGACCTCGAGCGCAGGGCCGGCATCATCGATGTCGACGAGACGCCGACCTGGCACCTGCTGTTCGAGCGACCCTTCCAGCTTCTGCTGGCGGCGGGCATCGTCAACGCGCTCGTCTCGCTCGGTTTCGCGAGCTGGCTGCCGACCTACGTGTCGCAGCTCGACGGGGTCGCCTACGGCGACCTCGCATGGCTTGCCGCTATCCCCTACACGGCATCGCTCCTCGGCCTCGCGGCATGGGCGACCCTCGGCGACCGCACGAACCGGCGCGCACTCATAACGGCCGCCGCGTACGTCGCGGCCGGCGCCTTCGCCACCGGCGCGCTTGTTGCCGGCGGCAAGCACCTCGTCTGGCTCACGGTCGCGCTGCTAAGTGCCGCGGTCTTCTGCATCTCGTCGTTCATGGCCTCGGAGTTTGCAATCGTGCAGCGCATCGTGCCGCGCGCCCGTGTCGCGAGCGGCGTCGGCCTGTACAACGGCCTGACGACGCTGATCGGAGGCGGCCTCGGCCCGTACGTCGTCGGCGGCATCATCGATGGCGGCGCGGAGCTACGCGACATCCTGACCATGCTGGCCCTTTGCATCACGTTGGCGCTGTTTCTCGGAGCGTTTGCGCGCCACGTTCGATACTAGCGAAGCCGGGTACGCGCCGGCGGATATTCGACGGTATGATTGCGGGCATGAAAACCACTCGCACTCTTGCCGCGCTGTTGCTCGCGGCACTTCCGTACGTTTCCTTCGCCCAGGACCTGACGCTCGAGACGATCATGGCCGATCCCGACTGGCTCGGGAACGCGCCGGAGAATGCCTACTGGGGCTCGGACAGCCGCCACGTCTACTTCGAGCAGAAGCGCGAGGGTTCGAAGCTGCGCGATCTCTACTCGGTCGGCACGCACGACGGCGCCATCGCCCAGGTCGCCGAAGCCGACTGGTCCCGGCTGTCGCGCTCGGGCGTAGTCTACAGCGACGCCGGCGACCTGCACGCCTGGGTGTACGCGGGCGACATCTATATGAGCGACGGCGACTCGATTCGCCAGGTCACGCGCACGGGCACAAGCGAATCCGGCCCCTTCTTCATGGGCGACGGCAGGCGCATCGGCTTCGAGCGCGACCAGCAGTTCCATGTCTTCGATCCCGCGAGCGGGCTGATCGAGCAGGTGACGGACATTCGCTTCGAGAAGGACCCGGCCGAGGATGACGACTTCGACGTCATGCGCGCCCACCAGGAACGCCTCTACGAGCAACTGCAAAGGGCCAAGCGTGAAGAAGAAGAAGCGCGCGAGCGTGCCGATGCACTCTATGACCTCGACGCCGCTTTGCCCGCAGAGCCGGTTTACTTCGGCGACGACGTCGAGTTCGAGGGGCATTCCCTCTCACCCGACGGCCGCCGGCTCGTCGTCATGACGAGCGAGAAGGGTTTTGACGATGGCGAGGCCGGCACGATGCCGAACTATGTGACCTTGAGCGGTCACGTCGAAACCCGCGAATTGCGCACGCGCGTCGGGCGCAACGGCCGCGCGCCGCATTCGATCTGGCTCGTCGATCTCGAGTCGGGGACGCGCTCGCAAGTCGCGACCGACGAGCTGCCGGGCATCGACGACGATCCTTTAGCTGAGCTGCGCAAATCCGCGATCGAGTTCTATATATCACAGGGCGAGGATCGCGACGCCGCCGAGAAACGGCTCGCGGCGCCTGAGCGACGCGGCGTGCAGGTATGGAGCGCGAGCTGGTCGGACGACGGATCCAACGTCGTCCTGTACATCCGCGCGAACGACAACAAGGACCGATGGATCGCGACCGTCGACTTCGAGAAGAAGCAACTCGTGAGCCAGCATCGTCTCAGCGACGAGGCATGGATAAATCCGTACCACATCGAGCACGGCTGGCTGCCGGACAACGAGTCGCTGTGGTTCCTGTCCGAGGATCACGGCTACCTCGGCATCTACACGAAGAACCTGAACGAAAGACGCAGCAAGGCGCTGGTTACCGGCGAGCACGTCGTCTTCGACCCGCAGCTGGGGCCGTCGGAGCGCTATCTCTACTACCGGGCTAACGTGGGCCATCCCGGTATCTACGAGATCTGGCGCGTCGACGTCGAGTCGCGCGAGAGCGAGCAGCTAACGAATCTCGGCGGCATGAACTCCGTAACGGTGTCGCCGGACGAATCCAAGCTCCTGATCGTGCACTCGAGAATCAACACCCATCCCGAGCTGTACGTGCAGGACAACGCGCCGGGCGCCGAGGCGCAGCGCCTGACCGATACGATGAGCGCTGCCTACAAGGCCGTCGACTGGCAGGAACCGCGCATCGTCCGGGTGCCGTCGTCCCACGCCGACAAGCCGATCTATAGCAAGATCTACCTGCCGGACGATCATGACCCGGCGCGGACATACCCGGCCGTGATGTTCGTGCACGGCGCCGGTTATACGCAGAACGTCGATATGGGCTGGCCTTACTACTTCCGCGAGGGCATGTTCCACAACCTGCTGACGCAGCAGGGCTATGTCGTCATCGACATGGACTACCGGGCGTCCGAGGGCTACGGCCGCGACTGGCGCACCGCGATCTACCGCCGCATGGGCGTTCCCGAGCTCGAGGACCTCGTCGATGGCGTGGACTACATCGTCGAGAACTACGGTGTGGACCGTGATCGCGTCGGCATCTACGGCGGCTCGTACGGGGG
>JABDQH010000054.1 GCA_013042375.1 Woeseiaceae bacterium
CGCACGCGCACCTTGTAGGTGCCGTCGACGACGCCGAAGCTGTAGTTGCCGCTGGCGTCGGTCGTCGTCGAGCCGACGTAAACATCGGCGCTCGTGTACAACTCGACGTCGACGTTTGGCAGTGCAAGATCGCTTGTTCCACCGTCGTAATCGCTTGCGGTGCCGGCAAAGTTGGCGTCCTCGAATACAGTACCGCTCAGCTCGGTGAGCACCGCTTCCACAGCGCCGACGTCGCAGACGAAGCCCTGGGGACGCGACTGCGAACGCTGGTCGACGGCCGGGCAGAGCGTATTGGTGCCGCCTTCGATCGCCGGGCTGCCCGACTGCGGAAACATCGTGTCGGTGGGCCCGCCGTTATTCGCCAGTGCGCCGAGCAGCGGGTTGGCCGTTGTCGCAAAGCCGCAGGTGCTGTCCGAGTCGATATTGTTGTTGCCGCTATCGATCGTGTCGACGCAATCGTCGCCCGTATTGCCGGCAATGATCGTGTTGATCGCGGAGAAGTTTTCCCCACCACCCTTGAATACGCCGCCGCCCTCTGTCGCCGGCGCCGTGTTATCAGAAACAGTGACGTTGACGAGCGCAAGATGGTTGATATGAAACGCGCCGCCTTGCGAGGTCCCGGTATTGCCGTTGAAAGTGCCGTTGGTGATGTTGATCAGAATGCCGCCGCCGCTGCCATAGACAGCGCCACCCTCTCGAGCAGTGTTGCCGCTCATCAGAACGCGGTCGGCATTGAGCGTCGAGGTGCCAGAAGTGATGTTAACGGCTCCGCCCTGGTCGGCCGAGTTGTTCAGTAACGCAACGTCCGTCAAGGTGAGGATATTGCTTATGGAGGTGATCGCGCCGCCATCATCTGAACCGGCGTCGCCGTTCTGCAACGTCATGCCGGTGAGTGTCAGGTCGCCGTCTCCCGAATTTATTTCGAAAATTCGATCTCCGAGCGCGGCCGCGTCAATAATGGTCGTCCGCGCACCTGCGCCGTTAATCGTCAACGATGTGCCCGGGTCATCGACGTCGAGATCACCGGTGAGAGAATTATTTTCACCCGCGCCGGTCAGCGTCAGCGCGTAAGTACCGGCAGGGAGCGTGATCGTGTCATCGCCCGGATTGCCGTTGGCCGCGATGACACAAGACCGCAGTGATCCGCTCACCAGCGCATCGACAGTGGTGGTCACTGTCCAGCCCGGGCACAAGTTGGCGGGCGTGTATTCGATCTGGACGTCGTCGACGAAGAACTGATTGAGGATCTCGACCTCCGTCACGATGAACGCGATCTGCGTGTCGGACGCTGCGTACGCGGTGATGTCGATGCTCTCCGAGACCGGCCCGGGATCCTCCGCCGCGAAGGTATACGTGCGCAGGGGGGTCCAGGTCGAACCGCCGTCGTCCGAGACCTGAAGCTGGAGCTGTCCCGAATCGGCATCGCCGACACTTTGTCGATAGTCGTAGGTGAGGGTGACCCCCGAGGCGCCCAGGAGATTCGCTTCGCGGATCGCCGCGAAGCTGCCGCCGAGGTCGACCCTTAATGCGTTGCCCGCCCAGGTGAAGCCGTTGCTTACGACTCTGACGGCACCTGCGCCGGCGCCATCCGCTTCTCCGACTTCCTGCCAGTCTGCAGACCAGGTGTCCGTTCCGTTGTTCCCGCCGAAGGAAACGGTGGTGAACTCGTCGCGCACGGTGTCTGCGTGGCTGGCTGTCGCAGCCAGCAGCAGGGTGAGGGTCAGCGTTGTAAGCAGCGCCCGGTTCCTGGCTTGGCGATGCTTCGTTGGCATGCCTGCCATCGGCGTTGCACCGGTGGCGGAGAGTGTTGCCAATATTCTTGCGCGCACGCGTGAAAGGAACGAACCTTGCGGTCGTTCGAATTCGCGTTCCTTGCGTTCTATCACGTGCGACAAATCGATTACTCGGCAACATTCCTGGCCGACCGAGAGGACGCTTCGGGAACGGGGTTCTCGAATGCCCGCACAGGTCAGCCAGCGACACAGTGCCTCCTCGTCAGGAGACGCTGCTCAAGTTACTGAGATCAGTCGAATTGGACGTTGACTTATGTCGCACCTTGCGCCGATTACGCGTCAATTTTGTGACACTCGTCTCACTTGAAACGGTTAATGTGGCCGGAGAAGCAACGCCAAGCCGCTTTGCGGCGCAGAACGCCGTCACCGGTATGGTCAAATCGGCCCAATAAAAAACAGGCGAGAGTGAAGTCGACCGCAGCCTATGCCGTTCAAACCTGGACTTAACCCGTCATTTTCTCGACAAGCTGCTGAGCCAGCATGTTTGCGCTGGTGAACGCGGCCTCGACCCGGCCACGTACGAACCAGTCGCCGCACGCGGCGAGCTGACTGTCATCGTCGACATAGAACTCCGGGCCGGACTGCCTCGCAATGTTGGCGTAGCGCCAGCGGTGAACGCTGCAGTGGTCTGCCGTGCCCAGGTCCTTTCTGCAGATCTTTGATGCTTCAACCAGCATCTGCTCGCGGACGCTTTCCAGGTCATCGTCGATATGGGCGTTCGCCCACGCGTTGGTCGAGTGCACGAGCAACGTGAACGGATCCTTACGTCCGGGCTTGCTGCTGTTGACCGAAACCCAGCTGATGTCGGCGTCGCGAACCAGCGCCGCTTGCCAGGGCAGTTCAACCGGCGTCGTAAAACCCAGCATCATCGCGTAGCAACCGAGCATTGAGTGTTTACCGCTGAGCGTAGCGAGATCCGGGTACGCTGCACCGAGCGCTGCCGTTTGCGGTGCCGGCGCGGTCAGGACCACCCAATCGAAGCGATCGAATGCCTGTTCTTTATCGTCGGTCAGGCTCCACCCATTGTCGGGGCGCTCGATACGGACGATCGGTGTTTCCGTCACGATGTCGAGGTCGCGCGCGAGGTACTTGCCGACGGCATTCATCCCGGGTGTGCCCACGTAGTGAGGAGCGTCGTCATTCCAGGGTCGCAACGACGTCACCTCGTCGCGTTCGATCTGAGCAAACTGCGCCGTCCAGCTGGCGACGACGTTGTCGGTCAAGAGCGGTTGCAGAAACTCGCGGAACTCGGGAGTGTGCGCCGTGAAGAACTGCGCACCGTGGTCGAACTCGTAATCGCCTGCGTAGCGCGTCGC
>JABDQH010000056.1 GCA_013042375.1 Woeseiaceae bacterium
CGCACGCAGATACAGGACGAGGAAATCTGGGAGGTCAACCTCGAGGCCAAAAACGGTTCGCGATACGAGGTCGAATCAAAGCTCCTGAAACCGGCATAAATATCGGGATCGGCATGGCGAAATGACAAATCCTGGACTAGGCTTTAAGGAGGACAGAAAACCCATTTGACCGAATGTGTGCCCGGGAGGTGACAATTGGTCGGGCAGGCGAACAAAGGATCTTCCAGAGGCGACCGCGCGCCGAGCCAGGGACGCGTCGTCAGCCGCATGCAGCGAGAGTATCGCTTCTACAGGGCTCTCCTGGACGATCCACGCACGCCGACGACCGCCAAGTGGCTGTTCGGCGGCGGCGGCCAACAGGGCGGCCAACAGGGCGGCCAGCAGGGCGGCTCGGGCGGCAGCGCGCCCCCTCAACCCGGTCCGGACGATTTCGACGACGATATTCCTTTCTAAATCGCGAGCGACGTGCCGGCACAGCGGGCGATGAGCAAGAAGCTGTACATCAAGACCATGGGCTGCCAGATGAACGAGTACGACTCGGAAAAGATGGCGGACGTCCTGCGCGAATCTCATGGTTATGAGCTCACGGCTTCGCCTGCCGACGCCGACCTGCTGCTCGTCAATACCTGCTCTATTCGCGAGAAGGCGCAGGAGAAGGTGTTCTCGGAACTCGGTCGCTGGAAACAGCTCAAGAAGAAGAACCCGGACGTCAAGATTGGCGTCGGTGGCTGTGTCGCCAGCCAGGAAGGCGAGGGCATCGCGAAGCGTGCACCGTTCGTCGATGTCGTGTTCGGCCCGCAGACGCTGCACCGGCTGCCCGAGATGATCGATGCGGCGCACGCCGATGCGGCCGTCGTCGACGTGTCTTTCCCGGAGATCGAGAAATTCGATCGCCTGCCCGAGCCGCGCGCCGACGGGGCCACCGCGTTCGTCTCGGTCATGGAAGGCTGCAGCAAGTACTGCAGTTTCTGCGTCGTGCCGTATACGCGCGGCGAAGAGATCAGTCGTCCGTTCGACGACGTCATCGCCGAAGTCGCTTCGCTCGCCGACCAGGGCGTACGGGAAGTCAACCTGCTGGGTCAGAACGTCAATGCTTACCGCGGCCCGATGCACGGCAACGGGATCGCCGATCTTGCGACACTCATCTACTACGTTGCCGCGATCGAAGGCATCGATCGCATTCGATTCACGACCTCGCACCCGGTCGAATTCACCGACAGCCTGGTGCAGGCATACGCCGAAGTGCCCAAGCTTGCGGGCTACCTGCACCTGCCCGTGCAGCACGGTTCGGATCGCGTGCTCGCCGCGATGAAGCGGGGCCACACGGTGCTCGAATACAAGCAGAAGATTCGCAGGTTGCGCGAAGCGCGTCCCGGGATCTCGCTGAGTTCCGATTTCATCGTCGGTTTCCCGGGCGAGACCGACAAGGACTTCGAAGATCTCATGGACCTCGTCGCCGAGATCGGTTTCGACCAGTCCTTCAGTTTCATCTACAGCGCGCGCCCGGGCACGCCGGCCGCCGTCCTTGACGACGACACGCCGCTCGAGGTGAAGAAGGAGCGGCTGCAGATTCTGCAGGCGCGCATCAACCAGCAGGCCTACGAGATCAGTCGCGGCATGGTCGGCACGGCGCAGAAGGTCCTTGTCGAGAAATTGTCGAAGAAAAGTGCGCGCCAGGTTTCGGGTCGAACCGAGAATAACCGCTGGGTCAACTTCGATGGGGATCCATCCCTGATCGGCCAATTCGTCGACGTCATCATTACCGAAGCGTTGCCGAATTCGCTGCGGGGGCGCCTCGATGCACGACTTGCGAACGATGGGGCCGCAGCGTAGTCTCAATATCGAAGCGGCTTCCCGAACAGAGGTTCCTAAAAACACATTTTGAGCGCTGTCCAGACTTCTCGAGACGTCGTGCTCGAGCCCGCCGATAACGATCGCCTGGCTAATCTTTGCGGCCAGTTTGATGAACACCTGCGGCAGATCGAACGCCGCCTCAAAGTCGAAATCGCCAGCCGCGGTAATCGCTTCCGCATTAGCGGCCAGCCCGGCGCTGCCGAGATCGGCGGGGCTGTACTTGCCAGGCTCTTCGCCCTGACCGATCAGGAACGGCTCGATCCGGAGCGCGTGCACATGTTGCTGCAGGAGTCTCTGATGGACGACGTCGACATCGGTGCGCCGGGTGTCGAGGACGCAGGTCAGGACGTCACGATCCAGACGCGGCGCAAGCTGATTCGTGCACGCGGCGCTAACCAGGCCGCCTATGTCAGGAGCATCCGCGAGCACGATCTCGCGTTTGGTATCGGGCCCGCCGGAACTGGCAAGACCTATCTCGCTGTCGCGTGTGCGGTCGAGGCGCTGGAGTCGGAACAGATCCGGCGCATCGTGCTCGTGCGACCCGCCGTCGAGGCCGGTGAGCGCCTCGGTTTCCTGCCGGGCGACCTGTCGCAGAAGGTCGACCCCTACCTGCGCCCGATGTACGACGCGCTCTATGACATGATCGGAGCCGAGCGTGTGACGCGACTGATCGAACGTAACGTCATCGAGATCGCGCCACTGGCATTCATGCGAGGCCGTTCGTTGAACGAGTCCTTTGTCATTCTCGATGAGGCACAGAACACGAGCATCGAACAGATGAAGATGTTCCTGACGCGTATCGGCTTCGGTTCGCGCGCGGTCGTCACCGGCGATATCACCCAGGTAGACCTGCCAAACGGCCAGACGTCCGGACTGAAGAACGCGACCGACGTGCTGACCGACGTAGACGGCGTCGCGTTCATCTACTTCTCGCGCAAGGATGTAGTACGGCACCATCTCGTGCAGCGCATAGTGAAAGCCTACGAAGACAATGAACGTATCCGTTGACGTTCTAAGAGACTGCGACGACGACTCCGTTCCTGCGGACGATTTCATCAGTGACTGGGTCACGCGCGCCGTGGCGGCGGCGGGCCGTACCCATGCCGAAATCTCGGTGCGCATCGTCGATCCGGGCGGTATGCGTGCGCTGAATCGGGACTATCGCGGCAAGGACAGCGCCACCAATGTATTGTCGTTTCCCGGCGGTTCGGTGGTGGGGCTGCCGGCAGGCGAGCCCGAGCCGCTCGGCGATATCGTGATCTGCGCCGCCGTCGTCAGGGACGAAGCGGGGACGCAGGGGAAGGCGACGCCCGATCACTGGGCTCACATGCTCGTGCATGGCGCGCTGCATCTACTTGGCTTCGACCACGAGGCGGACGCGGCTGCGGCCGAGATGGAGGCGCTGGAAATGCGCCTCCTCGCGGCACAGGGAATCGCGGACCCGTATGGAGCAAATGCCCGAAACTGCTAGAATCACTGCCCTATGAACGACAAACCTCCCAGTACCAGCGGCCCGGGTAGCCCCGGCCTGGTCGCGCGCATCCGCCGCGCTATCCGGGGCGAGCCCTGGAGCCGAGACGAAATCCAGACTTTTATCGAATCCGAGGTCGAACTCGACGCGGAGGAAAAGAGCATGCTCACGGGCGTGCTCGAAGTATCCGAGACGCAGGTGCGGGACGTCATGGTTCCCCGTTCGCAGATGGTCGTTATCGACATAGAGGACGAATTCGACGCCATTCTCGCCACGATCGTCGAGTCCGGGCATTCACGCTTCCCGGTGATCGGCGAAGATCGCGATGAGGTCCTCGGCGTGCTGCTGGCAAAAGACCTCCTGCGCTACTTCGGCAAGGACAGCGCGAAAGAGCTGTCGATACGCAAGCTGTTGCGCCCGGCGTCCGTCATCCCGGAGTCAAAGCGGCTCAACGCGCTGCTCAAGGAGTTTCGCGCGAGCCACAACCACATGGCGATCGTCGTCGACGAATATGGCGGTGTTGCCGGCCTGCTGACCATCGAGGACGTGCTCGAGGAGATCGTCGGTGAGATCGAGGACGAACACGACGATGAGGAGGTCGTGTTCATCCGTCCGGACGGCGACCGCAAGGGCAAACCGAGCTATGCGGTGCGTGCGCTGACGCGCATCGAGGATTTCAACGAGTACTTCGACTGCGAGCTCGACGACGAGGAGTACGACACGATCGGGGGGCTGGTCATGCATGAGCTCGGCCGCCTGCCGCGGCGCGGTGAGATGGTCCGGTTCGGTGGATTCGAGATCGCGGTCGTCAGAGCCGACAAGCGCCGCATCGACGCGCTGCAGGTGCAGCGGCTCGACGATTAGGCCCGCGACACGTGTCAAAGTACAGGCACCCTGTATTCTTACTGCCCGCCGACCGGCCGAAACTCAGCCGGCTGATCGCTTTCGTACTCGGTGCGGCCACGACGCTCGCATTTGCGCCGTTCGGCCTGTCGTTGCTGGCGCCGCTGCTGATCCTGCCGCTGCTGCTCGTTTCCCTGAGCGCCTCGCCCCGCGATGCGGCCGCGCACGCGTTCTGGTATGGCTTCGGACTGTTCCTGACCGGTACCTACTGGATCTACATTTCGGTGCACGTTTTCGGCAACGCGGCATTGTGGATTGCACTCCTGCTGATGGTGGGTCTCGCGCTGATCATGGCCGCGTTCGTGTCGCTCGCGGGCTGGCTGATGAGCCGCCTGGCCGGGGGTGAAGCCTGGTACCTGTTGCCGGTCGCGCCGGCCGCCTGGGTTCTGGTCGAGTGGTTACGCGGCTGGGTATTGACGGGATTCCCGTGGATGGCGTTCGGCTACGGCCAGATCGACACGGCATACGCGGGCTGGGCGCCCGTGCTCGGGGTATACGGCGTTTCGTTCATGGTCGTCTTCAGTATGTCGGCGCTGATCGCGACGGCCATGGCTTCGAGCCCGCGCGGCAGGATACTCGGTGCTGCCTGCGTCGTTCTGCCGTGGCTCGTCGGTGTGCTCCTGACTTTCGTTGCGTGGACCGAGCCGACGGGTTCGCCCCTGCGGGTGAGTATCCTGCAGGCCGGCGTATCGCAGGACCAGAAGTGGGATCGCGAGCACCTGCTGCCGATCATGCAGTACTACCAGGGCATGACACTTAGCGTCCCCGACAGCGATATCGTACTGTGGCCCGAGGTTGCCATACCGGCGCTGGACGACCAGGTCGAGCCCTTCCTGGCGCGCGTCGAGTCCGACGCCCGCAGGAATGGCCAGACCGTCCTGCTGGGTATCCTCGAGAGGAGTGTCGGGCGTGATGTCGATGGGCGTATCTATAACAGCGTACTGCTCCTGGGCACGGCGCAGCGCCAGAGGTACCGCAAGCGCCATCTCGTGCCCTTCGGCGAGTACTTCCCAGTGCCGCCCAGCGTGCGCAACTGGATGAAAATGCAGAACCTGCCGCATTCCGACCTTGCCAAGGGTGACGACCTCCAGCCGCTCCTCGTCGCGGCGAACGGCACCCGATTCGGCGTGGCGATCTGTTACGAGGACGCCTACGGTGCCGAGCAGCTTTATGCATTGCCGGAGGCCGGCATGCTCATCAACGTAAGCAACGACGGCTGGTTCGGCGATTCGATCGCGCCGCACCAGCATCTCGAGATCGCGCGCATGCGTTCGCTCGAGTTCGGACGCCCGGCCGTGCGCTCGACCAACACGGGCATCAGCGCCTTCATCGGTGCCGATGGCGCCTTGCTCGAGGTCGGCAAACAACACGAAGCTGAGCTCATGACGCGAAACATCAGGGCATGGCGCGGAGCGACGCCATACGTCACTCTCGGTAACTGGCCGATCATCTGGCTATGCATCGTCACCCTCGCCGCGTTCTGGATTCGCAATCGCGCCCACCTCTGATACGCTTGCGGGCTCTGGCAGCCCGACAAAAACAGCGACACCCATGAGCACGCCCTACAAGCCCGAGAGCATCGAGGCCCAAGCCCAGCGCTACTGGCAGGAAGCAAGGAGTTTCGAAGTCGGGGAGGCACCCGGCAAGCAGAAGTTCTACTGCCTCACCATGTTCCCGTACCCGAGCGGCAAGTTGCATATGGGTCACGTGCGCGTGTTCACGATATCCGATGTCATCGCACGCTATCAGCGCATGCAGGGGATGCATGTCCTGCAGCCGATGGGCTGGGATGCTTTCGGCATGCCTGCCGAGAATGCCGCGATCAAGCACGGCGTGCCGCCCGCCGAATGGACCTACCGGAATATCGGCGAGATGCGTGCGCAGATGGACCGGCTCGGCTATGGCTACGACTGGTCGCGCGAGGTCACGACCTGCAGGCCCGAGTATTACCGCTGGGAGCAGTGGCTGTTCACGAAGATGTTCGAGAAGGGCCTCGTGTATCGCAAGAATTCGGTCGTCAACTGGGACCCGGTCGACCAGACAGTGCTCGCGAACGAACAGGTCATCGACGGCCGTGGCTGGCGTTCCGACGCGCTCGTCGAGCGCCGCGAAATTCCGCAGTGGTTCATGAAGATCACGGCCTACGCCGACGAATTGCTGGACGAGCTCGATCGCATGCCGGGCTGGCCGGACTCGGTCAAGACGATGCAGCGCAACTGGATCGGGCGCTCCGAGGGCGTCGAGTTGTCTTTCAATGTCGCGGGCGAGGACGAACCGCTGACCGTGTACACGACGCGCCCGGACACACTCATGGGCGTAACCTACATGGCCGTTGCGGCCGAACACCCGCTGGCGGCGAAGGCCGCCGAGACCTCGCCAGACGTGCGGGCCTTCATCGAGGAATGCCTGCAGACGGATGCATCCGAGGCCACGCTCGAGACCATGGAGAAGAAGGGTATGCCGCTCGGCATCTCGGCGATCCATCCTCTGACCGGCGACGAGGTACCCCTGTGGGTGGCCAATTTTGTGCTGATGAGCTACGGCACGGGTGCGGTCATGGCGGTGCCGGGTCACGACGAGCGTGACTGGGACTTCGCACGCAAGCACGACATCGAGATCAGGCAGGTGATCGCGCCGGCGGACGGCACGCACATCGACATCGGCGAGGGCGCCTATATCGATAAGGGCGTGCTCGTGAATTCCGGCGAATACGACGGCATGGACTTCGATACGGCATTCAACGCCATCGCGAATCACTTCGAGAAGACGGGTCGGGGGAGCCGCGCCGTGAACTACCGCCTGCGCGACTGGGGCGTCTCCCGGCAGCGTTACTGGGGAGCGCCGATTCCAATCATCTATTGCGACGATTGCGATGCTGTGCCGGTGCCCGAGGAAGACCTGCCCGTGGTTCTGCCAGAGGATGTAAAAGTCACGGGCGCGGGGTCGCCGCTCAAGGACATGCCCGGATTCGTCGCAACGACCTGCCCGAAATGTGGCAAGGACGCGCGCCGGGAGACGGACACCTTTGACACGTTCGTCGAGTCGTCCTGGTACTTCGCGCGTTACGCCTGCCCCGATGCCGATGCGATGCTCGATGAGCGCGCCGCCTACTGGACGCCGGTCGACCAGTACACGGGCGGCATCGAGCACGCCATCCTGCATCTGTTGTACTCGCGGTTTTTCCAGCGCGTCATGCGTGACGAGGGCCTGACCGAGGTGTCGGAGCCGTTCACCAACCTGCTGACACAGGGCATGGTGCTCAAAGACGGCGCGAAGATGTCGAAGAACAAGGGCAACGTCGTCGATCCACAGGAGCTGATTGCGCAGTACGGTGCCGATACCGTGCGTCTGTTCATGATGTTCGCCGCGCCGCCGGAGCAGTCACTGGAGTGGTCGGACGAGGGCGTCCAGGGTAGCTACCGTTTCATGAAACGTTTCTGGTACGCAGTCATGGATCATGTCGACGCAGGAAAGGCCGCTGCGCCCGATCCGGGTGCGTTGTCCGGTGACCAGAAGGCGCTGCGCCGCAAGACGCACCAGACCATCGCCAAGATTGGTGACGACATCGGTCGGCGTAACAGCTTCAATACGGCCATCGCGGCCGCGATGGAGCTGCTCAATGCGGTAAATCGCTTCGACGACGATTCCGAGCAGGGGCGTGCGGTGGTGCACGAAGCGCTCGAAGCCGTCGTGCTCATGTTGTCACCGATGACGCCGCATATCTGCCATGCCCTGTGGAACGTGCTCGGCCACGACTCCGCAGTCGTGGACCAGCCATGGCCTGCAGTCGACGAGTCGGCCCTCGAGCTCGACACGATCGAACTCGTCGTGCAGGTCAACGGCAAACTGCGCGGCCGCGTATCGGTACCGGCAGACGCCGGACGGGAAGATATCGAGGCGGTCGCGATTGCCGATGAGAACGTACAGCGCTTCGTCGACGGCAAGGAAATCCGCAAGGTCATCGTCGTGCCGGGCCGACTGGTGAATATCGTTGTATAGGTTCGCGTCAATCGGGATCGCCGCGCTGCTTGGCGCCTGCGGTTTTCATTTACAGGGTGCGCTGGCGACGCCGCCCGAAATGGAGCGCACCTACATCGCGGCGGATGATCGTCACTCGCTGTTCTACCGCGAATTACGTGTCGCGCTCGATTCCGCGGGCGTCGATATCGTCGATAGTTCGATCGACGCCACGGCGACGCTGACGATCTCTTACGACGAGACGGACCAGCGCGTGCTGTCGGTGTCGGCGCGCAACGTGCCGACGGAGTACGAGGTCTACTACACGATCGCGTATTCCCTGGACAACGGCCGGGACAATCTCCTCGAGACACAAACACTGACCGTGACGCGCGACTACACCTACGATTCGACACTCGTACTGGGCAAGGGGCGCGAGCAGGAGCTGCTTCGCCAGGCGCTCGTCGACGATCTCGTGCGCATCGTCCTCAAGCAGATCTCGGCGATTTGAGCGACATACTCATGGTCTCCGACATTGCGCCCGGTGCCCTGGCCGAACTGCTCGATGGCTTCGGTCTCGAACTCATCATGCACGGACCGGGTGAACGCATTACCGGCAGCTACTGGGGCGAACCGGAGGCCGGGGTGCTCGGGTCGTCGGTGCACGTCAGGCCGGATACGCCGGTCCATTCGTTCCTGCACGAAGCGAGTCACATCATCTGCATGGACGAGGGGCGGCGTGCCAGGCTTGATACGGATGCCGGCGGGGACGATCTCGAGGAAGCCGCCGTGTGTTACCTGCAGGTGTTGCTTGCCGATGCTGTCGCTGGCGTCGGCCGCGAGCGCATCATGGCGGACATGGATGCCTGGGGTTACAGCTTTCGCCGCGGCACGACCCGCGAGTGGTTCGAGCACGATGCAGAAGATGCGCGGGAATTTCTTTTAAAACAAGCCCTTATCGATCCTTCGGGGAAGCCGTCCTGGCGTCTCAGGCGCGCCTGACAGGGCGCGGGGTATAGTCTCTTATGGCCTGGATTCGCTACTTGTCATATTTCCTCGCGGTGGCGCTCGTCACGTGGGGCATCACGAAACTCGAGCTGGCCTCGCCGGGCAGCCTGCGCCTGCACGTCGTCGTTTCCGATGCCGATGCCCTGGGTACAAGCGAGTTCTCCCCGGTCGAGATCATCCAGGCGATCATGTTGCTGCTCTGCGGCGGTGTCATGGCCTGGGTCGCCCGCTACTGCCCCTCACAGGCTCCTCTTGCGATTCCGCTTGGTGGCCTGGCCCTCGCTTTCCTGATCCGCGAGTCCGACTATTTTCTCGACCGCTACCTCGTTGACAACCTGTGGCAGTCGCTGATCGCGGTCGTCGCCGCGGTCGTTATCGTTTATACCTATCGCAACAGCAGGCGGGTCAGGATCGCGCTCGCCCGCATCTGGCCGTCGCCCGGGCTGACGCTGCTCTTTTCGGGCGCCGTCATCCTGTTCGTGTTCGTGCGGCTGGTCGGGCACGAGCCCTTGTGGCAGTCGATCATCGGCGAGAACTACCTGCGCGTCACCAAGCTCGCGATCGAGGAGTTCATCGAGCTGTCGGGCTACTTCCTGTGGATGATCGGCACCGTCGAGTACGCATTCCAGGCCCGCGCGATTGCCTACCGCGAGCCGCAGCCGGCCGCCCGTCGCCGTCGCGAGAAACGCCGCCACGACTCCGAGCGCCCCTTCTAGCTACAGGATGGTGGGATTGGGTGCGTCGCCGTAGACTTCTTCGGGATCGAAGACTTTTTCGGTTTCGGTCCATTCGAGCGCAACGTGGCCGCCTCGCTGCCGGGCGTCGAAATCCGCTCCGATCGGCACTTTGCGGTAGAAACACGAGCGGTAGCCGACGTGGCAGCTCGCGCCGCCGGCGACGTCGACGCGCAGCCACACGCAGTCCTGGTCGTCGTCGATCAGCAGCTCCCGCACCGCCTGCACCAGCCCGCTGGTCGCGCCCTTGTGCCACAGCACCTGGCGGCTGCGGCTCCAGTAATGCGCCTCGCCGGTCGCAATCGTCAGCTGCAGGGCCTCGGCATTCATGTAACCCTGCATGAGCAGCTCGCCCGACTCGAAGTCGGTCGTAACCACGGTGATCAGGCCGCGATCGTCGAACTTTGGCGCCAGGTCGTTGCCTTCCTCGACCTGTTCGATGGACGCACGGGCTTGAAAACGAACGGCAACGCCAGACATCGGAATACTCGTTAGCAACGGGCCGGGAAGAATACCTAGCGTAGCAGTGCTCGGCAATATTGGTAAGATTCGGTTTATGACGATACAGCTGCACGACACCCTGCAGGGTCGCAAGGTCGCGTTCCAGCCCCTCAAAGATGGGGAGGTGACGATGTACCTGTGCGGGCCGACCGTCTACAACTACGCGCATATCGGCAATGCGCGCCCGGCCGTCGTGTTCGACCTGCTCGCGCGCGTTCTGCGGCGGCGCTACCGGCTGACTTTTGCGCGCAACATCACGGATGTCGATGACAAGATCATCGCAGCGTCGCTCGAGTCGGGCAGGCCTATTGAGGAAATCACGGCGAAGTACGCGCGTATCTATAATGAAGACATGGCGGCCCTCGGCGTACAGCCGCCGGATGTGGAGCCGTACGCGACGCAACACATCGACGTCATGATCGCGATGATTGCCTCGCTCATCGAGTCGGGCCATGCCTACGAAGCAGACGGCCACGTGCTGTTCAACGTCGAGTCACACGAGGCCTACGGCGAACTCTCGAAACGCGATCTCAGGGAGATGATCGCCGGTTCGCGCGTCGAAGTGGCGCCGTACAAGAAGGCGCCGCAGGATTTCGTGTTGTGGAAGCCGTCCGAGGACGGGCAACCCGGCTGGGACTCGCCGTGGGGGCGCGGGCGCCCGGGCTGGCACATCGAGTGTTCGGCCATGGCCGAGAAGCACCTCGGCGATACGATCGACATTCACGCGGGCGGCCAGGACCTCGTGTTTCCGCATCACGAAAACGAATGCGCGCAGTCGCGCTGTGCCCACGGCGGAGCGCCGTTCGCGCGCTACTGGCTGCACAACGGCTTCCTCAGCATCGACCAGACCAAGATGTCGAAGTCGCTCGGCAACGTACTGCTCGTTCACGACCTGCTCGAGAAGATGCCGGGCGAGGTGATCCGCCTCGCGCTGCTGAGCGCGCATTATCGTCAGCCTCTCGACTGGTCGGGTGAGACCATCGAGTCGGCGCGACGCATGCTCGACCGCCTTTACGGCGCCGTGCGCGGGATCGAGGTATCGGAGGCGGCGCGCGCTGCGGCCGAAGTGCCCGCGGCGCTGATCGAGGCGCTCGAAGACGATCTCAATACGCCCCGGGCCATGGCCGTGTTTTTCGCGCTGGCGCGCAGCCTCAACAAGACGGACGACCCGGTCGAGCAGGAAGCGCTTGCCGCACAGATGTATGCGGCGGGCGATCTCATTGGTCTGCTCGGCAACGACCCCGAGGAATGGTTTGCCGGGCACGTCGAGGGCGAGGTCCCGTCCGATCAGATCGAGGCGCTGATCGCGAAGCGCAACGAGGCGCGCGCCAACAAGGACTGGGCGGCGGCCGACGGCTACCGCGACCAGCTCCACGACATGGGCATCGCGATAGAGGACGGGCCCACCGGCACGACCTGGCGACGCACGGGGTAAGGCCGATGAGCAGCGAAGTCGCGGCAGCGCAGCGGGAGATCGTCGAGGAATTCAGCCTGTTCGACGACTGGATGGACCGTTACCAGTACCTGATCGATCTTGGGCGGCGGCTCCCCGAGTTTCCCGAGGACCAGCGCACCGAGGAAAACCGTATTCGGGGCTGCCAGTCGCAGGTGTGGTTCGTGCCGGAGCAGCGTGACGGCCGCCTCTATTTCCAGGCAATCAGCGATGCCGCGATCGTTTCGGGCCTGATCGCATTGCTGCTGCGCGTGTACAGCGGGCGTGAGCCGCAGGATATTCTCGATACGCCGCCGGATTTCGTCGCAGCGCTCGAGCTGCAGAGCCACCTCAGCCCGACGCGCAGTACCGGACTGAGCTCGATGCTCGCGGCCATTCGCCGCTTCGCCACCGAGGCGCTTGCCTGATGCCCAACGCGGTCAGCCGCGCGTTGGCCCGGCCGCTGATCGGTCTCGTGCGTCTCTACCGCGTCGCGATTTCGCCCTGGCTCGGCGGCAACTGCCGCTTCCAGCCGACCTGTTCGTCGTACGCGATCGAGGCGCTGCAGGTGCACGGCGCACTCAAGGGTAGCTGGCTCGCGCTGCAGCGCATCGGGCGCTGCCATCCCTGGGGAGGCTCGGGCTACGATCCTGTGCCGGGTTCCAGGGGGGAGGGCAATGACGCCCCTTAAGTTGATCCAGGCGATCCTGTATCCGCTGACGTCAGCCGCCGTGCTGGTCCCGCTGATCGTATTCTGGTTGCTGACCGCATTTGCCGCGTGGGGTGGCCTGCTGGGCCTGTTCCTCATGGCCTTCGTGCTGCTGGCCGTGGTGCGCTTTTTGATGATGGTGCTCGAAGCGAGGGCGCGCGGCGCGGCGCCGGAAACGCCGGGGATCGAGTTCTTCAGCGTGTTCGGTGACGGCTGGAATCTTTTTCCGGCAGCACTCGTCCTGTTGTTCGGGTGGATTATCGTTGCGGCCAATGACGCCTTCGGCATCGCGTGGTCGACCGCCGTATCCGTACTCGTGAGTATCGTCTTTCCGGCATCACTCGCGGTGCTCGCCGTTACCCGCTCGCCCCTGCAAAGCATCAATCCGGTCGCAATCCTGCGCCTGCTCGAGCGTTGCGGCGGCACGCTCTGGATCGCGATCGTATTTGCCGAGCTCGCGGGATGGCTCGCATACCTCGGTAACGCATTGCCCTCGATGTTGGCCAGCTTCATCCAGATGTATCTCTGGTTCGCCTATGCCTCTTTACTGGGCAGCCTGATCGAGCCCTACAACCTGTTCGAGGAAATCGGCATTCCCGAACCGCTGGAAAAAACCGCCGATGAGATCGCTGGCGATGTCGAGAAGCGCCGCGTCGGCGTGCTCGGCCATGCCTACGGGTTCATCAGTCGCGACAACCGGGAAGGCGGTTTTCGCCACATCCTTGCCGAGATCGCCAGGGACCCGGATCCCGCCGGGGCCTGGGCCTGGTACTTCGGACGCATGCTGCAATGGGAGAACAATGTGCCTGCGCTGTTCTTCGGGCAGCACTACGTGCACGATGCGCTGCGGCATGGCGAGGAGGCGACCGCGCTCAAGGTGGCGATGCGCTGTCGTCTCGAAGACCCGGGATTCAGGCCGCTGGCCGAAGACCGGGCTATGCTGCTGGCGGCGGCGCAACGCAGTAGCAATAGCGAGCTCGCGGAAGTGCTCAGGATGGGCTAAGGCGCTACAATAGGGCGCATGGATAAACATCTGCTCGCCATACTGCGCTGCCCGGTGACGCACAAGCGTCTGTCAGTGCTGGAAAAAGACAAGCTCGAGAAGCTAAACCGGGCGATCGAGGCCGGAGACGTAACGACGCTCGAAGGCGTCGCGCTGGCCGCACCGCTCACAGAGGCGCTCGTGACCGAAGACGGCAAGCGCCTGTATCCCGTCAATGACGGCATTCCGGTACTGCTCGAAAGCGAATCGATCCATGTGGAGCGCTTTGTTTGAAGATCCGCGCCAACCAGTTGTCGTCGCATCTCAAGAATTCGCTCGCTCCCTGCTACCTCGTTACCGGCGACGAGCACCTGCTCGTCGCGGAGGCGCTCGATGACATCCGCAAAGCCGCAATCGAGCGTGGCTTCGGTAATCGCGAGCTGCACGTTGCAACGACAGGATTCGACTGGAACCAGCTGACCGCGTCGACGGGCAACATGTCCCTGTTTGCCGAGCAGCGCATCGTCGAGCTGCGGTTGCCGACGGGCAAGCCCGGCCGTGTCGGGGGTCAGGCGATTGTCGATCTCGCCGGGCAGGCGGGACCCGAGCTGCTGTTCATCGTTACGGGACCGAAGCTCGACGCCGGCGCCGCGAAGTCGAAGTGGGCCAAAACGCTCGAGCAAAAAGGCGTGAGCCTTGCCGTCTGGCCGATCGGATTGCGCGAATTGCCCGGCTGGATTGCCAGCCGCATGCGCAAGGCCGGTTTGCAGCCGGATCGCGAAGCCGTGTCGATGATCGTGGATCGTGTCGAGGGCAACCTGCTCGCGGCCGGCCAGGAAATCGAAAAGCTGCGTCTCCTGCTCGGCGAGGGCAGGGTGACGGCGCGGGATGTCGAGGACGCGGTCGCGAACAGCAGCCGCTATGACGTCTACAAGCTGACCGATGCGGCGATGGCCGGCGATGCGCCGCGCGCCGTGAAAATTCTCGGCGGCCTGAGATCCGAAGGCGTCGAGCCCGTCATCGTCATGTGGGCATTGACGCGCGAACTGCGTTCGCTGGCTACGCTCGACGATGCGATCAGGCAGGGTACGGACCTCGGCAGCGCCATGCGCGCCGCGCGCGTCTGGAACAGCCGCCAGGGACTCGTTCGCAGCTGCATCGGTCGCCACCAGCGCGGCGCTTTCCATCGCATGCTCAAGGCCAGCGGACGCGCGGATGCGGCGGCCAAGGGGCAGCGTTACGGGGACCCGTGGCAGATGGCCGCTGACATCGTGATCGGCATGGCGCGCGCATGAGGCCGATCGGCGTTTTCGGCGGCACGTTCGACCCGGTTCACTATGGCCACCTGCGATCGGCTTTCGAAATGCTGCAGGCACTCAGTTTCGAGCAAGTGAGTTTCGTGCCCTGCGGCGACCCGCCGCATCGCGGCGTCACCTACGCCACCTCTGCACAACGCTTGCGGCTCGTCGAACTGGCGATAGCCGGACAGGACGGCTTCGTGGCAGACGACCGGGAGCTGCGCCGCGGGGGGCCTTCATACACGGTCGATACGCTGCAGACGCTGCGCGAGGAGCACACCAATCGCTCGCTCGGGCTGATCGTTGGCATGGACGCATTCCTCGGCCTGACGGGCTGGCACCGCTGGGACGAAATACTCGATTTCGCCCACATCGTCGTCGCACACCGGCCCGGCTGGAAAGCGCCCGACATCGGGGAGCTGGGCGAGCTCGTTGCCGAGCACGGGACGCATCGCGTTGACGACCTGCACAATACGACGCATGGCTTTATCCATATTCACGCCGTCACGCAACTGGAAATCGCGTCGACCGAGATCCGCGACCTGGTCGCCGCCGGACGCGATCCGCGATTCCTGATGCCGGACGCCGTGCGCGACGAAATTGAGAACACTGGACTATACAAGGAGACCTGATTTGCACTTACGCGAGAACCACGTATGAATAGTGAAGCACTGACGGACCTGGTCATCGAAGCGCTCGAAGACGTCAAGGCGCAGGACATCGTGCGCCTCGACGTGCGGGATGCCACGACCGTGACCGACTACATGGTCGTTGCCAGCGGCACGTCCAACCGGCATGTCAAAGCACTCGTCGACAACGTCGCCGAGAAGGCCAGGGAAGCAGGCCATCGTCCTATTGGCATAGAAGGTGAGGAGGGCGGTGAGTGGGTTCTGCTCGACCTGCAGGACACGCTGGTGCACGTGATGCTGCCCGCCGTGCGTGAGTTCTACAACCTGGAGAAACTCTGGTCGATTTCCCCGCTCGGGGATGCGACGGCCACCGAAGCGTGAGCCGTGCACGTACGACTGCTTGCCGTCGGTGATCGCCAGCCGTCCTGGGTGGACGACGCCTTTGCCAACTACGCGAAGCGCCTGCCGCACGAGTGGAAATTTCGGCTCGATGCCATTGCGACGGCGCGACGGCAAAAGAACGACCGCTCACGGCGGGCCGTGCAAGCCGAGGGCGAGTTGCTTCTCTCGAAGCTGGAGTCGGGCGAGCAGGTCGTGCTGCTCGACGAACGCGGGCGCGAACTCGACAGTGCGGCGTTCGCCGCGCGCCTGTCGGCCTGGCTGGCGGACGGCCGCGATCTCTGTTTCGTCATCGGCGGCCCGGACGGCGTGTCCGATGCGGTGCGGCAGCGCGCCGACGTTACGTTGTCGCTGTCGCAGCTCACGCTGCCGCACGGACTCGCGCGCGTGCTGCTTGCCGAGCAGTTATACCGCGCGCACTCGCTCCAATCCGGGCATCCGTATCACCGCGCATGACGGGCAGGACGTGAACAGGACCCCGCTATTGCACCTCGCATCGACATCGCCCCGCCGCCGGGAGATTCTCGTCTCGCTCGGGCTCGAGTTCACGGTCGTCCCGGTCGACGTCGACGAGACGCCGCGGGACGGGGAAACGCCGGCCGAGATGGTCCTGCGCCTCGCCGTCGCCAAGGCCGAGGCGGCCCGGGTGCCGCAAGATGACGTCGTGATCGGATCGGATACCGCGGTCGTCGTGGATGGTCGGGCGCTCGGCAAGCCGATGGACCGCGACGATTGCCTCGCCATGCTCGAATCTCTGGCGGGGCGGGCCCATACTGTATTGACCGGTGTGGCGCTCAGCGGGCCACACGGCGCGCTGAGCGCGATGTCCGAGACGGAAGTGCGTTTTCGCGATATCGATCGGGACGAGATGCTCGCATACTGGCAAAGTGGGGAGCCGCGAGACAAGGCGGGTGCCTACGCGATCCAGGGCCTCGGTGGGGCGTTCGTCGAGCGCATCGCCGGTAGCTATTCGGGCGTGGTCGGGCTGCCCGTGTTCGAGACGGCAGGTCTCCTGGAGGCGGTGGGCATCGACATCCTGGCCCCGCATGACGATTTATGACGGACGAGTCACTAAAAGAAGAGATCCTGATCAACGTTACGCCGAGCGAGGTACGGGCGGCGTTGGTCGAGAACGGCGTGCTGCAGGAGGTTTACGTCGAACGCGCGGCGCGGCGCGGGCTTATCAGCAACATCTACAAGGGGCGCGTGCTGCGGGTCCTGCCCGGCATGCAGGCGGCGTTCATCGACATCGGGCTCGAGCGTACCGCATTCCTGCACGCATCGGATATCTCACGCGCGGACGGGCGCGAGAACGGAGACGAGGTGCCGGGCATTCGCGAACTCGTGCGCGAAGGTGACGAGATCATGGCGCAGGTCGTCAAGGACCCGCTCGGCAACAAGGGCGCAAGACTGACGACCTGGGTGACGCTACCCTCGCGGCACCTCGTGCTGTTGCCGAAGAGCAATACGGTCGGCGTGTCCGCACGCATCGAGGACGAAGACGAACGCGAGCGCCTGCGCCTGATGGCCGAGGCGCTGCTGACGGAGCACGATCTCGAGTGCGGCGCGATCGTGCGCACGGTTGCCGAGGGCTGCGAACCCGAAGCGCTTGCCGCCGATCTTCGCTATTCGCTGAAGCTCTGGGACGTCGTTAAGGAGCGCTTCAGCAAGAGTCGTGTAAAAAGTCTGGTACACGAGGACCTGTCGCTGCCGCTCAGGGTCCTGCGGGACATGGTGACGAGCGACGTCGAACGCATCCTCGTCGATTCACAGAGCGACTTCGAGGCCATGCAGGAATTCGCACAGACCTACCTGCCGGACGCGGGTCCGGCGCTCGAGCTGTACCAGCGGCGCCGGCCGATATTCGACCTGCACGGCATCGAGGACGAGATCAGGCGCTCGCTGGATCGCAATATCCCGCTCAAGTCGGGCGGCTACCTGATTTTTGACCAGACGGAAGCGATGACGACCATCGACGTCAACACGGGCGGATATGTCGGGCATCGCAATCTCGAGGAGACGATTTACAGGACCAACCTCGAAGCGGCTGTGGCGATCGCACGGCAGCTGCGCCTGCGCAATCTCGGCGGCATCATCATCATCGATTTCATCGATATGGAAGAGGCCGGCCACCGCGACAACGTGCTGCACGTGCTCGAGCAGTCCTTGAGCCGCGATCATGCGCGGCACCAGATCACGCCGGTGTCGCCGCTCGGTCTCGTCGAGATGACGCGTAAGCGCACGCGCGAGAGTCTGCAGCACATATTGTGCGAGGACTGCCCGTCATGCGATGGGCGCGGCTTCGTAATGACGGCCGAGACCGTGTGCTTCGAGATCTTTCGCGAAATCATCCGCCAGTCGCGGCAATTCGAGTTTGACGAGGTCATGGTGCTCGCGAATGAGGACGTCATCGAGCTGCTGCTCGACGAGCAGGCGCGCAGCCTGGCGGAACTCGAGGAACAAACGGGCAAGTCGATACGTCTGCAGACAGAGGCCCTTTATCAACAGGACCAGTTCGACGTCGTGCTGATGTAGGCAATTGCGGTAATGAGACGCTTTCTCAAAAAGTTACTCAAGATCACCGGCTACTCGCTGGCGGCAGTGACGATCCTGCTGGCTATAGTCGTTGGCCTGTTTCGCCTGTTCCTGCCGCGCCTGCCCGAGTACCAGGATCAGATAAAGGCCTGGGCCAGCGATGCGATTGGCATGCAGGTCGAGTTCTCGGGCATGAACGCCCGCTGGGGCCTGAGCGGGCCCGAGCTCGAGTTCTACGACGCCGAGCTGGTGCTCCTCGACAATGACATTCGCGTCGTCGCCGCCGACCGCGTCAGCATCGGCGTTGCCGTGGGCAAGCTCGTGTTCGACCGGGCGGTCGTCGTCGACCATGTCGCCATCCGCGAAACGAGCATCGAGGTGCGGCAGCTGGAAGGAGGCGGCTGGTGGGTGCAGGGCATGGCGCTCGAGGACCTGCCGCTACGTGGATCCGGCGGCGGTTCCTTCGAGGACATCACGCTGGTCGGCGAGGACATCGTTATTCAGTTCCTGCAGCCCGAGGACGTGAGGCCGCGCGTTTTCCGCGTGCCGCGCGCGCAGGTGAATATCGACGAGCGGCGGCTTGCGTTCGACGCCAGCGTGCGTCTTCCGGACGACCTGGGCCGCCAGGTTCGCATGTCGGCGACTCAGCTGCTCGACGTGCCGCCCGAGGAGCGCAACTGGGACATTACGCTCGACGGCGACGATCTCTCGCTCGGGGGGTGGGCGCAACTGCACCCGGTGTCGCGCGAACTCGTCGTGGCCGGCGAGGGCGACATTGACCTATCGCTCGTCGTCGCGGATCGCTCCGTCAGGCGTGCGACGGCGGGTATCGACCTGTTCGACGTCGGACTCGTCAACGGTAAGGAATTCGAAGTCGGCGGACGCATCGAGCTCGACCGGTCCCTCGACGGCTGGCTCGTCGCGGCCGAGGACCTCGTCATCGCCACCGAGGATCACGTGTGGCCGGAATCGTCCCTGCGTGCGGAGGCCGGGACCGATGCCGATGGCGGGATCGAGATGCTCGACCTGCGGGCGACCTACCTGAATCTCGACGACAACGTGCTGCTGTTGCCATTGTTGCCGCAGGAACGCCGTGAACAGCTCCAGGCGCTGGCGCCGAGCGGCGAGATTCGCGGGCTCGGTGTCACGGTTTCCGGTCTCGGCGGAGAAGCCCCGGCTTTCCGTGTCGAAGCCGACCTGGATGACGTTGGTTTCGCGGCGGGCAACGAGCGACCCGGGATGCGCGGATTCACGGGCTATATCAACGGGGATCGTGCCGGCGGACGTCTCGAACTTCGTTCACGCGACCTGATCATCGAACTGCCGCAGGCCATGACCGAACCGGTCGACATTGCCGCGGCAAGCGGGACCTTGCTGTGGCGGCGGAGCGGCGAGCGCACCACGATTCTCTCTGACGGCATCGACATTGCCAATCCCGTGTTCGACAGTCGCAGCGGCTTCGAGTTGATCCTGGACTCAAGCGGGGGTGCGCCGAATATCGACCTTACGACGACGTACAGGATCGGTGACGTCAATGACATGCTGCGCTATTTGCCGCGCCTTCTCATGAAGGAGCGGCTGTACAACTGGTTCCAGCGCGCGATGGTAGCCGGCTCGATCGATCGCGGCACGGTGCGCCTGCGCGGCCCGCTCGACAAGTTCCCCTTCGATGATGGCGAGGGCCGCTTTCTCGTCGAGGGAACCGCGCGCAACCTGACGCTCAGGTACCAGCCGCAATGGCCCGCCGCCGAGCAGGCCGAGGTGGACATCGTTCTGGACGGCATGCGCCTGTACTCGGTGCGTAACCGCTCGAGTCATGCCGGCAATGTGGCCGTCGATGCGAACATCGAGATTGCGGACCTGCGCAATCCTGTTCTGACTATCGACGCACTGACGAGCGGAACGCTCGAAACCCTGCGCCGGTTCGCAGTCCAGAGCCCCATCAACGGCTTCACGGGCGGCAATCTCGAGCGCCTGTCGATGGCGGGCGATGCATCGTTCAGGCTCGACCTGACCGTGCCGCTGCGCGACACCAAGTCTGCGACGGTCGACGGATTGTTGCGCAGCAACAACGGCACGCTCGAGATCGAGGGTTTCGGTGCACCCTTGACCGACTTCATCGGCGAACTGCGGATCACGCGCGACAGTATTGCGGGCGACTCGCTCGGTGCGCGCTTCCTCGGCGAGGAGGTCGACCTGCGCATCGGCACCGGCGACGACCCGCAGTACTTCGCCGTCGCGACGGCGACCGGCGTCGCAACGGCGACTGGGCTTTTCGAGGAACTCGGTGTGCCGCTGGAGGGGCTCATAGAGGGGCAGGCCGAGTACGAGGCGCGCATCCTGTTCCCGCGCGGAGGTGAAGGCGAGCGGCAGCCGTTCGCGGTACAGATCACGAGTACGCTGGAGGGCGTGGCGTCGGTCGTCCCCGAGCCCCTGGACAAGTTGGCCGATGAGGTACGGACGCTGCGTGGCGAAGTCCGCTTCCTGCCGGGTGGTGAACGAATCGCGAGCGGCGGCATGATCGGAGACGACATCGCCTGGCTGATCGAGTTCTCGCGGCCCGAAGGCAACTGGGATTTCGATCGCGGCGTGGTCATGGCCGGCGGCGGCGACATCGAAACGGCCGAGACGCGCGGCCTGCACCTGCGTGGCCGCACCGACACAATACGCCTGGACGACTGGCTCAGCCTGTCGACGTCACGCGAGGACGCCTCGGGCGCCGCATCGCTCATCCGTTCGGTCGACATGCTGGTCGACAACTTCTACGCCATCGGGCAGCACCTCGAAGGGCACCGCGTGCGTGTCGACCGCAGTGCGCGTGACTGGCTCGTGCAGCTCGAGGGAGACGATGTGACGGGATCCGTGTTCGTGCCTTACGACTTCGGCTCGGATCGCGAAATGGTCATCGAGATGGAGCGCATGCACTTGCCGGGCGACGAGACAGCACCGCCCTCGGAGTCCGAGCTTGACCCGCGCTCGCTCCCGCCGATCCGACTGAGCGCCGCGGATTTCGCCCTCGGCGAGCGCTATCTCGGGGCGGTGGAGGTCAACCTCGTGCGCACCGAAGGCGGCCTCGCAACCGAGACGCTCAGCGTGCAGGACGCCTCGTTCGCGATCACGGGCGAGGCTCGCTGGGTCATTGACGAGGCCGAAGCGCTTGGCAGCCGGACCAGCGTGACGGCCACGCTGACGAGCAACGACGTGCGCACGGCGATGGGCCGCCTCGATTTCGCGCAGGGCATTAGCGGCAGGTCGATGAGGATAGACCTGGACGTCGGCTGGGGTGGCGGGCCGCGCGCGCAGTTCCTCGATTCACTCGACGGCGAAGTGCGCATGCGGCTCGAGGAAGGTGAACTCGAGGAGGTCGACCCGGGCGCAGGCCGCATGGTCGGTCTCGTCAGCTTCGTAGCCTTGCCGCGACGCCTGTCGCTCGATTTTCGCGATGTTTTCGCCAAGGGCTTTCGCTACGACAGTATCGCCGGGCAGTTCAATATTGAAGACGGTATCGCCTCGACCTGCGACCTGTCGCTGGAGGGAGCGTCTGCCAACGTCGGTATCGTCGGGCAGGTCGATCTCGTAGCGAGCGAGTACGAGCAGGGCGCCGTCATCAGTGCCCATGTCGGCGACACGCTGCCGCTGGTGGGCGCCGTGGTCGGTGGGCCGCCGGGCGCGGCCGCCGCATTTATCTTCTCGCAGATCTTCAAGGAGCCGCTGTCCGAGGCCAGCCAGGTCTTCTACGGTATGTCGGGGTCCTGGGACGAGCCCGTGATCGAATCGGTGACGTCGGACGAGTTCGTGCGCTTCGGTGAGCTCGCCGGGTGTCTCGCAGAGACCAGCCAGGACTGACATGCGTGTAGCAGCGATACAGATGAACAGCGGCTCCGACGTGCCGGCCAACCTCGAACTGGCCGGGCGACTGCTTGCCGAGGCCGCCGCCGACGGCTGCACGCTCGCGGCGCTGCCGGAAAATTTTGCGCTGATGCCCGAGCATGGCAAGGACAAGGCGAAGTATGCGGAGGAGCCCGGCGACGGGCCGATCCAGTCCTTCCTGGCGACGACGGCTGCGCAGCACGGCCTGTGGGTCGTTGCGGGTAGCATGCCGCTGGTCTCGCCCGACATCGGTAATGGCCGCGTCTTCGGCGCCTGCCCCGTGTACGACGATCAGGGCGAGCAACGCGCTTTGTATCGCAAGATCCACCTGTTCGATGTCGACCTCGTGGATCGAGGCGAGTCTTACCGCGAGTCGGCATCGATGTACCCGGGCGACGAAGTGGTTGCCGTCGATACGCCGGCGGGCCGGCTCGGCCTGAGCATTTGCTACGACCTGCGCTTTCCGGAGCTGTACCGGAGACTGGTCGATGAGGGCGTAACGCTGTTCACGGTTCCGGCCGCCTTCACGGTGACGACGGGCAAGGCGCATTGGTGCACGTTGCTGCGCGCCCGCGCGATAGAAAATCTGGCATATGTCATCGCACCCGGGCAATATGGCTCCCACCCGGACAATCGTTCGACCTACGGGCACTCGCTGATCTGCGATCCTTGGGGACGTATCCTGGCCGAGCGGCCGCAAGGCAACGAGGTTGTCGCCGCGGATATCGAGCCTGGTCTGCCCACCAAGTTGCGCGGTGAATTTCCCGCGCTGTCTAACCGTCGTCTGTCCTGACAGGAAACCAGGCCATTTGAGCAAGAACAGTCCGATCGACGCGGTCATGCACCGCCTGCTGGAGCCCGCCGGGCTCGGCGAGCAACAGCTTGCCACGACGCTGGGTAGCGTCATGCGCGGCGGCGTGGACTATGCCGACCTCTATTTTCAGGTCAGCCGGCAGGAAAGCTGGACGCTCGAAGACGGAATCGTGCGCGAGGGCAGCTTCAGTGTCGACCAGGGCGTCGGCGTGCGCGCCAACAGTGGCGAAAAGACGGGCTTCGCCTATTCCGACGAGCTGATGTTGCCGGCGCTGGAGTCGGCGGCGCGTGCGGCGCGCGCGATCGCACGCCAGGGCCAGGAGAAAAGCGTGCAGGCATGGCGCAGCGCCGCCCCGCCCAGCCTTTACGCATCGACCGATCCGACGACGAGTATCGACGACGACGCAAAGACGAACCTGTTGCTGGAACTCGATGCGGCGACGCGCGCGCTCGACAAGCGGGTCGAGCAGGTGATCGTCAGCCTCGCCAGTAGCCAGGACCTCGTCCTGGTAGCCGCATCCGACGGCACGATGGCCGCCGATGTGCGGCCGCTCATCCGTCTCAACGTCAGCGTCATCCTCGAGGAAGACGGTCGGCGTGAACAGGGCTATGCCGGCGGCGGTGCGCGCACGTCTCTCTCGTACTTCGTCGACGGGGATTTGCCTGTCGAGTATGCGCGGGAGGCAGTACGCCAGGCCGTCGTGCAGATGGAGGCGCAGCCGGCGCCGGCGGGCACGATGCCCGTCGTCCTCGGCAAGGGCTGGCCCGGTATCCTGCTGCACGAGGCCGTCGGTCACGGGCTAGAGGGCGACTTCAACCGCAAAGGCGTATCGGCGTTCAGCGGACGCCTCGGGCAGAAGGTGGCGTCGGAGCAGTGCACGATCGTCGACGACGGGACGATCGCGAACCGTCGCGGATCACTGGCCGTGGATGACGAAGGGACGCCGGGGCAGAACACCGTCCTCGTCGAAAATGGCATCCTGCGCGCCTACATGCAGGACAAGCTCAACGCCCGCCTCATGGGCGTCGACCCGACCGGCAACGGGCGACGCGAGTCGTTTGCGCACGTACCCATGCCGCGTATGACGAACACCTATATGCTGGCGGGCAAATACGACGCCGACGACATCATCGCGTCCGTCGACAAGGGAATCTACGCACCGAACTTCGGCGGTGGGCAGGTCGACATTACGTCCGGCAAGTTCGTTTTCTCCGCAAGCGAGGCCTATCTCATCGAGAAGGGCAAGATTACGACGCCGGTCAAGGGCGCGATGCTTATCGGCGACGGGCCGGAGGTACTGCACAAGATCTCGATGGTCGGCAACGACCTGGAACTCGACACGGGCGTCGGCACCTGTGGCAAGGAGGGACAGTCCGTTCCGGTCGGCGTCGGTCAGCCAACGCTCAAGATCGACGAGCTAACCGTCGGCGGCACTGCTTAATTGGGGTCAGACCTTTTTAACATTTCCCCGAAAGCTGTTGAGCCTTTCCGGGCGACGGGATTGTTAAAAAGGTCCGACCCCTATTTTTCATTTACATAAGCCGTAATTTCGGTGTTCTTCACGCACATTGTGAGGCAGCTCACTGCGCCCGATATTCCAGCGACGTAAGGTTAGCCTGTCTCATGGAGGAACACGACGATGGCATTTGATAGCACAATGACCGAATTCGAGATGGACCCCGGCACGCAACAGTTCATACAACGGCTGCGCAGTGACAACGACAATTTCGAGCCCGATCTCGCCGTTGACGGATTGACGAACGGCTTGTTGGCCCGCCTGATCAGGCTGTTTTACTGGGTTCGCAACTGAACCGAATCACGCGCTCGACAGACGCGCATTGAACGCAAGACCCGGCTTTTCGCCGGGTCTTTGCTATTTGGGCGCTTTACATGTGTGCGCTCGTATGGAGAATGAAACGGCCACGGGGAATTTAACGATAACGACATGTGGCTATCCAAGCCGATCTACGAAAGCCTCCCTTACATCTACCTGGTCCTGGGCGCGTGCGCGCTCGGCCTGTCGATGTACCTGAATTACTGGTATTGGGACACGATCGGATTCGTCGTGGGCTTTCTGTGCCTGGTCGCAGGTCTCGTGGTACTGCTTAAGCGACGCGACCATCGCGCCGACCGCCGCCGCGGAGGTCAGCGGCAGGATCAGTAGCCGCGCTCAGGCAGTCTCCTGCTTGTCAATCGGAATCTCACCTTCGATTGACTCCTCGAATTCGTCTTCATCCGACTGTTCTTCGTCGAATTCGTGCTCGCCTGGTTCTTCAATGCGCGAGTCTTCCGCATCCAGGTCTTCCGGTTCCGGTTCGTCTTCGGCAACGCCCTCGGGCGTGCGCAGATCGTGATAGACGAGTTCGTGCACGCCGACAGAGACGACGTCGCCGTCCTGCAGCCGATACTTCTTGACCTGCCTTTCGCCGAGGAATACGCCGTTAGTGCTGTTCAGGTCTTCAATAACACAGCCGTCGTCATTGCTGACCAGCTGTGCGTGGTGACGGCTGACGAATTTGCTTCTGATGAAGATCTCGTTGTCGGGCGAGCGCCCGACGATGACGCGGCCCGGCTCGAACGAAAGATCATCGACAATTTCGCCGTCCGCGAGTACCTCGATGCGCGTTATATGAGAAGACTCCGGATCGCGTTGTTCGATCTCACGCATCTTCTCGTGAACGCCCGTCGAATTCTCGTGCTCTTGCCAGTCGAGCTCGGCGACGGCTGACGCGATGTCAGCGGGCGTGACCGAATCTCTGCCGTCGGCAAATGCGCACAGCAGCGCCGAATCGCACAGCGTATTGATGAGACGCGGTACGCCGCCCGTGTAACGATGAATCATTTCGAAGCACTGTTCCACGACGAGGTCTTTCTTGTCGCAGCCGGCGACTTCGAGGCGATGCTCGATGTACTCGCGGGTCTCCCGGCGGTCGAGCGGACCAAGGTGGAAACGCAGCCGCACGCGCTGCACCAACTGCTTGAGCCCCGGGGTTTCAAGTTTGTCTCGCAATTCGGGTTGGCCCGCGAGGATAATCCGCAGCACCTTTTCCTTGTGTGTCTCGATGCCCGACATGAGGCGGATCTCCTCGAGCACCTTGCGCGACAGGTTTTGTGCCTCGTCGACGATCAAAACGACTTTCTTCCCGTTCGAGTATTGCTCGATCAGGAACATGTTGAGCATGTCGAGCAGCTCGACCTTGCGCATTTTAAACGGCTTGAATCCGAACTCGGTAAGCACGGCTTGCAGAAATTGCGTGGCTGTAAGCTGCGTCTGCGAGACGACGGCATAGACGACATCGTTGTCGAGTTCAGCCAGGAACGACTGCAGCAAGGTCGTCTTGCCCGAGCCGATTTCGCCCGTAATCACGACGAAGCCGTCGGCAAGCCAGATCGTCGACTCCATGTAAGCCTTGGCGCGAGCGTGCTGCTTGCTCCAGTACAGGTAGTCCGGATCCGGCGTCAGGCGGAACGGCTGGTCCTCGAGATTGAAGTGACTCAGGTAAGACATGTCGTCCCAGTTTACCTGCTTTTTCGTGTTCCAGCCTATGACACGGGCCCGCGTCCTCAGGCGTACTGCGTCACATTTCGCTCTATTATGTCGAGCAGAGCGTCGCGTTCCTCGCCGGTGCGGGTCGTTATGGTTATGTGTCCGAGCTTGCGCCCCGGCCGGGGCGCCTTGCCGTAGTCATGCAGCACGCCGTGCGGGAGCGCACGTGCGGCGTCCGGAATCTGCCCGATCAGGTTGACCATGCCGGCATGGCCGCGGCTGGCCGTGGATCCGAGCGGGGCATTGGTGATCGCGCGCAGGTGGTTCTCAAACTGGCTGGTATCGGAGCCTTCGATGGTCCAGTGCCCCGAATTATGTACGCGCGGCGCGAATTCATTGGCCAGTAGTTCGCCATCGCGGACGAACAGCTCGAGCGCCAGCGTGCCGACGTAGTCGAGGTTGGTGAGCAGGCGCCTCGTGTAGTCGTCGGCCTTGTCGGCGAGGGAAGGTGCGTCGACAGGTGAGCGCGATGTGCTCAGGATGCCGTCGCGATGGACGTTGCGACTCAGCGGGTAGATCGCGATGTCGCCCCCAACGTTGCGTACGCCGATACAGCTGACTTCGTAGTCGAAGTCGACCCATTGTTCGGCGATGAGCGCGACGGTACCGAGCGTCGCCCAGGCGGAATCGAGATCGGCGCGCTCGCGCACCACAAACTGGCCTTTGCCGTCGTAACCGAGGCGGCGCGTCTTGACGACCATGGGCAGGCCCAGTTTGCCGAGGGCCGTGTCCAGGTCGTCGCGCGTGTGAATCGCGTGAAACCCCGGCAACGGGATGCCGAGTCGACCGAACAGCAGCTTCTCGTCGAGCCGATCCTGCGCATGCCGCAGCGCGTCGGCGGGCGGATATACCGGAACTTCGGCTTCGATCGCCCGCAGCGCATCGACCGGCACGTTCTCGAACTCGTACGTCACGACGTCGCAGCTTGCGGCGAGAGCGGCGAGGGCGGCAGGGTCGTCGAACGGCGCCCGGATCACCTCGCCACATGACGCCGCCGGCGGGTTGTCCGAGGGGTCCACGAAGCGGCATTCGATATCGAGGTCCCGGGCCGCGAAACCGAGCATCTGGCCGAGCTGGCCGGCGCCGACAATGCCGATGCGCATGCGATCAGGTACGCGGATCGCTGTCGCCCAGTACCTTGTCGGTTTGATCGCTGCGGTACTGGTCCAGCGCTGCCGCTACGTTCGCGTCGTCGTTCGCCAGGATCGCGGCCGCCAGCAACGCGGCGTTGACGGCGCCCGCGCGCCCGATGGCCATGCTGCCAACCGGCACACCCGCAGGCATCTGCGCGATCGACAACAGCGAGTCCATGCCATTGAGTGCCTTCGACTGGACCGGCACGCCGAGCACGGGCACGCGCGTTTTCGACGCCGTCATGCCGGGCAGGTGAGCGGCGCCGCCGGCGCCGGCGATGATGACCTTGAGGCCGCGTTCGACGGCGGAGCCGGCGTATTCGAACAGGAGGTCCGGCGTGCGGTGCGCGGACACGACCTTTGCCTCGTAGGCGACGCCGAGCCGGTCGAGAGTGTTGCAGGCATGGCGCATCGTCTCCCAATCGGAGCGCGAACCCATGATGATGCCGACGTCAATGCTCATGCTGGGATTCTAACACCTTCAACTGCGGTGCAGCCGTTGCAGCGCCGCGCGAATCGGTTCGGGGTCGATGCGTCCCATCAGCTTACCGATGAGCTGTTTCTGTCGCCGCAGCGCGCCATGTTTTTTCATGCGCTGCGCTTCGAGAACGGCATCGAGCAGGTCTTCGTCGAGCTCCATCGCCAGCAGGTCGGCCTGTTGCAGTGGAATCAGTTCCTCACCGAGTTTCTGCCGAGCCAGGTAGTCTCTTTTTCTCGCGCTTTTGCTGGGCTTTGTTTCGTCCACCGGCTAAAGTACTCCCGCGGTCGGTCCGCATTTCGGGGGCGGAGTCTAACATGGGAAAAGTCGCGAAACGCGATGCGCTCGGGCAGGTCGAGCTGGAAAACCTCGTGTCGCTGGCGCTCGGTGAAGCGCAACGCCTGGGCGTCGATGAAGCCGAGGTGTCGGCCAGTCTGGACAAGGGCCTGTCGGCAACGGCGCGTCTCGGCGAGGTCGAGAGTCTCGAGTACACCAACGACCGCGGCATCAGCATTACGGTCTTCAAGGAACAGCGCAAGGGCAGCGCGAGTACGTCGGACCTGTCTCCCGATGCCGTTCGCGAAGCCGTTGCGAAAGCGGTCTCTTTTGCCAACCTCACGGCGCAGGATGAGTATGCAGGCCTCGCGCAGGCAGATCGCATGTGCCGCGAGGTCCCGAACCTCGATCTCGATCACCCCTGGGACATCGATGCCGACACCGCCATCGCGATGGCGATCGAGTCCGAGGCTGCCGGACTCGGACATGACGAGCGTGTGAGCAACTCGGAAGGCGCGACTGTCGCGACCAACCGGGGTACCTGGGCCTACGGCAACACCCACGATTTTGTGGGCAGTTACACCAGGACCAGTCACAGCATCACCTGCGTGTTGCTGGCCGAGGCCGACGGATTGATGCAGCGCGACTATCACTACGCGGCGGCGCGCTGCGCCGACGACATGGAGGACGCGGCCGAAGTCGGTCGTCTCGCGGGCGAGAAGACGGCGGCGAGACTGGGTGCTCGCAAAATCGAGACGACACGCGCGCCGGTGCTCTACATCCCCGAGTTGGCGCGCGGTTTCATAGGGCATGCGATGAGCGCGATTTCAGGTGGCGCGCAGTACCGCAAGGCCTCGTTCCTGCTGGACGCGGTCGGCGAACAGCTGTTTCCGGCTTTCGTCGATATTCTCGAACGGCCGCACCTGCCGCGCGGCATGGCCAGCAGGCCTTACGACAGCGAAGGCGTTGCGACCTACGATCGCGATATCGTGGTGAACGGCGAACTGCAGGGGTACATCCTGAGCAGTTACTCGGCGCGGCGGCTCGGCCTCGAGACGACGGCGAATGCGGGCGGTGCGCAGAACCTCGTTGTGCCGGGCGGCGGCAAGGACCGGGATGCGCTGATCGCGGACATGGGTACCGGGCTCGTCGTCACCGAGCTGATCGGGCACGGCGTCAATGGCGTGACCGGGGACTACTCGCGCGGTGCCGTCGGATTCTGGGTCGAACGCGGCGAGCTCGCATACCCGGTGCACGAGGTGACGATCGCCGGAAACCTGCGCGAGCTGTACCAGCGTATTGCGGCGATCGGCGACGACCAGGACCTGCGCAGCGGCATCCGCTGCGGTTCGATTCTCGTCGAGGAAATGACTATCACCGGCGCTTGATGCGCTTCACGCGGCCCGCGGATCATCCAGCAATTGCGACAGCGTCTTGTCGCCGATTGTCCCGGCGACGGCGTTGTCGATCTCGGCTGCGAGGGAATCGATCTCAGCAGCCCACTGTGGTTCGCAATGCGAACCGGTTTCGCCACGAGAACGCACGACGTCGAGGATGTCGCGCAAACTGATTCGCGCCATGTCGCGCCCGGGCACGAGGTATTCGTCTTCGGTCGCCGTCAACAGCCCGGACCGCTCGAGTCCGCCGAGGATGGGTTCGATCGTGGGCGACGGGATGCGCAGCTCCTTGCTTAATGCTGCGAGGTCGATCGAACGGCCGGAATCGCGAAACGCGGCGCCGACGCTCAGCATGATGTTCAGTGCCAGGCGCTCGCGCATGCCGTTGGACAGGCGGGGATCCCGTCGCCCGATGCGCAGGTACGCCGGATTCTGGAAATAGAACGCGATCTGCGAGCCGATCAGCAGGATGAGCCAGCTCAGGTACAGCCAGATGAGTGTGATGATCGCGATGGCGAAGCTCGCATAGACCGTCTGTGTGCGGACCCCGGTCACGACGAATGCCGTAAACAGGACGCCGGCCGTTGCCCATATCACGCCACCGGCCACACCGCCGATCAGCGCCGAGCGGAGCCTCACCGTCGTGTTCGGCATGAACATATACAGGAACGTGAACAGGCCGATGACGACGAGGTAGGGCGTCATGCGGCTCGTGGCGATGAATATCGGGCCGATGAAACGGTTCTGCTGCATCCAGATGAACAGCCCGTCGTCGCTGATCGATGCGATCGTACCGAGCGCGATGCTGATTGCCAGCGTGCCGATGACCAGTACCGCCACGTATTCGACGAAACGCTTGGCGAAGCTGCGCGGCTTGGTGACGTACCAGACGTAGTTGAACGCTTCCTCGACCTTCTGCACCATCGAGATCGCCGTATAGATGAAGAACGCGAGGCCGATACCGCCCAGGACGCTGCCGTTGATGTTGTTCACCAGCGTCATGACCTGGTCCGTGATCTCGACACCCTTGTCGCCCAGCGGTTCGAGCAGGCGGTAGAGATGCGGCTCGGCCTGTTTGTGATAGCCGAGACCTTTGAGGACGGAAAAGCTGAACGCAATCAGGGGCACGATGGACAACAGCGTCGTGTAGACCAGGCTCATCGAGCGCAGCGTCAGCTGGCCCGAGACGATGTCACGCACGACCGCGTAGAGATTGCGCAATACACCGGCCCCGACCCGGCCGGGCAGGCCGTAGCGGTAGAGCGCGTCGCCCCAGACGAATCCGTCCAGTCGTGTCTTCAGGCCCGAAAACATGGCCCTATTGTACTCTTGTGGGAGCGGCTTGAGCCGCGAATCGCTAGGCCGACGTCATCCTGCGCAGCGCTTCCTCGTACTTCGCGGCGGTCTTCTCGAGAATATCGCCCGGTAGCTCCGGGCCGGGCGGCGTTTTGTCCCAGTCGAGCGTTTCGAGGTAGTCGCGCACGAACTGCTTGTCGAAGCTCGGCGGGCTGATGCCGACCGCGTAGCCGTCGACGGGCCAGAACCGCGACGAGTCCGGCGTCAGGATCTCGTCGATGATGTACAGGCGGCCCTGTTCGTCGGTGCCGAACTCGAACTTGGTGTCGGCGATGATGATGCCGCGCCCCAGCGCATAAGCGGCGGCACGTTCGTAGATCTCGATGGACAGGTCGCGTACGCGCCGCGCGAGTTTATCGCCGACGAGTTCGACCACCTTGTCGAAGCTGATGTTCTCATCGTGTTCACCGGCCTCGGCCTTGTAGGCGGGCGTGAACAGCGTCGCGGGCAGCTTCTCGGCCTGCCGCAATCCCTCGGGCAGGTCGATGCCGCAGACGCGGCCAGTCTCCTGGTAGTCCTTCCAGCCCGAGCCAATCAGGTAGCCGCGCACGACGGCTTCGATGGGCAGCGGCTTCAGGCGCTTGACGACGAGCGAGCGGGGTGCAAGCTGTTCCTGCAGTTCCGGGTCCCGCACCACGTCGGAGACCGTGAGGTCGGTAAGCTGGTTGTCGACGATGTCGTGCATCATGCGAAACCAGAACACCGAGATCTTCGTCAGGACCTCGCCTTTCCCTGGCACCGGGTCCGGCATGACGACGTCATAGGCAGACAGGCGATCGGTCGTCACGATGAGCAGGTGGTTATCGTCCACGCTGTAGATGTCGCGGACCTTGCCGCGACCTATCATCGGGAGTTCGGGAACGGAGGACTCGAACAGCACGTCGGCGGTTTTCATGCTGTGATGATCGCCGCTCGCGACAACGCTCGCAAGGCCGTAATGGGAAAGCGTGCCGAGTCGCGTTACGATTCCCGATCATATGTTCCTCGGAAAGACCATTGGCCTGATCGTCTTGTTGCTGGTTGCCTACCAGTTTTACCGGGGATTCAGGAGCAGCGTGCATAACTTCGAGCGCGAGGGCGAGAACCTCGGCCGGGTATCGGACGAGTTCGTGCGCGCACTGTTCGGCTGCATGGGACACGTCGCCAAGAGCGACGGTCGTGTATCCGAGGACGAGATTCGTGCGGCGCGGCTGGTCATGCACCGGCTCGGGTTGAGCCCGGCCCGGGTGCGGCGGGCTATTCACTGGTTTGACGACGGCAAACGTCCCGGTTTCCCGCTCGCGCAAATCGTGCGCGAGCTGCGGCGGAGCGAGGCGCGCAGCGCGACGAAGCGCAGCCTGTTCCTGCGCCTGCTGCTCGAGGTCGTACTCGCCAAGCCCAACCTGCCGAGCGCGGAACGAGCGACGATCTGGACGGTCAGCTCCGAGCTCGGCATCGGGCGCGTCGAGCTGGCACAGCTCGAAGCGATGATTCGTGCGCAGAAGGGCTTCAAGCGCTCCCCGGCCGGCGATGCCGACGCCGCCCGGCTGCGCCGGGCCTACGCGACCCTGGGTGTCGAGCCCGACACCAGCAACGACAACATAAAGAAAGCCTACCGTCGGCTGATGAATCGCAGCCATCCGGACAAGATCGCCGGCAGCAATCCCGACGCACAGGCCGTCGCGGAGGCCGAACGGCGCACGCGCGAAGTGCGCGGCGCGTACGAAATGCTTAAAGCCAGGCGCTCGATAAGGTAGAGTATATTAGAACTTACTGATAGAGGAACCTGCCGTGAAGCCCTTGATCGCTCCCTCGATTCTCTCCGCGGATTTCGCCCGGCTGGGCGAGGACGTGAAAGCCGTGCTCGATGCCGGTGCCGACATCGTGCATTTCGACGTCATGGACAATCACTTCGTGCCGAACCTGACGATCGGCCCGATGATCTGCGACGCGTTGCGCAACTACGGCATCGAGGCGCCGATCGACGTGCACCTGATGGTCGAGCCTGTGGACCGGATCATCCCCGACTTTGCCAGGGCGGGCGCGAGTTACATCACGTTCCATCCCGAGGCGAGCAGGCATCCGGACAGGTCTCTCGGCCTGATACGGGAAGAAGGTTGCAAGGCGGGCCTCGTGTTCAACCCCGCGACGCCGCTCGACTGGCTCGAGTACGTCATCGACAAAGTGGACATGGTCCTGTTGATGTCGGTCAACCCGGGCTTCGGCGGGCAGAAGTTCATCCCGTCGGCGCTCGACAAGCTGCGCGAGGCGCGCAAGATCATTGACAACAGCGGTCGCGAGATTCGTCTCGAAATCGACGGTGGCGTCAAGGTCGACAACATCGGGGAAATCGCGGCGGCGGGCGCCGACACGTTCGTGGCCGGCTCGGCGATCTTCGGCAGCGAGGACTATACCGCGACGATCGCGGCCATGAAGGCTGAGATAGCGAAAAACTAGGAAAAAAATAGGGTGCCAGTCACCCTATTTCCGCATGCGCTGCGGGAGGTGAAACCAGTTCAGAGGAAATAGGGTGACTGGCACCCTATTTTCAGAGTTTGCGGTTCGGTCTTGCGCCGTAGACGACGATCGTCTTACCGCTGGCCGACACGAGCCCCTGCTCCTCGAGTACCTTGAGGACGCGGCCGGCCATTTCCCGCGAGCAGCCGACGAGGCGGCTGAGTTCCTGGCGGCTGACCTTGATCTGCATACCATCGGGATGCGTCATCGCGTCCGGCTCGTTGCACAGATCCATGATTGCGTGGGCTACACGGCCTGTGACGTCGACGAAGGCGAGGTCGCCGAGCTTGCGATTGGTGCGATCCAGCCGCGTCGCCAGCTGGGTCGCCAGCTCGAACACCAGGCCAGGGCTCTCGCTCGCGATCTGGCGAAAACGGGGATAGGTCATCTCCGCGATCTCGCACTCCGTGCGCGTGCGTACCCACGCGCTGCGGGTCGGCTGTTCGTAGAACAGGCCCATCTCGCCGAAGAACTGGCCCTTGTTCAGGTAAGCCAGCACCATCTCGTTACCATCTTCGTCTTCGATCATGACTTCGACCGAGCCGTCGACGATGTAGTACAAAACGTCCGGCAGGTCGCCAGCATGAATCATCACGGTTTTCTGCGGAACGGTCCGTACGCGGCAATAGCTCAGAAAGCGGTTGATTGCCGGCACATCGCTCAGATTTTTCGCGGTAGTTTGCATTAATTAGCCCTCGCCCAAGTCGCGCCCCACTTTTAATACAGATCGCCCGCTAGGGCAAGCTAAGTACGTGTTTTGCGGCAGGATTATAAAGTCTCACACCCAGTAGGCCGTTTTCGTCATTATGCGTGCCGTCATTTGCATGAGCTGCTTGACCGGCCCGGGCAATTCGGCGGCCCCCGCGTCCACGGCATTCTCGCCGTGCTCTTGCTCCTCGTCGCGCATCGTCTCGACGATCGCCCGGCTCTTCGCGTCCTCGGGCGGCAGGCCTTCAAGATGGCTGTCGAGGTGCGCACAGACCTGCCGTTCGGTCTCGGCGATGAAACCGAGACTCCACCTGTCGCCGAGAATGCCGCTCGCGGCGCCGATGGCAAATGCGCCGGCGTACCAGAACGGGCTCAGGCGGCTGACGTCCTCACCCAGTTCGCTGAGGCGTTGCTCGCACCAGGCCAGGTGATCGAATTCCTCGTCGGCGGCGTGCTGCATTTGCTTCTCGATGTCCCTGTCGCGGGCAACGGCCGCGTGACCCTGGTACAGGGCCTGCGCACACACCTCGCCGGCATGGTTGACGCGCATCAGGCCTGCCGCATGCGCTTTCTGCTGGTCGTCGAGATCGGCATCGATGATGTGCTCGGCCGGGTTCGGTCGCGCAGGGCGGCCCGCGGGCGCGGCGACGGTGCGCAACGCGTTGTTCGCGCTGGCCAGCAGTCGATCCAGGGGCGTTAGTTCACGTATTCCCATGTCACAAAAATTCACAATTCTCCAAGCCACAAATTATAGCGAAATGCGCCGGCCGGCAGGTATACTCCGCGCCTTTCGCTTGGCAGCAACAACAACCTCAAGGAGTACACGCATGAATCTGCGTACGCTGATCATGGCCGCGACGCTGGCCGCACCGTATTCATCGCTGGCACAGGACGCGCCGGAGCCCGAGAGCCCGTGGAGTGGCAAGGCAACGCTCGGCTATCTCGCGACCTCGGGCAATACCGAGAACTCGACGCTTAACAGCGGTTTCGCGCTCGGCTACAAAGTCGGCGATTGGGCGCACCTGTTCGAAGCAGCCGCCGTCAATGCCGCGGAAAACGAGGTGACCATAGCCGAGGCCTACAACGTCGGCTGGAAGAGCGAGCGTAACCTGACCGATGCCGACTTCCTTTACGGGCGGCTGCAGTGGCGCAAGGA
>JABDQH010000065.1 GCA_013042375.1 Woeseiaceae bacterium
CCGAGAGCGCAACCAGCACTATCCAGGTCGCGGCCGACATCGTCTCGGCCTTGAGCAACCCGATGTCGATCAGCAGCCAGATGATGCCGCCGAGCAACAGCGCGGCCAGCGCCACGCCCAGGACGCCGAGCGCGCGCCAGCTCGCGATCCAGTAGACGACCCAGCCGATCAGGAGCATGGCGACGAGAATCAGGTGCAGCGGGCCGAACGCGCTTTGCGCAACGGCCTCGGAGATCCAGTGATAAGCCGAATGCCCGCTCGGGTTATAGGTCGCGAGCACGAGCGCGAGTGCGCCGATGAAACGCACGAGGAATCCAATGCCGCTCAGTCCGCCCGAGCCCCGATCCGTGTTGTTTGCCATGCGACGTTCTCCTGGGTCCGGCTACTGGTATCACATTCCCACGGCGCCTGTCATGCGCTCGAGGTCGTCGGCGAGGAGCAGGTCGAAGTCCTGGGGATGAATGGCGAGCCGCAGCTGCCCGCGGCGATTGGCGAGCCAGCGATTGACCGCATTGAACAGCCGCAACAGTCCGGCGCGCAAGGGCGTGTCGGCCTCGAAGCCGACGAGCGGGATGCGGGTCATCGTGCCGGTCGTCGCGTCGTAAATACCCGACAGGGTTTCGTAGTAACGGAACGGCAGCGCCCGGAGCGCGCTCTTGCCCACGCGCCCCATGGCCCAGGCCGGCGGCACGTACATCGTCGGGGCGGGAAGCCCCATCTGCACGAACCACGCATGGCATTCCTCGATGAGCGTGCGAATGCCCTGCTCGTCCAGTGCGAGATGCTCGGCGACGTTGCGAGAGATGAACAGCGAGTGCAGCCGATGCCATACGCCGCGAATAGTCTCGACCTCGTGAGCCCAGCCGTGGCCGGCCAGCTCGTGGCCGGCATCGGCCCAGCGGCGCAGCACGGCAATGTCGTCAGCACTCCAGTTGCGGCCCGGAACGACCAGCAGGGTCACTGTCCCCGGCGTGCCGGCGTCCGCAAGACGCTGCAGGATGTCCTCGACCTCGTCGAGCGTCTCGGGCATGACGTCGTGAATCGACACGAGCGTGCGGGCGGGCAGCTTCATTGCGCTTGCAGCCGATCGATCCACGCCGACAGGTTCCACTCGTTGAGATCGTGCGCGGCCTCGTGCGCGAGACGGCCGACATCGGCACGAGTCTCTTGCGGCAACGCGAGCACGCGGTCGACGGCCTGCGCGAGCGACTCGTCGTCGCCGATGTAGAACAGGCACTCCTCGAACTGCGGCCATTCCGAGATGCCGCAGCTGCCCGAGAGAATGACGAGCCTGCCGCGCGCCAGCGCCTCGAGCGCGACCGTGCCGAACGACTCGACCTTCGACGGCAGGACCAGTGCGTCGTGCGCGTCGATGACGTCGATCAGGCGCTCCCGCGGCACCCAGCCCATGTAGTCGAGGTTGGGTGTCGACGCCGCGGCCTCGGCGACGAATGCCTGCATCGGTCCGTCGCCCGCGATCGATACCTGGAGCTGTCGCCTCGCGCGTGCCAGTTCGACAACCCGGTCGACGTTTTTCTCTTCGGCGAGCCGGCCGGCGAACAACACGCGTTGCGGCGTCGGCGACAGGGGCGCGAGCGGCCGCGCCAGGAACTCGCTCGGCACCGACGTGCCGATCAGCGCTGCGTTCTCGGCGCCCATGCGCCGCGCCTGGTCCATCATCTCGGGCGAAACGGCGAGCACGGCCCTGCTGTTGCGGAACAACAGCCGGTGACTCCACATGAGGTAGCGTCGCGCGATACGGCCGAACAGGTCCGACCAGTAGATGTCCGTCAGCGCTTCGTAGTGCGTGTGAAAAGCCATGACCAGCGGTATGCCGCGCCGCCTGGCAACGGCGAGCCCGATCAGCCCGAACGGCCCCGGCGTCGGCACGACGATCACGTCCGGCTGCATGCCCGTGACCCGCGACCAGAGCTTGAACGGCCGCGGAAACCAGATCCTCTGTGTCTTGTCGCCCGGCAGCGGCGGCGCCAGGTAGCGTCGCCAGGAATTCGACCGGTCCTCGGGACAGAACAGCTCCGCACATTCGATACGCGTCTCGAGCTGGCTGACGAGATCGGCGTAGTAGGACCCCACGCCGTTTCTCTCCGGCGTCGAATCGGACACGACGGCGACCCTGAGCGCCTGCGTCACAGCCGCACCTCTTCTTCGTGCCGCCAGGCGGAGAATCGATGGCCGACGTCCGTGGCGTCGATGCCCCAGCGCTCGAGGTCCGGGACGCGGGCCGGCCTGATCGGGGACGAACGATTCTCGTACTCGGCCAGCGCGGCGTCGGTCTGCGCGGCGAGCGCGCGACCGAAGCGCGCGTTGATGGTCTCGACGATGCGCCGCGTGTCGCGCGACAGCTCCCAGAGCGAAACCTGCACGGCACGATCGTCCGGCAGGTCGGCATGCACGCGCGCCAGATTCTCGTAATAGAACGCAAGGCAGTCGAGCAGCCGGCCGCGGAAGTGATCGTCGTGTGGCGCATAGCCAAAGAAGCGGCGGCCGGACTCGATGGAATTGAACTGCGATGCGATGACGTGCAGCGCGTCGCGCTCGCAGATCACGAGCCGCGCGTCGGGAAAAGTCTCGACGAGACTGCCCGCCATGCCGGCGAAGGACGCGTTCTTCGACAACAAGGTCTTGTGCTCGCCGTGCACGTAGAGGTGTTTCTGCAGGCAGCGCCCGTACCAGCGCATGAGCCTCGCGCGCTCGGCGTCATCGAGGTCGCGGTCGAACGTCCCCATGCGCCAGACCCAGTCGGCCTCGGGAAAAGGCACGACCAGCACGAAACAACACAGCAGCGGCAGAAATGTCAGGTAATCCTCTTCGGGCGCATCGAGCGACATCGGGTGCACGTCCTCGATCCACGCGAGCGCCCTGCGCTCGACCCACCCGAGGGAACGCGCCAGCGGCCTGCCGATGCGCCGGTCCACGGCGCCGATACCACGAAAGAAGTAGCGCTGCGTGATGCTGGGCGCGAACAGGCATTCCCAGGTGGAGAACGTCGTGTTCGCGGGGTCGGACGCGAGCAGGCGATGCATGAACGTCGTGCCGCTGCGCGGCACGCCGAGTACGAACCAGGGTTCGCGCACCTCGATGCATCGGTAAGCACGAAACAGTACTTCGTCGAGCAGTAAGCCGAGCCAGTTGAACAGCTGCAGCAGCAGGAACAAGGGCAGGAACAGCAACAGTACGACGAGACGGTACAGGTACCGTCCGATGCCCGGAAAAGGTCGGGGCCAGACGACCTGTCTCAGCAGGCTTGCCAGTCTTGCCACAGTCTTGAGAAACATCGCGTGCAACGTACCAATTTGCGTGCAGGCGAGTCTAGTATGGGCGAGTTTCCTCTAGAATGCGGCTCTCAGGGAAATCCGCACAGGGAAGACCTCACGTGAGCGACGACAATACCGGGCACAGGGACCACCCTGTGCTCGGCATGCTGGCGGCCACCGGCGCGTTCCTGATGTTCACGGTCATGAACGTGCTGGCCAAACTCCTCACCGAGCGACACTCGGTCATCGAGATTGCGTTCTATCGCAACCTCGTCGCGCTGCTGCCGTTCCTCTTCCTTGTTTTCGTGCTCGGGCGACACGAGATTGCACGTATTCGCAGTAAGCCGGGCTGGATTTTGCTGCGTGCCATTTTCGGCACGGTATCGCTCGCGCTGACCTTCTACGCGTACTCGCTGATGCCGATGGCCGACACGACGGCTTATCTCTTCGCCTCGTCCTTGTTCGTGCCCGTGTTCGGCATCGCCTTTCTCGGCGAGCGCGTCGGCGTGTATCGCTGGGCAGCCGTCGCGGCAGGATTCGCCGGCGTCGTAATCATGGCCCGCCCGAGTGGCGACGTATACGCACTGGGCATTACCGTGGCGCTGACCGCTGCCCTTATCCAGGCGGGATTGCAGGTCATACTGCGCTACCTCGGCAGGCACGAACGGCCCGAGACGATCACATTCTGGTTTTTCCTCGTCGGCCTGCTGGTGACGGCCATCCCGTTACCCTGGATCGCCGTCAGGCCGACTCTGGAGGAACTGCCCCTGCTGATCGGTGTCGGGCTGGCCGGCGGAGCCGCCCAGTTTATGCTGTCCGCGGCCTTTCGCTACGCCGCCGCGACCGTGGTCACGATATTCAACTACACGGGAATCGTGTGGGCGACGCTGTTCGGCTGGCTCATCTGGAATGAGTGGCCGCTGCCGATCGTGATGGTCGGCGCGTCCATAGTGGTTGTGGCGAACCTGTTGATCGTCTGGCGGGAAAGCCGCTTGCGCGAAATCCGCGGCAGCGGCGTGCGCGCGAAACTCTGAGGATTCAGTCGGCGTGGCCGGCAACCTCGGCGGCGACGCGCTGCAGGAACAACGCATCGTCGGGTTCGAGGCCCGCAATATACTCGAGTCCTGCGGGGGACTCGTCGTGCAGCACAGCATAGAAAATGCAGGCCGCGAGATAGGTTCCGGCCAGCGTCGGATGCTTGTCGTCGTCCATGCGCAGAGCCAGCTCAGGGCGCTGCGCGACGGCGCGCGCGAACGCGGAACCTACCGGCACGAGGACGGCATCGTTGGCCGCGGCCGCGCGACGGTATTCCCGTTCCAGCGTGGGTGTCATGTCGGGTTGGGACCTGTAGGCCCAGGTCATGAACAGGGTCGGCGTCGCATCGTTGTCCCGGGCGATCTCGGCGAGTCTTTTCATGCCGTTATGAAACGCCGCCGCCTGGTCGTCGCCGAACGTCTCGAGGCTGTGCGCCTGGAACACGATGACGTTCCAGTCCTCGGCCGCCGCCAGCGAGGTCGTCGCCGGAACGTGCTCGTGCAGGCGCCCGCCGGAGATCGCCGTCATGCGCGTCTCTACCTCGCTACCTGTAGAGGCGGCGAGCTGCCGGTAATGATTGTGTACGCCGTTGTTGTAGAAGCTGAAGCTGTTGCCGACGAACAGGACGCTTTCCGGCGCACTGGCGCACGCACCCGCCCCGCAAACTAACAGGGCGAAAAAGAAAGCGGCGAAGCGACGCGCGAGGCCGCTTCGCCGCGTGATGTCGCAACTCAGGACTACAGAGTAATCCTCAGGTCCACGTACCAGTAGCGTCCCCAGTCGCGGTGCGCGTCCTTCCAAAAGCCGAAGGACTCGTCCGCAAGTGGCGCGCGCCTGTCCGAGATGTTGTTAACGCCGAGGCGGATACGCATGTCGGTCTCGCCGACGTCAAAGTTGTAATCCACCTTGGTGTTGTACGTCGTCATCGCCGGAATCAGGAAAAGGCCTTCCGGCAGCACCTCGTTGAACGAGCTGATGCGGAAGCCCTGGACGCTCGCGCCCCAGTCCTCCTTGCGCCACGAGATACTCGCCGAGTGGCGGGACTTCTGGTTGCCGTCGATACCGAGCAGGTCGCCGAGACCCTCCAACTGATAGGCGGCGATGGCCGGATCCTCGTCTTGCGCGGCCAGGATCGTCGTCGACAGCTCGCCCGATGCAGTCTGTTCGAACACATCGTAGAAAGACCCGTTGTACTTGAAAGCCCAGTCGCCCGATTCGGTCTCGACATTCCAGTAGATGCCGATGTCGAAGCCTTCGAGCTTGCGCGTATCGAGGTTCGTGTACTTATCCGTCACGAAGTCGACCTCCCCGACCGGGCACAGCCCGACATCGAGAAAACCATTGACGAGGTCGGCGTCGTCCGGGTCGTACGCCCCGCGTACGACCACCGGGCTGCCGAGCGAGCTCGGGTCGGAGCAGTTCGCCGTGCCGGCATCGAGGCGCAGAACGAGGTCGTAGAGAATGTGGTTCTCCTCGCCGAACAGGCCGATCGTGCCGTCCTTCTCGATCGACCACATGTCGAACGTGAAGCTCACGCTCTCGTGCGGCTGCAGGACGAAGCCGACCGAGGTATTGATCGACTCCTCGGGCACGAGCTCTTTACTGCCCTGGGCCTGCCGCTGTACGCCGTAGACGTCGTCACAGGCGTCGCCGATGGCCCCGTTGTCCTGGGCGTACTGGCATACCCAGTCATTGAGTGTATTGGAGCGCGCAACGAAAGCCTCGTTGATCGTGATCAGGTTCGGCGCACGGAATGCCTCCGACCAGGAGCCGCGGACCAGCAGCCAGTCGAGCGGGCGCCAGCCGAAGGCCAGCTTGCCGACCGTCGTGTCGCCGATGTCGTCGAAGTCCTCGTAACGTCCCGCCAGCTGCACGTCCAGGGTGTCGGTAATGGGCAGCTGGAACTCGGCGAACAGCGAATTCGTCTTGCGGCTGCCGGCGCCGTCCAGCGTGGGGCTCGACCGCACGACGTCAGAAACCTCGGGGAATACATCCCCCTGGAAATCGCCCTCGATGTCGAAGACGCCCGGATTGTTGATCGGATCGGACTCGCGCATGAAGCGGATCGTGCCGTCGAGGCGCGGATCGCGATCGTCGACATACTCTTCCTCGCGGATCTCGACGCCGGCAACGAACCCGACAGGACGCGAGAAGAGATTGAACCACTCGGGGTTCGAGAACTTGACGTCCCAGCTTTTCAGCGTCGACTCGCCGTTGCGATACACGTCGATCAACGCCCGCTCGATGTTTGAGTCGACGTTGGCGCTGAACGGGTTGTATGCCGCAGGGGTCGGATCGAACAGGGCCTGCGTTATGAGCGTATTGGAGAGACGGTTATGGGTCGTCTCGTCGCGCGTCGCCTCGGACCAGATGATCGCCGACTCCCAGTCCCAGTCGCCGAGGGTGCCGCGCAGCCCGGCAACCACGCGAATTGCCTCGCCGTCGTTGTCCGTTATGCGCGGATACTCGTCGAAGCGATACAGGTCCATGTTGAGCTCGTAGCCTTCGTCCGGGACGTCCGCATAGATTGCCCCGGTCGGGTCCGGTATGCGATTCGGGTTCGGCTGGCCGTCGATCAGGGCCCGGCCGAGCGGGTTGTAGTAGTTGGACGCGCCGACCCTGAGGGGCACCGCGCTCAGGTCGATGGTCGAGTCGTTAGTCCGGACTGTTGCCGAGTCGTACCAGTAGAAGTCGCCGAAAATCTCGAGGCCGGAGTCGAACTCGTGGTTCAGGTAGCCATAGACGGTCGTGCGCTCGAGATCGGACAAGAGGTCGCGTCCGGCCCCCTCGCCGTTGATGTTGTAACGGATTCCCCGACTGGTTGCATCCTCACGCGAACAGACGCCGCTCGCCAGGATGAACGACGTGCCGGCACAACTCGGGTGGTCGGCCGGGAACAACTCGAACTCACCCGAGGTGTCGACGACGTCTTCGGCACGCAGGCTGTGGCTGCTGCTCAAACCGGGAATCACATCGAAGCGCCCATAGGGTGAGTTGGCGCTGTCATTCCTGAATCGCGTACGCGTCGCAAAGGGCGAATCGTCCGGGAAGCGGTAGCGGAAGTCGGAGTTGGACCAGCGCGGGTCGTCTTTCGAATTCACACTATCGCGGCGGTAGTGATGCGCGAACAGGCCGACGTGAGTCGCCCCGCCGTTGAAGCTCGTGCCCCACTGGATCGCCAGGGTCTCGTCGTTGCGCGGCAGGTTGTCGTAATCGGTGAAGCGCCCGCGAATCGTGAAGCCCTCGTAATCGTCCTGCAAGACCGTGTTGAGAACGCCGGCCACGGCGTCTGCGCCGTAGATCGCCGACGCGCCGTCGCGCAGGACCTCGATGCGCTCGACGCCGTACACGGGAATGTGATTCGAGTTGACCGAATTAACGGGCACGAAACTGCCACCGACTTCCTCGGTCTGGAACGTCGCCATGTTGACGAGGCGGCGTCCGTTCAGGAGTACGAGGGTGTTGCCCGTACCCAGGTTACGCATGTTGATCGCGCCGACGTCGCCGCGTGCCGCGTTGACGCCGCCCGCCGTGTCGGTCTCGCTGAAGTAGTTCTGGCCGAGCTCGGGAATCATGTCGAGCAGTTCGTCGCCCGACTCGACGCCGAGTATCTCGATGTCGTCGGCGCTGATGACCGAGACGGCCAGCGCGTCGGAGATCCTGGCGCCCTTGATCTGGGTGCCCGTGACGGTGATCTCGTCGATCGCCTCGCCGTCTCCGGCGTCCTGGGCCAGTGCCTGCCCGGACCAGGCCAACGCAAGTGCCGCGGCCGTGGCGACAGTCCGGAGCAATGCAGTACGAATCGAATCTGGTCGTGTTCTCACTGGTTCTTCCCCCTCATGGAATTGAGGCCACGCCGACCGGCTCCGGGCCGGCGCAGGCATGCGCCAAAGCTACCGCCAAGGCGTCAGAAGGACAATAGCATACCTTCCACCGCCCATAACCCCGGTCTATGGCAGTGACCGAAACTGCACGTGGGTCGCGAAATTTGCTTCACGTCCCGAGAGCCACGGAGTGCGCCACTCGATCCACGCGAGATCGTCGAAGCGGGCCTCGACGCCCCCCGGCACGTCCGGGTCGTCGGCCACGTCGATCAGCACGCGCACCGAACGCGTCGAGATGCGCGGCTGGTCGAAATCGATCGCGAAGCCGTGCCAGCCCGCCTTGTCGATACGCAAACCGCCCACGGCCCGCAGCGGCCCTTTCGCGAGCGCCTCGCTGAAGCTGTCGTCGATCCGGCGCCGCTGCAGCTGGAAGCGGATCAACGCCGGCCCGTCGGTATAGACGCGGCCGCTGAAGGTCGTCGGCGCGGACGGCGTGAAGACGCGGTCGAAGGCGCTCATGCCCGTGCGCACGGCACCCTTGTTCTTCAGCCGCACCTGCAGCTGACGTGACTCGCCCGCTTCGATCGAGACACCCTTGTCGAGAAGCCAGCCGCGTCCCGGCGTGTCGAACAGGCCATAGGATTCGAAGTCGCCGCGCCGCAGGATGTCGGTGCCGACACGATACTGGTAGCCATCGATTGCAAGCGCCACGGGGTCCGTAGGCGCGATACCGAGGGTCCCGACATGAATCGGGCCCGAGCCCGGGCGAGCTGCCGCAAGGTCGAGCCGCCGCGCGGGGGACTCGCCGCAGGCCGCGACGCGGGCGTGTGCGCCGTTCATCTGCAGGCAGGTCCCGAGCGGCCGGGACAAACGGGCGATACGATGCAGGATCGAGTAACGCATGTTCCCGGTGGCAGGCGTCGGGATGTAACCGTTCACGTACATCGGCACGACCTCGGCCCGGTACAGGACGTCACCGTCCATCCAGACATACAGCAGCATGCCGAGCTGGGTCGAATAGATGTACTGGTCGAACAGGAAATTGCCCATCGAGTACGCAATCAACCCGTCGCGATACAGCTCGATGCCCTGCAGGACGTGCGGATGATGCGCGATGGCCAGGTCGGCGCCGTTGTCGATGGCCGTCCTCAGGTCGGTGCGGACGCTCCCGGCCGGCGCAGCCGCGTACTCGAGTCCGCTGTGCAGTTGCACTACGGCGGTCGATCCGGTCGGTATGGCGGCGAGATCCTCGACGAATACGTCGCCGTTGCCGAGCGCCGCCCCGCCCTTGCTGCCCTCGGCCGCCTGGCTAGGGGAGAACGTGCCCGCCCAGCCAACGTAGCTCAGAAACGCATAAGGTTCGCCGTCGAGCTCCGTCTTGAAGGGCGCCCGCGCCGTCGCCTCGTCGAAACCCGCGCCCGAATAACCGAGCCCGGTCTTGCCGAGCGCCGCGTAGGTCGCCGAGAGACCCTGGGCCTGGTAGTCCCAGGTGTGATTGTTGCCGAGGGCGACGTAATCGAAGCCCGCCCACTCCAGCAGGGCGGCTAGTTCGGGAGGCGAATAGAAGGTCACGGACTTCGGCAGGCGGTCCGTCAGCTTCGATTTCGACAACTGCGTTTCCATGTTGACGGAGGCGAGGTCCGCAAGATCGATATAGGGCTTGATCGTTGCGAGCACGGCCTGGCCGTCTTCGAGAACCTTGCCGCGCCGCACGAGGCGCGTCTCGCCGTCGCGCGGCTCGAAGTAGCGCCGCGCGAGCATGGCGTCGCCCGCGAATAGCAACAGGCGCCTGCCCGGTTTGCGCGCGACGACTTCGATCGTGCCGAGATCGCCGGCCGTCGCCTCGAGGTCTTCTCTCGCGAACGTATGAATCGTCGTGTAGTAGCCATCCGCGGCGATACGCAGGGATACAGGCATATGGGGCGCGGCGCGCAGTTCGAGACGCCCGTCCGCATCGGTGGCAACGCGCAGCTGGAAACGCCCGTCCGCATCGGTGGCAACGCGCCCGTCGCCGGCGGTAACGAAGGCGCCCGCGACCGCTTCACCCTGGTCGCCGGTTACGCGCCCGGCGATCGTGCGCTCCGCGGCCTGCGCGCCGGCAATCGACAGCAGGATCAGCAGGGAACTAATCAGAATCGGCTTCATACCCCAATCATGCCAGCGCGTTCGCAGGGCCTGAAGTCGAATGATGCCGCGGCTCATAACCTGGGGTTATACTCTACGAAAAGAGAGAAGCATGCGACTGCGACAGATCGAGGTTTTTCACGCCGTGTACTCGCACGGCTCGATAACCAATGCGGCGACGGCGCTCAACGTCTCGCAGCCCTCGGTGTCCAAGGTGCTCGCGCACGCGGAACAGCAACTCGGCTACCGGCTGTTCGATCGCGTCAAGGGCAAGCTGATTCCGACGCCCGAAGCACACCAGCTCTTCAAGCATGTGCGCGACGTGTATGAGGACGTCGATCGGCTGCGGCACGTCGCGGCCAACCTCAAGGCTGCGAGTGCCGGCCGCATCCGGGTCGCCAGCACGCCGGCGTTCGGCCTCGAGATCCTGCCGCGGGCCGTCGCGACGTTTCGCGAGGAAACCAGAGACGCCGTGTTCGAGATCGAAACCCTGCACGTCGACGAGATCTATGACGCCCTGCTCGAATCACGTACCGATATCGGCCTCGCGTTCGATCCCCCGCAGCACCCGGGCATCCGCCGCCGCAAGCTCGCGACGGCCCGGTTCTTCGTGCTCGCGCACGACCGCTCGGGTTTCGGCCGCAAGAAAAAGCTGCCGGTCGAGGAACTGGCCGACCAGCCGTTCATCGCCCTGAACAGCCGCGGTCCCCTGGGACGCGCCCTCGAGAACAGCCTGGAAGCCGCCGACGTGCACCCGGACATCGTCGCATGGACCGAGACCTACCACGTCGCGAAGGCGCTGGTCGGCGCCGGGGTCGGCGTCACGATTGCTGACGAAATCACGGCGCGCTCCGCGGTCGGTGCCAACGTCGCCATGTACTCGCTCGAGCCCGGCATCACCTTCGACATCGCATTGTTGCAACGCGGCGACGCAGCGCTGTCGCTCGCCGCGCGGCGCTTTGCGAAGCACCTCGGCAAGGCCGTGCGCGAGGTGCTCAGGGATCGGGCCTGAAGGCCCTCCCACAGGCAATACAAAACCGAGCATAGCCCTGAGTTATGGCCTCGCGAACAATGGTCAATTGAGGCGCCGCCGAGACGCTCAGTACCATCAGACGCTGTTTCGGCAGGGGAATCCGGATGCGAGTCATCGTTCTCGGTGCGGGTGTCGTGGGCGTAACCACGGCCTATTACCTGTCGCGTCTCGGTTGTGACGTGACGGTCGTCGACCGCGCCCGGGCCGTGGGCAGCGGCGCCACGTTTGGCAACGCCGGCCAGCTCTCGTACAGCTTCACCGACTCGCTCGCCAAGCCCGGTTTTCTCGCACAGCTCCCACGCCTGCTGCTCGGGCGCGACCCGCAGTCGCAGGTGCGGCTGTCGCCGGGCCTCGTCGACTGGGGCATGCGTTTCGTGGCGCAGTGCACTTCGCGCAAGGCACGGCAAAACACGCTGGCCGTGCTCGACATCGCCTTGCGCTCGGCGGACCTCCTGGCGGAAATTCGCGAGGAACTCGACCTCGAGTTCTCCTACCGGCAGGCCGGCAAGCTCGTCCTCCTCAGCGACGAGGCGGAACTGGCCGCGGCAAAAGTATCGAGCGAACTCAAGAGCGAACGCGGCTGCGAGACGACAATTCTGGGGCGCCGCGAGGCGATCGACATCGAGCCGGCCCTCGACGACATGAGCGAAGACTTTATAGCGGCCGTCTATTCCGAGGACGACGACGTTGCCGATTCGAACAAGTTCACGTCCGGCCTGCAGGACTGGCTCGAGTCGAAGAGCGCTGCCGAATTCCGCCTGGATTCGCGCGCCGACAACCTGCTGATGCGACGCGGACGCGCCTGCGGCATCGCGACGGACGACGACGAGATCGAGGCCGATGCCGTCGTGGTCTGCCTCGGAGCGTGGAGCCAGGGTCTTTTGCGGACGACCGGCATCAACCCGCACATCTACCCGGTGCGCGGTTACAGCATTTCGCTGCCGCCCGGCCCCTCGGCGCCCGCCGTCAGCATGACGGCCCTCAGGCACAAGCTCGTATACAGCCGTATCAACGGATTCATGCGTATCGCCGGGTTCGCCGATTTTGTCGGCTTCGACACGGGTGCCGACGCCGATCGCGTCCGCGCGTTGCTGGACTCGGCGCGGCAGCTCGCCCCGCAGGCCGCCGACTACGACGCGGACGACGCAATGGTCTGGGGCGGATTCCGGCCTATGAGACCCGACGGGCGGCCGCAGGTCGGGCCGACCCGCATCGACGGGCTTTACCTCAACACCGGTCATGGCATGCTGGGATGGACACTGGCCTGCGCAACCGCTTATGACGCCGCGCGCGCCGTCGTACGAACACATTAGATATGACAATCACGAACCACTTGCTGCGCGCTGCGGCCCGCATCTTCGCCGAGGAACTGATGCGGCAGATGCTGGACCAGGCCTACTGATATGCGGCGAGTCGTCCTAATTACGCTGGCTGCGCTTGTTGCCTGTGCGCCCAATACGCAGGACACGCCGTTCGACGTACTGATCGTCAACGGTACCGTCTACGACGGTTCGACCGATGCGGCCACGCAGCGCAACGTCGGTGTGCGCGGCGGCCTCATCGTCACGACCAGCGCCCCGCCCGATGCAGCTGCGACGACGGTCGTAGACGCAAGCGGGCTGCTCGTGTTTCCCGGCTTCATCGATCCGCACACGCACGCGCCGACGAACGCCGCGGACCCCGAAGCAACGGCACACCGGAATTTCCTGACGCAGGGCATCACTACCGTTATCGTCGGCAACGACGGTCGCGGCGTTCCGGGTCGCGAAGCCACGCTCGCGGCGCTCGAGCGCGCGGGCTCGGGCACCAACGTCGCGTTCTTCGCCGGCCACGGCACAATCCGGCGAGCGGTGATGAACCTCGCGGATCGCGCGCCGGACGCCGCCGAACTCGACACGATGCGGCGTATGGTCAGCGACGAAATGGATGCTGGCGCGCTGGGACTGTCGACGGGCCTGTTCTATGCGCCGGGCAGCTATGCGGCCACTGACGAAGTCGTCGAGCTCGCGCGGGTCGCCGCCGAGATGGGCGGCATCTACGACACGCACCTGCGCGACGAAGGCAGCTACAACATCGGTGTCGTCGCCGCGGTCGAGGAGGCGATTGACGTTGGACACCGCGCCGGCTTGCCCGTGCACATCTCGCACATCAAGGCGCTCGGCACCGACTCGTGGGGACTCAGCCGCGACATCATTGCCGTGATCGACGCGGCGCGCACCGACGGTATCGACGTCACGGCCAACCAGTATCCGTGGGTCGCCTCGAACACGCGCCTCGCGAGCGCGCTGGTCCCGCGCTGGGTCATGGCGGGTACGCCGGATGAAATGCGCACGCGCCTGCGCGACCCGTCGCTACAAGCGCGTATCCGCAGCGAGATGACGGCCAACCTCGGGCGCCGCGGCGGGCCTGGCGCCATGCTGATCACGAGCCGCGCCAGCGAGTGGCGCGGCCGGACGCTCGAGGAAATCGCGCGCGTACTCGAACTCGACCCGATCGCAGCCGCGATCGAAGTCGTCCTCAGCGAGGACCCGTCGATCGCGTCGTTCGTCATGAACCAGGAAGACATCGACCGGCTGCGCGTACAGCCCTGGCTCATGACGGGCTCCGACGGCGGCGACGGACACCCGCGTTTCTTCGCGAGCTACCCGAAGGCGTGGCGGGACTTCGTGGTCGATCGCGACTTGCTCAGCGCCGAGCGCTTCGTCAACAGCAGCACCGGGCAGGTCGCCGACACGCTGCGGCTGTGTTCGCGCGGCTACGTCCGCCCGGGCTACGCCGCGGACATTGCGATCGTCGATCCCGACACCTTCCTGCCGCATGCGACATTCGAGGAACCCTACCGCCTGTCGACGGGCGTCGTACACCTGCTCGTCAACGGCCGCATCGTGATCGGTGACGCCAAGTACCTCGGCACGCGAGCCGGGACCGTACTGCGCAGCGACCGCGCGCCCTGCGAGTAGGGCTGTGGGAGCGGCTTCAGCCGCGAATTCGGGCCTGAAGGCCCTCCCACATCAGCTGGTCTCGCGGGAGGCCGAGTCCGCGACGAGCGAACCTTTGAGCTCGCTTGTCTTGCGCCCGAAGAAACGCGCAATGTCGTCGGCGATGACGAGGTTCGTCGGCACGAGGATCAGCGTGATCGCCGTCGCGAACAGGATGCCGAAGGCCAGCGAGATCGCCATCGGCACGAGGAATTGCGCCGACGACGACTGGTCCATGAGCAAGGGCGTCAGGCCAAAGAAAGTCGTCAGTGACGTCAGCATGACGGGCCGGAAGCGCACGGGACCCGCACTCTTTACGGCTTCGAGCAGCTTCTCGCCGCGGCCGCGGTGCCGCTGATTGACGAAGTCGACGAGGACGAGGCTGTCGTTGACGACGACGCCGATCAGCGCCATAAATCCCAGTGTACTCAGGATCGTCAGCGTGACGCCCATGAACCAGTGCCCGATCACGGCGCCGATGATGCCGAACGGGATGACCGACATGACGATCAGCGGCTGCGAATACGATTTCAGCGGCAACGCGAGCATGCAGTAGATGACAAACAGCACGACGACGATGCCGATGCCGAGGCTGCCGAAGGTCTCCGCCTGCCGCGCCTGCTCGCCCTCGAACGAATACGTGATGCCGGGGTACTTGACCAGGAGTTCGTCCAGGTACTGCTGCAGGTCCGTAAACAGGACGACCGTGTTGACGCTGGCCTTGTCGACGTCGGCCGTGACGTTGAGAACGCGGTAACCGTCGATACGCGTGATCGCCGACGGCCCCCTGCCCGGCTTGACCGTCGCGACGTTGGCGAGCGGCACGAGCCGTCCGTCGGGCGCCGTTATCAAGAGCTCCTCCAGGGACGCAATGGTGCGACGTTCCTCGATCGGGTAGCGCACCAGCACACGCACGTCGTCGCGGCCACGCTGGATACGCTGGGCCTGCAGCCCGAGGAACGCCTGGCCGACCTGGCGCACGATCTCGTTGCGCGTCAGGCCCAGCAGGTGGCCCTGCGGACTCAGCTCGATCTGCAGCTCCTCCTTGCCGTCGGAGAGGCTGTCGGCAATCTCGAAGACGCCGGGAATCGTCGCGAGATAGCGCTTGGTCTCGTCGCCCACGGACTGCAGCGTCTCGAGCGAGTTACCGCTGAAGCGGACGTCGATCGGGTCGCCGGCGCGGAAAAACGACGAACGAAAAGTCAGGCTCTCGGCGCCCGGCACCTCGCCGATCAGGTTGCGCCACTCGTTGGTCACGTCACGCATGGAGAACTCGATCGTGCGGTGCTGGCGCGGCACGGTCTCGAACTGGACGCGAGCGAGGTGGGAGCCGGTGCTGCGACGAGTCGCGCCGACCGTCGCGAGCATGTGGACGATCATGCTCTCGCCGGTCTCGGGATCGACGTACTTCTCCTGCAATTCACGCGCCGCCGCCTCGATCTTCTCGGCGTGACGGTTCGTGACCGAAAACGGCGTACCCACCGGCATCGTGAGTGAGGCCGTCGCCGTCTCGCCCACGATGGACGGGAACGGCACAAAGCGCGTCCAGCCGCTCAGCACCAGCATGACGAGGATGACGAGGACCCCGGAAAACGTTGCGAGCGTCGAGTAACGGTGGCGCAGGCAAAACGTGAGCGCGGGACTGTAGTACTTGTCGATCAGGCGTTCGAATCCGTCGGCGAAGCGGCTCTGCCAGGCCTCGAATCGATTCGCCTGGCCGCCGTGTTCGTGCAGGCGCACGTGCTTGAGATGCGCGGGCAGGATCAGCTTGGACTCGATCAGCGAGAACACCATGACCGGGATCACGACCGCGGGGATATTCGCGAATATGTCGCCGAGGCGGCCCTCGATGAAGTGCAGCGGCATGAACGCGGCCATCGTCGTCAAAACGCCGAACGTGACGGGAATTGCCACTTCCTTCGTGCCGCTGATAGCCGCATCGATCCCGTGACCGTCCCTGCGTATATGCGCGTAGACGTTCTCGCCGGTCACGATCGCATCGTCGACGACGATGCCGAGAACGATGATGAAGCCGAAGGCGCTCATCAGGTTCAGGCTCACATCGAGCACCTGCATGACGATGAACGCACCGAGGAAGCTGATCGGGATGCCGAGGAATACCCACAGACCGACGGACGGGCGCAAAAAGAGCGCGAGCAGCAGGATGACGAGGATGCTGCCCTGGATGGCGCTCGACGTCATGATGCCGAGGCGATCCTTGAGCCGCATGGAATCGTCGTCCCAGTAGGACAGCTCCATGCCGACGGGCAGCGCGTCCTGCCTGGCTGTGATGTATTCCTTGACGAAATCGGCGATGTCGATCGCGTTCTGGTTACCGACGCGGCCGACGTCGATGAAGGCGGCGAACTTGCCGTTGAAACGCGTGCGCAGCGACTCTTCTTCAAAGCCGTCGATGACGTTCGCGACGTCGCCGACGCGCACGATGGAACCGTCGGAGTTCGTCTTGACGACGATCGATTCGAAATCCGCGCGCCGATAGGCCTGGCCCTTGGAACGGATCAGCACGTCGCCGCCCTCGGTGCGAATGTTGCCGGCCGACAGGTCGATCGAACTCGCCCGCACCGCCTGGGCGATGTTGGCCAGCGTGATGTCGAATTCCCGCAGCCGGTCCGACGACGCCTCGATCGCCACTTCGTAGCGCCGGACCGAATCGAGCGTGACGTTGGTAATGAGATCCGAACGCAGCAGGTCGTCGCGAACCTGCTCGGCGTACAGGCGAATCTCCTCCTCGCTGTAATCGCCCGCGACCACGACGCTGATGACCGCCCACGAACGCTGCGCGAGGCTGATCACGGGCTTCTCGGTATCGGCGGGAAACACGTTGATGGCGTCGACGCGGCCCTTTATGTCGTCGAGCAGCTCGCGCGGTTCATAGCCCGAGTCGATCTCAATCGAGACGCGCGTGGCTCCCTCCACCGAACGCGAGGTTATCTTGTCGACGCCTTCGAGGTCCTTGACGGCTTCCTCGATACGCACGGCGACGCCGAGCTCGACGTCCTCAGGCGTGGCGCCGCGCAGGGGCACGGAGACATTGACCGTATCGGGATCGGACGGCGGGAATATCTCGAGGCGGACGCCACTGGTAATCGCCAGCAGGCCGCCTGCCATGATCGTGACCATGAGCAGGTTGGCCGCAACCGAGTTTCTTGCGAACCAGGCGATCATTGGCCGGCATTCCTCGGACGTGGACCGCCGCTCCGCTCGCCTTCTTCGCCCAGGACCTGCACGCGGACACCCGACGTCACCTGGCCGAGCGGCGTGACAACGAGCTGATCGCCAGCCTCGAGGCCGCCGCCGATGACCGCTTCACTATCGTTCTGCCAGGCTATATCGATGTCGCGCCGGCGCAGCACGCCGTCCGTCACCGTATACACATAGGTGCCCTGGTAGATCGTGTTGTTCGGGATAACGATCGCATTCTCCAGCGTCCGTCCGCCGAGTTTCGCCGTCACGTACTGGCCGATCTTGAGCGGCGTACGGCCTTCCTTGTCTCGCCCGAACGGATCTTCGATCTGCGCGATCACATGCAGCTGCCGAGCAACGTCGTCGATCGCACTCTCGGTGCGCACCAGGGCCGCATCCCACGACTCCTCGCCGATGAGGTCCGACTCGATGACGACACGACCCGCGCCCGACGTGTCAACGAAGCGATACGACTCGGGTAGCTCAATGTAGGGTAAATCGCGATTCCTGAGTGGCAGCCGAATCTCGACATAGTCTGTTGCATAGATTTCGGCGATCTGCGCGTTGGGTGGAACGACCTGGCCGACATCGACGAACTTCTTGAGTATGCGCCCCGCAAAGGGCGCGACGATGCGTGTACGTTCGAGGTCGAGCTGCGCCTTGGTCAATGCCGACTCCGCCGACGCGACCCGGGCCCTGGCCGCATCGAGCTGTGGAATGCGCAACACGAGGTCCGGTGCGTCACCTTCGTTGCCGAGGCGCGCCCAGTCTTCCCGCGCCTGGTTCGTTCTTGCCTCGGCTTCGGCCAGGGTGCTTTGGGCATCGGCCAGGGTCGCCTGCGCTATACGTACGTCGGCAGCGTAATCACGTGCGTCGATCTCGACGAGGACATCGCCTTTCTCGAAGAAACCACCGTCGCGGACTTTCTCGTCGACGGCGGTGATCTGGCCCGCGACCTGGGCGACGAGCACGCTGCGTGTTCGCGGCTGCACGGTCCCGTAGCTCTCGAGCATGACCTTGTAGTCGACCAGCTCCGTGGCCCGGGTTTCCACGGTCATCACGGGCCCGCGAAAATCACGGCGCTCCTGCGATTCCGGCGGATTCATGCGGATCACGATCGCGACCGCGAGCAGCACGCCGAAGATGGCGACGGGCAGCAGTTTCCGGGTCCGATCATTCATCGCGTTTGTCCACCGGGCAATTCCCCGCCGAGGGCGAGATAGAGGTTGATGCGATTCTGCAGCAGCTGGTTCCTGAGTTCGACCACGGTCGCCTCGGCATCGAATGCCTGGCGCTGCGATTCAAGCACCGTCGTATACGTGACCAGCCCGCGCTGGTACTGCTCGAGCGCGAGCTCCAGTGCGGCGCGTGAATTCCGTTCCGCGTCGAGAAAGGCATCATACCGCTGTTGCAGCGACAGCGAGCGCGAAATGGCGTTCTCTACATCGGCGAAGGCGCGGAACACCTGGTCCAGGTACTGTTTCTCCGCGAGCTGAACCCGGGCACGGGCCTGCTCCTCGCGCGCGGCGAGCTCTCCTGCGTTGAACAAGGGCTGCGTCAGGCTGCCCGCCGCCGACCAGACCGAGAGATCCGCGTCCAGCAGGTCGGACAACTCCGCCGACGTCACGCCGGTACTGCCCACCAGGGACAGGCTGGGGAAGCGCGCCTTGTGCGTCGCGGCCAGGCTTGCATCGGCGGCCAGCAGGTTGAGCCAGGCCTCCTGCAGGTCGGCGCGACGCGTCAGGAGTTCCGACGGCAGGCCGACCGGAATCGGGTCCGGCAGCACGGGCAACGACGACTCCATTTCCATGCGTCCGTCCGGATAGCGGGCCAGCGCCAGCTGCAGGCCGGCGACGGCCTCGGCGACGGCCTGCTCCTGCTGCGCGAGGCTCGCACGCTCGCGTTCGACCTGGTTGCGGGCCAGGTACAGATCCAGGGCATCGTTGAGTCCCTGGCGATAGCCGCTCGATACGATCTCGTGACTCTGCGTGACGTTATCGAGCCGGCGACGGGCGACTTCGAGCAACTGTTTCGCTGCGATCGCGCCGAAGTAGCCGTTCGCCGTCTGCGCCGCCAGGTCACGGCGGACCGCTTCGACGCGTGCCTCCTGAGCCGCAAACGAGAGCCTCGCGGCCTGTTGCTGCTTGCTCAGCCGCCCCCACAGGTCCGCGTCCCAGAATAAGCCGACGTCGGCGTCGTAGGATTCGAGCAGGATTCGTTCCCCCGACGAACCACGGATGCCGCGGCGTGCGGCGCCGAGGGAAACATCGAGCGACGGGAAGCGGTCGGCACGGGCGATGGTTACGACCTGCGCCGCCTCATGGAGCCGCGCCTGTTCCTGTGCCAGCGAGTAGTTGCCGGCGATCGCCTCGGCGACCAGGCTTGCCAATGTCGGGTCGGCGAAGGTGTCCAGCCAGTCGGGGCTGACCTGTCCGGAATCGCCGCCCCGAACCCAGTTGCCGGGCGTACCGAGGTCGGTCGCATCCGGCGTAATCGCCGAATGCGAGCAGGCGCCCAGGAAAAAGGCGCAGCAAAGCGCGGCAAGTCGTTTCCTCAAATCGTGACCTTCTGCTGGAAGCGCGCAATCTCGGCGGGCGCTTTCAGTTCTGACCGCAGCTTTTCCAGTAATGGCCGCTGCCCGCGTTCCTCGCCGTGTACCAGGTAGACGGGCGGCCGGTTCTCGAAGCCCGCATACCAGTTAACGAGATCCGCCTGGTCCGCGTGCGCCGACAGGCCGCCGATCGTGTGCAGCTGGATGCGCACCCGGTACTCGTGGCCCCAGAGCCTGATCTCGTCGGCACCGTCGACGAGACGCCGGCCAAGCGTGCCGATGCCCTGGTAGCCGACGATCACGAGATGGCACTGCTCGCGCCACACATTGTTCTTCAGGTGATGCAGGATGCGCCCGCCCGTGCACATGCCGCTGCCGGCAATGATGATCGCCCCGGACTCGATGTCGTTGATCTCCATCGACTCCTCGGGCGAGCGTGTCTCGAACAGGTTGGGCAATTTGGGCTCGTTGGTTTTCGGGTTGAACAGCTTCGCCTCGAACAAATGTCGATAGTTCGAGTAGACGCGCGTCGCGCGAATACCCATCGGGCTGTCGAGGAAGATCTTCCATTTCTTGAGCCCCCACTCCTCGTAATGCTCGGCCATCAGGTACAGGAGATCCTGGGTGCGCCCCACCGTGAATGCGGGAATCAGAATATTGCCCTGCGCCGCGCGTGCCGATTCGAACACACCGGTCAGCTCGGCGATGGTCTCGTCGATCGGGCGGTGATTGCGATCGCCGTACGTGCTCTCCATGAGGACCGCATCGGCGTGTGCGAGACGCTCGGCCGGATCCATGAGCGGTGCATGGCGGAAGCCGAGGTCGCCGCTGAAGACGAGGGTGCGGTGCTCCTTGCCGTCATCGTAAACCAGCTGCACGATCGACGAGCCGAGGATGTGGCCGGCGTCGAACAGCGTCAGCGTCAGTCCGGGCGTGATCTCGGTCGCTTGCTCGTATTCGAGGCCGTGAAATTGCGAGATGCAGTTCTTCGCATCTTCCTGCGTGTACAGGGGCTCGATGCGCGCCTTGCCCTTGCGCGCGCGTTTCCTGTTTTCGTACTCGGCTTCCTTCTCGTTAAGGTAGCCGGAATCGGGCAGCATGATTTCGCACAGCGCCTTGCTCGCCTCGTGGGTGTACACGGGGCCGGTGTACCCCTGCTTCGCGAGCAGCGGGACGCGTCCCGAGTGATCGATGTGCGAATGGCTGATCACGACGGCGTCGATCTGCTCGGCGTCGAACGGGAACGGCTCGCGGTTACGCGCCTCTTCATCGGCCGGCCCCTGCACGAGGCCGCACTCGATCACGATGCGCGACTTGCCCGCTCGCAGCAGGTATAGCGACCCGGTCACGCGTTCGGTGGCACCGAGGAACTGCAGTTCGAATGTCATGCGGCCTCCTTTGGCGCCCCATGGTAACCCAGCTTGCCCGGTATTCTGATGCATGCCGTCGGCCGCGCGAAGGAGTAGAATGGAGCCGGGAGGTACAAAAAATGACACCACCGATCCCACCGAGCGACAAGCACTACCTGGTTGTCGTGGCAGACGAGTCCAGGGCGGTCCTGTACACGCGGGAGACCCTGCGCGGGCCGCTGCAGGAGCGCTCGCGGTTCGAG
>JABDQH010000116.1 GCA_013042375.1 Woeseiaceae bacterium
TCGAGGACGCCGAAGAAGAAAATGTCGAGATCATGGTCAACCATTCGCCGAAGGAGTTCGTCATCGAGGACGGCCGGGTCGTCGGCATGAAGTTCGACCTCATGGAATACAACGTCGACGAGCAGGGTCGCATTGATCGTGGCACCGTCACCGGCGAGAAGGTTATCCCCTGCGATGATGTGATTCTTGCGATTGGACAGGACAACGCTTTTCCGTGGATCGAGCGCGATCTTGGTATCGAATTCGACCAGTGGGAATGCCCGGTCGTCGATGAAACGACGATGATGTGCTCGCGCGAGGGCGTGTTCTTCGGCGGCGATTCGGCCTTCGGGCCCAAGAACATCATCTGGGCCGTCGAGCATGGTCACCAGGCAGCGGTTTCGATTCACAAGTATTGCCACGGAGAAGATCTTCGCGATCGCCTGCCGTACGGTCTGAACCTGTACACGCAGAAGATGGGCATGCACGAATGGAGTTATTCGAACGACTACGACACGTCGGCGCGCCGGCTCATGCCGCACGTGGACCTCAAGAAGCGTTTCCAGAAGCTTGATATCGAAGTCGAGCTCGGTTTCTCGGCCGAGCAGGCCGCGGAAGAAGTCGAGCGCTGTCTCAACTGCGATATCCAGACCGTATTTGCGGCGAAGCTCTGTATCGAGTGCGACGCGTGCCTCGACATCTGCCCGGTCAGCTGTCTGACGATCACGCAGAATGGCGACGAGGACGACCTGCGCACACGCCTCAAGGTGCCGGCGCAGAATCTCGAACAGGCGCTGTACGTATCCGACGACCTGCCGCAGACGGGTCGCGTCATGGTCAAGGACGAAGATCTGTGCGTCCACTGCGGCCTGTGTGCCGAACGTTGCCCGACCGGGGCGTGGGACATGCAGAAGTCGAAGCTGCTCATCCCGTATGCCGTCGACGAAGCCGCCGGCGAAGTGCTGCAGACCGCGACTGCCGGATCAACCAGTTAAGGAACTCCCGTGGCCGCAATCAACGACGTCGTCATCAAGATAGCCACGGTGAACGGCACCGGCTCGGCGAGTGCAAACGGCTTGTTGCGCAAGGCGATCTTCCGCATGGGCGTGCCCGTCGTCGGCAAGAACTACTTCCCTTCGAACATCCAGGGCCTGCCGACGTGGTACGAGATTCGCGTGACCGGCGATGACTACCACTGTCGCTCGGATCGCGTCGACATCATGGTGGCGATGAACGCCCAGACCTATGCGCGGGACATGGCCGAGGTCGAGCCCGGTGGCTGCCTGATCTATGATTCGACCTGGCCCCGCAGCAGCCTGCTGGACCGAGAGGACATCACGATCATCGGCGTGCCGCTGTCGAAAATGTGCAACGAGAACTTCGACGGCGTCCGGGCACGCATCCTGATGAAGAACATCGCCTATGTCGGCGTGATAGCGGCCCTGGTTGCGGTCGATCTCGACGTCATCAAGGACCTGCTCGAAGAGACCTTCGCCGACAAGGCGCACCTGATCGCCTCGAATATGGAGGCGATTCACTTAGGATTCGATTACGCGGCCGCAAAATTCTCGTGCCCGCTGCCGGCGCGTGTCGAGAAGATGGACAAGACCAAAGGCCATATCGTCGTCGATGGCAATACAGCCGCCGGCCTTGGCTGCATGTACGCCGGCGCGACGGTCGGCGCCTGGTACCCGATCACGCCGTCGACCTCGCTCATGGACGCGTTTCGCAACTTCTGTTCGCGCTACCGAGTCGATCCCGAGACGGGCAAGCGCACCTACTGCATCATCCAGGCCGAGGATGAGCTCGCGGCCATCGGCATGGTGCTCGGCGCGAGCTGGAGCGGCGCGCGCTCGTTCACGCCGACGAGTGGACCGGGCATCTCCCTGATGAGCGAGTTCATCGGCTTTGCCTACTACGCCGAGATCCCGGCCGTCATATTCAACGTGCAGCGCGTGGGCCCGTCGACCGGCATGCCGACGCGCACCCAGCAGTGCGACCTGATTTCCTGTGCCTATGCGTCGCACGGCGACACGAAGCACGTGTTGCTGTTCCCGGCCGACCCGGCCGAGTGCTTCTACATGTCGCCCGAGGCCTTCGATCTCGCCGAGCGCCTGCAGACGCCGGTCATGGTCCTGACCGACCTCGACATCGGCATGAACGACTGGATGGTGCCCGAGCTCGAATGGGATGACGACTACGTTCCCGACCGCGGCAAGGTGTACACGGCCGAGGATCTCGAGAAGATGGAGAAATTCCACCGCTACCTCGATGTCGACGGTGACGGCATTCCTTACCGGACCCTGCCCGGTGTGCACCCCAGGGGCGCCTATTTCACGCGCGGGTCGGGCCATTCCAAGTACGGGGGCTACACGGAAGACTCGGACGAATATCAGGAAGTGATCGACCGCCTGCTGGTCAAGTGGGAGACGGCTCGCACGCTCGTGCCCGAAGCCGAAATCCGCTACTCGAAATTCAACAAGGCGGCCATCCTTACCCTCGGCAGCGGTGACGGCGCCTGCAAGGAGGCCCTCGACCGGCTCGAGGCACAAAGCGTCGGGCTCAACTATTGCCGTGTCAAGGCATTCCCCTTCACCGACGCCGTACGCGATTTCATCGACGCACACGACCTCGTTTATGTCGTCGAACAAAATCGGGACGCGCAGCTGCGCACGCTGCTGATCAATGATATCGAGGCTGACCAGGGCAAACTCGTGCCCTTGCTGCATTACAACGGCATGCCGATCAATGCGGGCTTTGTCGTCGAGGGTGTGCTCGCCGAAATCAAGAAAGGACGCGCCGCATGACCTATATTGCCAAGCCCAGGGTTGCCCACCCGAGCCTGCCGAAAAACGAGCTCGGATTGACGACGCGTGACTACGAGGGCGTCGTTTCAACGCTCTGCGCGGGCTGCGGGCACGACTCGGTAACGGCGGCGCTGATCCAGGCCGTGTTCGAGCTCGATATCGAACCGCACATGCTCGCCAAGATGTCGGGCATCGGCTGTTCGTCGAAAACGCCGGCGTATTTTGCCAGCCAGGCGCATGGCTTTAACTCGGTACATGGGCGCATGCCATCGGTGACGACCGGGGCGAACGCGGCCAACCGGGACATGACCTACGTCGGCGTATCGGGTGACGGCGACTCCCTGTCGATCGGCGTTGGCCAGTTCGTTCACGCGATCCGGCGCAATCTCAATGTCTGCTACCTCATCGAGAACAACGGCGTCTACGGTCTGACCAAGGGCCAGTTCTCGGCTTCTGCCGACATCGGTTCCAAGCCGAAGAAGGGCCTGCCGAACCAGCAGGAGCCGATCGACCCGGCGAGCGCGGCGCTCGCACTCGGTGCGACCTATATCGCGCGCAGCTTCTCGGGCGACAAGGAACAGCTCGTGCCGCTGATCAAGGGCGCGATTATGCATTCAGGCTTTTCGCTCGTCGACGTCATCAGCCCCTGCGTGACGTTTAACGATCACGAAGGTTCGACCAAGAGCTATGCGCATACGCGCCAGTTCTATCATCATGTTGCCAACATCGATTACATCCATCCGTCGGAAGAGATCAAGGCCTCCTACGACGAAGGAGAAGCAATGTCGGTGCACCTGCATGGCGGCGACTCTATAGTCTTGCGCAAGATCAGCCGCGAGTACGACCCGACGAGCCGCGCCGAGGCCTTCAAATACCTGCGCGATCGTTTCAACGAGGGCGAAATCACGACGGGTCTCCTGTACGTGAACGAAGAGCGTGCCGAGATGCACGAACTCATGGGCAACTCCGATACGCCGCTGGCACAGCTGCCTTACGAGGGCCTGCACCCCGGCGACGACGAACTGCAGGAGATTCAGCGACGCTACCGCTAGCTCGGCGTCCGCGGTTCACCCGGTTGCTATTTGACATTGCCATTATTAGACGCGTGTCTCATTCTTCGCGCGCGCGCTCGAGCGCCGCGCAATCTGACTGAACCTGGTCCTCGAGTATCGTGTTTGTAACTGGTACACGGACAAGGAAAGTCATATGGATCCCCGCGAAAAAAGGCACGAGTTCCTCCCGACACTATGCTTCGCGATGGGCGTGATATTCGTCCTCGGCGCCGCCTACATCGGCATCGGTCATGCTTTCACGCTCGGCTACGCAGTAATCGGCATTACCTGCATGATGGCAGGCACCTTCATGGGCGCCGTCCGGCACGTGGCGCGCGCGCAGGTAGTACGATCGCACCATTGAGTTTGCGGGGCCCGGTCGGCAGTCCGGCGCCATACTGTGACGTAGGCACGACGTAGCCAAGGTCGCGCCGGATACGATACGCGGATGACCGCCGATGCCCTCACACAGTCGTTCCTGCTGACGGCGCAAGCCGTGGCTGTGTGCGGCCTGTTGCTCGCCTTTTTCAGCCTGCGCCATCGTTTCGGCTATGCGCCGCTGTATGTGACGCTCGGCGGTTTCCAGCACCTGCAGACGCTGCTGGCGAAGACCCTGTATATCGAGGTGTTCCCAGGCATCGTCGTTTCGCCGGGATCGGTCGTCTTGTTCACGGCGACGCTGTTCGCCGTACTGCTCGTCTATATTCGCGAGGATACGGCGCAGACCCGGTCGTTGATCGTCGGGATCGTCGCCGCCAACCTGACGCTCAGTCTCGTCGTCTGGATGACGACGTTCCACCTGGGCAGCGACCTGCTCGTCCAGACCGGTTTCGCAAGCGAGCACCTGCTGCAATGGAGCCTGCAGGCGTTCGTCGTCGGTACCGTGACCCTGATTGTCGACGCCTTCCTGATCGTCGTGCTGTACGAGTACTTCTATCGGCTGTTTCCGCGCCTGCTGTTCGCGCGCATCTTCGCCGCCATGTTTGTCGTCGTTGTCATCGATACCCTGCTTTTCGTTACGGCGTCTTTTTACGGCAGCACGGACTTCACGGGCATCCTCGCGTCCGGAGTTATCGGCAAGGCGTCGGCAGCGCTGATTTACACGTTCTTGCTGAGTTCTTACCTGCGATGGGCGCGATCCCGTGCGGCAGGGGGTCATGGATTTTCAGGCCATGCCGACGACATTTTCCATATTCTTACCTACAAACAGCGCTTCGAGCTATTGGAAGAGGAAATCAAGCGAGATGGTTTGACCGGGCTCTTCAATCGGCGCTTCTTCGACGAGAACCTGCGCCGGGAAATGGGGCGCGCCGACCGGCTCGCACACGAGCTCAACCTCGCACTGATCGATATCGATCACTTCAAGTCCATCAACGACAGCTACGGGCACCAGGTCGGCGACCAGTTCATTCAGGCGCTCGCGGACAGCATGCAGGCGGCATTCCGTGCCGCAGACATTCCGTGCCGCTACGGCGGCGAAGAATTCGCGATCATCATGCCGGACTGCCCTGTCGAGGGCGCGTCGAGGGCAACGGAGCGCCTGCAGGCCGAGTTCTCGGCCTTGTGCAAGGCTCGCGGACTGCCGGGTGCCGACGGCGTCACGTTTACGGCAGGTATCGCGAACTACCCGGCCGACGCGGATACTGCGGTCGACCTGATCGAACGGGCTGATCAGCGTCTCTACAAGGGCAAGCGGCACGGGCGCAACCGCGTGATGCTGGATACGGTCAGAATGAGTAAGCTGGCGATGAGCTGAACCCGGCTCCCGGGTTAACTGCGGACCAGGTCCTCGAGCGGCGGCGCCGCGGCGCTGTTGGGGAACACCGTGCGGTCGATGAAGCCCGCCGACAGGCCGAGGTGCTGTTCGAGCAGGCCCTTGAAGAGGCTGCGAACGTCGGTCGTCGGCCGCAGGTCCCTTGCTTCGTAGAGGTCGGCATTGCCGAGCCCGGGCCAGTCCGAGATGATCCTGCCGCCGTTGACGGCGCCGCCGACGAGCACGGCCGCGGTACCCGTGCCGTGGTCCGTACCGCGGGTGCCGTTCACCCGCACGGTACGGCCGAATTCCGTGACGATGGCAACCACCGTATCGGACCAGGCATCGCCAAGACCGTCGCGCAGCTTGTCGAGACCGCGGTCGAGTGCGGCAAAGCGATTCGCGAGGGCACCGTTCGTCGTTCCCTGGTTCGCGTGTGTGTCCCAGCCGCCGAGTTCGACGACGGCGATACGCGGCCCGTCGGGGGCAACAAGAAAGCGTGCTGCCGACGTCATGAGTTCACCGAACTGTTGCGCCTCGTTGCCTCTGCGCCCGCTCATGCTGTCCATGCCCGTGGCGATGTCCTGCGACCTGAGCGCCTGGCTCAGGCGCGTCGCAAAAAACTCGTCGCCGGCATACAGGCGTTGCAGGCGTCCGAGCGTGCTGTCGTCGGCATCCGGCAATCTCGACGGCGCCCAGCTCGTGGTCGAATTGTCGCCACGCAGCACGAGCGGCGTGTTCTGTGCGAGCGCAATCGCGATTTCGCTGCTGCCCGAGAGAGGGGCAAGCGCACGGTTGAGCCAACCGTCGCGCAGGCGACCGACGGAGGTCCCGCCGCTTTCGAGCACATCCTGTCCGTCGAAATGCGAACGCTCACGGTACGGGCTTGCGACGGCGTGGACGACGATAGCCTCATCGTCCCTGAAGCGCGCGTGCACGCCGGGCAACCCGGGGTGCAGGCCGAACAGGCCGTCCAGCTTGAGCAAGTCAGACCTCTGCAGCGCAAGTTCGCCACGCAAGTTGCGGTAGTTACCGTCGCCATAAGGCGCGGCCAGCGCGAGGCCGTCGACGGCACCGCGCAGTACGACGAGTACAAGACGCGCTTCGCTGGTGCCGCCGGCAAGGGCCAGGCCTGGCAGCGAGTTCGCGGCGGCGGTCAGCCCGAGCGCCTGCAGGAGCTTTCTGCGGGTCAGCATTTTCATCTCCTCTGAAAATCCGGCGACGCCAGCAACAGCGTCATGCCCTGGATGCGGCTCTCCGCCCGTGAAATCGCCCGGCGCGTGTCGGGGTCGAAACGCGTCCCGAGGACCGCAGCGCCGAGCTCGACCGGGTCGACGCCCGAGCCGATGAGGCGCGCGGCCTGGTTGGAAAACTCGATGCGCTTGTAGAGTGCGTCGGCGCCTCCCCATTGCTCGGCCGTATCGGGCCAGCCTGCGGGCGAGCCCGGTCGGAACGGCGTCTGTCCGAGGAGGTCGAGGGCGCCGACAATGAACTGCGGCCTCTCCGGCACATGATTGAAGGCGCGCAGGGTCGAAACGACAAAATCGTGCGGCGACTTGTACTTGCGTTGTCCGTCATCCCAGGCCTCGTCCGAGGTCAGCATCGCCTCGTAGACGGTGGGCAGATCGCCGCCGCTCTCGAGCCAGGCACGGGCCATCTCGTCGACGAGCCCCGGGGGCGGGTCGTCGGCGACGAAATGACGCGCCAGCTTGGTCGAGACGAAGCGCGCCGTCGATGCGTGCGTCGCCAGGTCGCGCAACACCGCCTCGCCCTGCGCCACGCCGGCCTGGGCGTAGCGCCTGCCGAGTAGCTGCCTGGCGCCGGGCTCGTGAATCGCTTCGCGAAACTCGAACCTGCCCGGCTCGCCATCGGCGAAGCGCCCGCGGTCACCTGCGCCGCCGATCGACCAGCCCGTGATCACCTGGGCAAAGGTCGTCACGTCGCGCTGCGTGTAGCCGCCGTCGACGCCGAGCGTATGCAGTTCGAGGATCTCGCGAGCGAGGTTTTCGTTGAGGCCGACCTGCTGGTCGGGGCGCCGTCGCCCGGCGCGTTTCCCGAGCGGCGAGTTCGGCCCGATCGAGCGCTGGTTGTCGAGATAGATGATCATCGCCGCGTGCTTCTCGACGGCGAGGAGCAGGTCCGCAAACCTGCCGCCGACGTGCGGACGGATAGCCTCGTTCTCCATGAGGCCGGCGATGGCCGGCAACGGCTGTTTGTCGGCCGATACCGCGAAATGATTGCTCCAGAAATGCACGAGGCGATCGTGAAAAGGCCCGTCGGTTTCGACCGCGTGCCGGTATCGTGCCGCCGTCTGTGCGACGTAGTTGCGGCGGGCCCAGCGGCCGTATTTCCTGACGACGTCTTCATCATTGCGCTTCGCCTCACGTTGCTCGCGGCGCAGGTCGCGTGCTTCGGTCAGCACGCGTGCAGAGTCGGGCAGGTCGCGAAACACGGCGGGCTCCCGCGCCGGTCCCTGCAACTGGTCGAGCAGCCAGGCCGCGGGGCGCTGCACGCGGTCGAGTTCGCCCGGCCGGGCACCGAGCCCGAAGCGGTTGACGGCGATGACGATCTTCGATGCGTTCACTGGTGCTCCTTGCAGGGTCGCTGCGCGCAGTCCATAACATTACAACGTGAACGGCGCCTGTTCGTTGACCACTGTCGCGCGCGGCCGGGAACGGTGCTATAACTAATTGATAGTTAATAAAATAATTATTGCATCCAATCCACCTGCGGCGCGCATCTAAGGGATGACAGTTCGAAACGCAGATATTCTGCGAAAGGAGAAACGATCGTGACAGGTGAATGGATAGGATTTACGTCCGTTGTCGGACCACTGATTTTGCTGTGCGTATTTTTCTGGCTGCGATTCAGGGCACGCCGCGAAATGCAGGAGACAATCCGAGCGGCGCTGGACAAGGGTCAGGAGCTGAGCCCCGAGCTTATTGATCGCCTCGGCCACCCGAAGGCGCCGAAAGACCGCGACTTCCGCCTGGGCGTCATCTGGATCGCGGTTGCAGTGGGTATCGCGATTCTCAGTTTTGCCATCCCCGAGGAAGAGGCGACGGGACCTCTGCTTGGAGTCGCTGGCTTCCCATTCGTGATCGGTGCTGCGTACCTGATCCTCAACAAGTTCGCGAAGCGGGAAGACTGAGGAAACGGAGTCTTGACTTGGGGCGAGGACAAGCAGCTCGTTGCACGTGCGCTCGCGTCGCCGGATACGGCCGCCTTCGGCGAGCTCGTCCGTCGCCACCAGTCGCACGTACGCAACTTCCTGAGAAAGCTCGCCGGCGATTACACGCTGGCGGACGACCTCGCCCAGGAGTGTTTCATGCACGCATGGGACAAGCTGCATACGTATTCGGGCAAAGGTACGTTTATCGGCTGGCTCTTGAAAGTGGCTTATACGACGTTCCTGCAATCGAAACGCAAGTCGAGGCGTTACGCGGAGATTCTCGAGCAGGTCGGACACGTGTCGGTCGCCGAGGAACGCATGAGTACGCCGGCATCCGAGGACATCGGCGACCTGGATCGCTTCCTCGCGGTGCTGAACGAGGAAGAGCGCGCGATCATGGTCATGTCCTACGCTTTAGGGATGTCGCATCGCGAGATCTCCGAGTCCCTGGGCATGCCGGCTGGTACCGTGAAATCCGTGATTCATCGTGCTAAACAGAGAATCAGGACGAGTTTTGACATCAAAGATCATCAACATGGCTGAACGAATCAGAGACGAAGACGATCGGCTGCTGGAGACGATGTTCGCAGCAAGCCCGATCGCGGACGATGGTTTCAGTGCGCTGGTGGTTCGGCGCATCCGTCGCAAGGTAATGCTGCGCAGGCTGAGCCTGCCACTCGCCGCACTGATCGGTGGCGCCATCGCGTTCAAGCCGCTCGTCGCTCTCGCAGGATTCGCGCAACAACTCTTTCTGCAGCTGCCCGACGAACTCGTCGCGAGCGCGACCGAGAGTCTGCCGGCATTGCAGTTCGTGGTAACCGGCGGACTGCTGTTGCTCGTCGCCGTGATGGCGCTGAACATGATCGAGGACTGACGAGACCTACGTCATTGTCTTGCCGTAAATGCTCGGTTACCCTGCGCTCATGAGCCTGAGGGACAAAGTCGAAGCATTATTGCCCAACTGGGAGCGCTGGTATCCCAGCCTGTTCGACGCTGCCAGCGATCTCGGCATCATCAAGGCCGAGGTATGCGATCCGGGCTCTCTTCTCCTGACTTCACGTCACCGCAAAGTCCGGCAACGCGCCGAGGATGCGCATCGCGAGAAGTGGGGCGGCAAGGCGCAGGATTAGAAGGACCTGGTTTTGACTTACGATCTTGCCGCTGTTCGCGCGCAGTTTCCGGCTCTCGCAATCGAAGACGGCGGCAGACGCCGTATCTATCTCGACAACCCGGCGGGTACGCAGGTGCCCTCGCGCGTCGCCGAGGCGATGTCCGAATGCCTGCTTGCGACCAATGCGAACGCGGGCGGCTACTTCGCGACGTCGCGAGCGGCCGCAGAGCTTGTCGCCGAAGCCCGCCGCGCGATGGCGGATCTCCTGAACGCGGCATCCGCGAGCGAGATCATCCTCGGACAGAACATGACGTCGATTACGCTGCACATGTCGCGGTCGATCGGGCGCCTGTTCAGGCCGGGCGACGAGATCGTCCTGTCGCGCATGGACCACGATGCCAACGTCTGGCCCTGGGTCATGATGGCGCGCGAGCATGAGCTCGAGGTCAAATGGCTGCCGTTCGATACGGCAAGCTTCGAATTCGAGCTCGAGGTACTCGACGAGCTGCTCACCGAGCGTACGCGGCTGGTTTGCGTCGGCGCCGCGAGCAATCTGACGGGTACGGTGAACGATGTTGCGACGATTTGCGCGAAGGCACGCACGGCGGGTGCGCTCACCTTTATCGATGGCGTGCAGTCGGTTCCCCACGTAGCGACTGACGTGCAGTCTATCGGGTGTGACTTTCTCGCCTGTTCGCCGTACAAGTTCTTCGGTCCGCACCAGGGCGTGCTGTACGGCCGGCATGAAGTACTGGAGCAACTCGAGGCGTACAAAGTCCGTCCCGCACCCGCAGAGGTGCCGGGCCGTTTCGAGCCCGGTACCCAGAGCCACGAGGGTGCCGCCGGCATCACTGCCGCGGTCGATTACCTGGCCTGGATCGGTGCAACGATGGCCGGTACAAGCGGGCGCCCCGCAGCCTTACGGGCTGCGATGCGTACGCTGTTCGATTACGAGAAAGCGCTCGCGGCGCGCCTCATAGCGGGACTGCGTGAACTCGACGGCGTGACGGTGCAGGGGATCACCGCGCCCGACGCGCTCGAGCGGCGCGTGCCGACCGTGTCGTTTACGCATGAGCGCCTCGCACCGGACGCGATCGCGAGGGCCTTGGCGGACGAGAACATCTTTGTCTGGAGCGGCCACAACTACGCCATCGAGGTTGCGCGCGCCCTGGACCTGCTCGAGTCCGGCGGTGTCGTGCGAATCGGGCTCGTGCACTACAACAGCGCCGAAGAGGTCGATATGACGCTCGAGGCGCTGCGCGAAATCATCGAAGCCTGAGCAAAGAAAGCCGCCCAAGGGCGGCACTCGCAAATAAGAAAGCCGCCCGAGGGCGGCTTTCCGTGGAACGGTTCAGTATCGAAAACTCAGGTCAGCGAAGTGAGTCGTGGTGCTCCATCTTTCGCGTCGAAGCCTTAAGGTTTTCAGATACCCCAGTTATCCCACGAGACATGGATCACCTCCTTTCGTTTGTTAGCCCGCGTTGAGTATGTCTTTGAAATCAAGGAATTCCAAGCGTTTTCTTAAGTAACAAATATGCCTTCTGTTTTTCGCATTTTGTGGGTTATCATTAACGGCCGGCCCGGGAATGCGGCCCGATAAGAATCACAACAGAGAGTAGATCATGGCAATCTCAGATCTCGCGAATGTGCTGAATGTCTTCGGCGGTTCAGAAGTCAGCGCAGAAAAACAGCAGCAATTATTCGAAGAAACACTGCTCATGACGCTCGCGCGAGCCGCGAATGCCGACGTCAGCATCCAGCGTGTCGAAGTGGAGCGCGTCCAGGCGATTCTAAAGAAGCACACGGGCAAGGACTTCAGCGTGGCCGACGTTCGAGTCGCGGCGCGCGAGGAACTCTATGCCGAGGCGACGCTCGTAAGGTACCTGCGCGGCGTCGAGAAAAAACTTTCCCAGACGCAATGTTCGGAAATCGTCGTGGCGTTGACCGAGGTATTCCGCAGCGATGACAACGTGAGCGCGCTGGAGGTCGATTTCTTCAACAATGTCGTCAATGCGCTCAACGTCACGCCGGCCCAGATCGCAGGGCTTACCGCGGGCGACGTCTAGCAGCCCTAGTCTTTCGAGATATTCTCTTCTCTGCGGGCGATCAGGGCGCTGAGCCGCTCGATGCGGTTCTCGAGCCGTTCCTTTTCCGTCTTTGCGGCCTCGGCTGCCAGTTCATTCGCCGGGTTGGCGATGACCTCGGCGCAGGCCCTGAGGCGCGTCTCGGCTTCTGCGAGTGACTCGCGGAGTTTCGAGACGGACGCCGCCTTTTCCGCCTTGTCGAACACCATTGCGTCGGGCGATCCGCCCGTCGCCGTTGCGTCGTCGCCTTCATCGACCTCCGGAATGAACGGCTGGCCTTTCTCGATCGCACGCGTATTCATGAACGATGGCGAAACGATCTCGATACCCGCGCCGTGCAGCACGTCCATGGTCCTGGCCCGCAGTTCACGGCGCTTTTCGATGATCCGATTGATCTCCTTGAGCAAACCCGATACCTGGTAGGTAACCGAAAAGTCGCCGAGTTCGCGAATCTGTACGTACGGACTTTCGAGTTCGGAATCGGTGGCGGCCTTTAGCAGGAGATCTTCGATGACGCGGCGCGAAACGTCGTAGCCGAGCGAAACCTCGACCGACAGCAGCGTCCCCGACGCGCGCATCACGCGCACGGGATGTGTGACCAGGTAGGTGTTGGGCAGCGTTGTGAGGTCACGCTCTTCTGTCTGGATCTCGATGTGCAACAGGTCCACCTCCGAAATCCGTCCGAAATAATCGCCAACCGTGATGTAGTTGCCGGGGCGACAGTTGCCGATCGCCTTGAGCATGAGGCCAGCCATGATGTTGCCGACGAGGGTCGTCGACGACAGGGCGATCGTGGCGCTGAAGATTAGTCCAAAGAGCCTCAGGAGCTGCCCTCGTAACTCGCCGCCGACCGGAAGCAGCAGGATGAGAAACAGGATTGCGACGAGTACCGCTGCGATCTGGATGAGTTGGTGACGAAACTTCAGGTGTGGCCGGCTCTCGAAGTAGTGATTCAGGCGTCTGCGGCCAAACCAGAGCACGCCGCCCAGTACGAGCACGGCCGCGAGCCCCTGGATAAACAGACCTATAGTTTCCATTGCTTCTCGGCTTCTCCGGATAAAGAAAGCGACTGTCGCTTCAGAAGGACGAAAGAATACCACTCGCCGCGGAGGTCTCTTCGGTACTTTTTCTGAACGCGGGCTGAACATGTTCGCACAGCATTGTCTGCATGCCCACGGGGTTCAGCACGGATTCAGCGTGCCGCGTGCCTAATCGAATCACAGGAACACGAGAGGGCACTGCAATGAGGCACTTTATTCGCACCGTTACACTTATCTTGCTGTCGCTGCTTGGGGCCGTCGGTATGGCCGACACGGGTGAAGAGCCGCGCCAGAGCTTTACCTCGCAAGGCCAGGGCATCGAACGCGGTAGCGTCGGCGACGGCATTATCTCCTTCGACGAACACGCGCCCCTGAGGCTGAAACATGCAGGGCAGCCGGGCGAGCCGAACAAAAGTCTCGCGTCCGGGGCGCGCACGGCCGAAATGGGCGTTTCGGCCGACTCGAACTTCTGGTTCTACGACGTAGACGTAATCCTGTTCGCCGATCATGATCGCGACGGCTATTACTACGGTATCGATCTGCTGTTCGACGCCGATACGACATACTTCAGCGCCGAGGTCTACGCGGTCATCTACCTGAGCTACGAATTCGGTCCGTGGAACGAATACGCCGCGACGGAGGATTTCACGTTGCTTGGCGCCACCAGCGAAGACGAGTACACGATCGAAACGGAACTCGTATCGGGCTACCCGGCGGGCAGCTACGACATCCTGATCGAGTTGTTCGATGCCTACGACGGAACTTTCCTCGTGAGCATCGGCCCCGAAGATACGTCCGAACTGTCGTACCTCTCGCTCGAGGACTCGACGCGCGACGCCACGCAGGGCGGGACGACTCAGGTGGTCGTCAGTTCGGGCGGTGGCGGCTCGCTCGGCTGGCTCGTTCTTCTGACGCTCCTCGCCGTGCGCATGACCTTGCGGCCCCAGCCAGCGAGGTTGTCGAAGTAAACATACAGGGCCGGCACGACGAGCAGTGATACCACCGTCGAAAATGCCAGCCCGCCAATGATTGCCCTCGCCATTGGGTAGTACGGAGGACCGTCTCCACCCACCTGCGTAGTACCCACGGCGAGCGGCGTCAGCCCGACGATGGTCGTCGCGACCGTCATGAGAATAGGCCGCAATCGATCCCTGCCCGCAACGACAATGGCCTCGTTGCGCGGCATACCGGAGACACGCAGATTGTTGATGTGATCGACGAGCACGATGCCGTTATTTACCACGACGCCGATCAGGATCATGATGCCGATGGTCGCCATGAAGGAGAACGTCGTGTCGGTCGCCGCAAAGAACAGGAAGACGCCGAAGATCGAGAACACGATCGAACCCAGGATGATCGAGAAGGGCAGCAGCAGCGACTCGAACAGTGCGGCCATGACCAGGAAGATGCAGGCGACGCCGAGAATGATGTTCTGCTGCATGAGTTCGGCCGTTTCGTCACGGCGATCGAAGCCCTGACCTTCTTTCCAGGAGTAGCCCGGCGGCAGGTTGATCTGCTCCATGAGACTGTTGACGCGCGGGCGTACGTCCTCGACGCTCACGTCCTCTTCGAGATTGGCGCTGATGATGACGGCGGTCTGCCGATCTGATCTGCGGATCGTGTCGGGCGATCGGCCGAGGCGCAACGACGCAACTGTGCCGAGCGTGATGCGCTCGCCATCGGGTGTATAAAGCGGCAGGGCGGCAAGTTGTTCCATACTCTGACGATCATTTTCGCGGAACGCGATGCGCATGGCGATTTCGCCGTCGGGATCGCGGAACTCGCGCAGGTTCTCCCCGCGCATTGCGACGGCGACCATCTGCCCGATCTGGGCCGTCGTCAAACCGACGTTCGCCGCACGTGTGCGGTCGATGATGACGCGGACCTCGCGAGCGCCGGCCTCGGCGTCGCTCGTGACGTCCTTGAGACCCTCAACGCTGTCGAGGACACGCGCAAGGTCGAGGCTCAGTTCGTTGAGCGTCTCGGTCGAGTCGCCGCTGACCTGGATCGAGAAACCCTCGCCGCCACCCTGTTGTTCGAACTCGAAACTGGGTAAGCCGATCGCGATCTTCGGCAGGCCTTCCTCGATGCGCCTGATGATTTCCTTGGTTGACAGCGTTGCGTCGTCCTCGTCGGTCAGCAGGATCGTCGACTCCGCCCGTCCCTGGTCGAAGTAGCTGTAGATCGAGCGGATGTTCAGTTCTTCCTGGCGCGAGAACAGGTATTCCTCGATCTTGTCGACGGCCTCTTCGACACGCTCGACCGGGTATTCGCCCTCGACGTGATAGGGCATGAACAGACGACGCCCGGACTCCTGCGGGAACATGTCGAACTTGACGGCCTCGGTGATCAGCGGCGTCACGCCGATGATGCAGATCGTCACGATGCCCCCGAACGTCCACCAGAGATGCGACGTCGTCCACTCGAGCGCACGCTCGTAGCGATTTGTCAGCCGCGTGATCAGCGCGCCTTCTTTCGGTCGTGGCGGCGCCGCAATGCGTGCTGCCAGCATCGGCACGAGCGTCTGTGCGATGACGAGTGAGGCACCGAGCGCCACGAATATCGTGATCGCCACGTGCGTCAGGAAGATCGTGATGTCGACCTTGGCACCGAAGACGATCGGCGCGAAAACAATGATCGTCGTCATCGTGCCGGCCACGACCGCGAGGCCGACCTCCCGTACGCCGCGGATCGTCGACGTGTACGGATGTTCCTTGTCGTCGGCGCGGTGCCGGAAGATGCTTTCGGTGACGACGACCGCGTTATCGACGAGCATGCCGACGGCGAGCATCAGGCCCATCATCGTCAGGATATTCAACGACAGCCCAGCGAAGTACAACGCGCCGAGCGTGATCAGCAGCGAGAACGGTATCGACGCGATGACGATCAGCGTGGTCGTTACGTGGCGCAGGAACAGGTAGAGAACGATTACCGCGAGCAGGCCGCCGTAGAGGCCGGCCCGGAGCAGGTCGCCGAGCGAGCTGCGCACGCTGTCTCCCTGGTTGTCCAGCGGGAAGATATTGATGCCGCGCATCTGCGGCAAGTCGCCGATCTTCTCGACCTCGGCGATGACGCGGTCCGTGACCTCGACAAGGTTAGACCCCGTCGTCTTGTTGACGACGAGGCCGATGGCGTACTCGCGATCGAGGTGGCGGCCGTAGTTCCGGTCGGGCGAGCGCAGGTCGACCTCGGCAACGTCGCGCAGCCGCAGGCCGCGCTCGTTGACGGCGAGATTGCGGACTTCCTCGACCGAGGAGAACTCGCCGCTCGGTCGCACGCTGAAGCGCTGCCCGCCTGCCGTGATGCGGCCGGCGCTGACCGAGAAGTTGCTGCGCATGAGCAGGTCGCGGATCTCCGCGATGTCGACGCCATAAGCGGCAAGCATGTCGGGCTTCAGGAGGATGCGAATCTCGCGCGGCTCGACGCCCTGCAATTCAACGCGCGAGACGCCCTCGATTCGCTCGATGCGTCGCTTGAGGACCCGGTCGAGCATGTCGTAGCTGCCCGACAGGTCGCGCTCGCTCGCGATGCGCAGCTGCAGCACCGGCTGGTCGCCCAGCGAGCCTGTGAAGACGAATACGCGCCGCACGTCGTCGGGAAGCTGGTGGCGAATCGCATCGATCTTGGCTCGTGCCTCGATGCCCTTGGCGCCCATGTTCTCGTCCCAGCCAAAACGCATGAAGACCTGCGCCTGGTTATCGCTCGAAGTCGAGAACATCCGCTCCACGCCCGACAGTGTGGCGAGCGCCTCTTCCATGGGGCGTGTGATGAGGCGCTCGACCTCCTCGGGCGTGGAGCCGTCGTAGGGGATCTGGACGAAGATGCCCGGGAATTCGATGTCCGGGAACTGCTCGAGCGGCAGCAGGCGCGAGGCGATCAGGCCCATGAGCGCCAGCGCCACGAACACGACGATGGTCGTAACAGGGCGGTGCAGCGCGGCCTCGGTGTGTTTCATTGCGCCGCCCGCATCTGTTTGCGATCCATGAGCGAGTACACGACCGGAATGACGATGAGGGTCAACAGTGTCGACACCGTAAGCCCACCGATTACTGTGATCGCCATCGGCGTGCGCACCTCGGCGCCCTCGCCGAAGCCCATCGCCATTGGTAACAGCCCGAGTGCCGTCGTCAGAGAGGTCATCAGGATCGGCCGCAGGCGCGCCGTGCCAGCCTCCATGATCGCATCGAGGCGTTCGCTGCCCTTCGCCCGCAGCTGGTTGATCAGGTCGACGAGTACGATCGCGTTGTTGACGACGATACCGGCGAGCATGATCACGCCGATCAGCGCGACGATGTTGACGGTCGTCCCCGTAACGAACAGCGCGAGCACGGCGCCGACCAGTGCGAGCGGGATCGTGAACAGGATCACGAGGGGATGAATCAGCGACTCGAACTGCGACGCCATGACGAGGTAGACGAGGAACACGGCGAGAGCCAGTGCGAAGACCATCGAGTTGAACGAGGCCTCCATCTCCTCACTCTGGCCCGCGACGATCGCCGTGACGTCGTCGGGCATCGGGATGCGCGCGAGAATGGCGCCGGCTTCGGCCGTCGCCGCGCCGAGGTCGCCGTAGGCGAGGTTGGCCGTGATGATTGCGACACGCTCCTGCGCGATGCGCCGTATTTCGGCGGGTCCGTGCGAGACGCCCACATTGGCGACGGCGTCGAGCGTGACGGGTCGCGCCGAGTCCGGATTGACAATCAGGCGGCGAATTTCGTCGATGCTCGAAGCGCGGGGATCGATGCTGCGCACGAGTACGTCGATCTTCCTGTCGCGCAGCGTGTAGCGCGTCGCGAGTTCGCCGCGCACGTTGGCGACGACGCGATCGGCGATGTCGCGGACGGCAAGACCGAGCTTGGCAGCGCGCTCCTGGTCGAAGACGATCTGGATCTCGGGGTTGCCCCGTTCCACGGTAGTGCGAATGTCGGTGAAACGGTCCGCGTCGGTCATGGCCTGGACGACCGAGCCACTGATGCGATCGAGCGCGTCGAGATCGTAGCCGGCGATCTCTATCTGCAGGGGGCTCGCAAAAGTGAACAGCGCCGGGCGGCTGAATTCGAACTGCACGCCGGGGAGCCGCGCGAGTTCGTCGCGCATCGCATTTATCGCAGCGTTTTCGGCGAGGCGTCCCGAGCCTGGGGCCATGCGCACGCTCAGCGTGCCAGCGTGATCGCCGGCGTCGACCGGATTTGCATCGAGGCGATTGCCGGTGCCGGCGACCGAGTAGTCGAGCTCGATCGCGTCGATATCCGTAGCCGCACGTTGCGCAGCCTGGATCGCGCGGTCCGTCTCCGACAGCGGTGCACCCGGCGCGAGCCGCAGATCGACATTGAACTCGCCCTGCGAGAATTGCGGGATTAACTCGGTGCCGAGGCGCGGCAGCAGAGACATCGTCGCGACGAATATCAGCACGGCCGTGGCGACTACGGCGCCTTGATGACGCAGCGACCAGTCGAGCAGGCCCGGGTACACGGCCGCAATGGCCCGGTACAGGCGCTGCAGCAGCCAGGTCGGCACCCACAGCAGGACCCACAGTATCCAGCCCAGCACCTTCTTCAGGAACCCGAAGACGATCACGAATATCGCCGCGACCCACGTGACGACGAAGACGATGAAGGCCACGACGCGCCTGAGGAATCGGCCGATTGCGGCGAAAATCCGGCCGATGCGGGTCGTGGGTTCCCTGGCGGGCAACGGCTCCGTCGTGCTCGGACTCCCGGCGTAGCGGCCTTGTGCACCGAGTGCCGCGAGCATCGGGATCAGCGTCAGCGCCACGACCAGGGAGAAGATCAACGCGAACGTCACGGTCAGCGCCTGGTCCCTGAACAGCTCACCCGCGATTCCCTGGATGAAGATCATCGGGAAGAAGACCGCGATCGTCGTCAGCGTTGCGGCGACGACGGCCGAGCCGACTTCGGTCGTACCGTTCTGTGCCGCGTCGAGGATGCCCTGGCCCTGTTCCTTCTTGCGCACAATGTTCTCGAGCACGACGATCGAGTTGTCGACGAGCATGCCGACTGCGAGTGCGATGCCGCCGAGTGACATGATATTCAGCGACAGGTCGTTCGCGTACATGAGCAAGAAGGCGCCGATGACCGACACGGGAATTGCGATGCCGACGATCGTGGTCGAGCGCGCATCGCGCAGGAATCCGTAGAGGACCACGATGGCGATGAGGCCGCCGAGGAGCGCCGCCATGCGGACGTCGTTGACAGCCGAGGAGATGAAGGTCGACTGGTCGTATATCTTGACGAGTTCGATACCGTCTTCGGCGAGTTCCTCGGTCATCGTTGCGACGCGGCGCGCGACGCGGTTCGCGACCTGGACCGTGTTGGCATCGCCTTCCTTGTACACGGCCAGTTCGACCGACTCGCGCCCGCGCACGCGCGTGATGGCCTCGCGTTCCTTGAAGCCGCGCACGACCGTGGCGACGTCGCGCAGGTAGACGGGGCGGTCGGCGACATAGGCGACGATGGCGTCACGGAACTCCTCGACGCTCTGGAATTCGTTCAGCGTGCGCACGAGGAAGCGTTGGCTGCCTTCCTCGAGTCTGCCGCCCGAGAGATTGACGTTCTCGGCGCGAATGCGTGCGGCTATCTCGTTGATACTGAGACCGAGCTGGGACAGCTTCTGCTGATCGACGTCGATCTGGATCTCGTCCTCGAGGCCGCCGCTGACCTTGACCGCGGCGGTGCCTTCCTCGGCCTCGAGTTCGGTCTTGATATTCTCCTCGGCGATGCGCCGCAGCTCCTTGAGGGAGGCTTCCGCATCGACCGTTTCCGCCGTTTCCTCGCTGCGCAGCATGCCGAGGCGCACGATGGGCTCGGACGACGGGTCGAAACGCAGCAACATCGGCCGTTCGGCCTCCAGCGGCAGCTGCAGGATATCGAGTTTCTCCCGCACATCGACGCCGGCGAGATCCATGTCGGTACCCCACAGGAACTCGATCGTGACGTCCGACTGGCCCGAGCGGGATACCGAGCGCACCACGCGTGCGTTGCGCACCACGCCGACGGTCTCTTCGATCGGTTTCGTCAGGAGGTTTTCGATCTCGGCCGGGGCCGCGCCTGTCAGCTCGGTGCGCACGGTCAGCGTGGGATATGAGATATCGGGGAGCAGGTTCAGTTTGAGTCGTGCCAGCGACACCATGCCGAACAGGACGATCGCGACCATGAACATCGCGATCGTCACGCGCCGCTGCGTCGCGATCTCGATCAGGCGACGCATCAAGTATCGCCTTCTGCGGCGGCTTGCTCGTCGGTGTCCCCAGCGGGGGCGGCTTCTTCTTCGGCCTCGGCGTTGATCACGATCACAGTCGCTTCGTTCTTGAGACCGACGTGCCCGACCGTGACGACGGCGTCAGCGTCGGCGAGGCCCGCGGTTATTTCGACCATGCCATTCTGGCCGAATCCGGTCTGGACCGGACGCCTGATGGCCTTGTCGTCCTCGATGACGTACACGGATTCCTCGCCGCGCTCGTCGAAGATCGCGGCCCGGGGAATCTGCAGGACATTCTCATGGCGGTCATAGATGATATTCATCCGGCCGAACATGCCGGGCTTGATGCGGCGCTGTTCGTCGCGCATTTCGATCGTGGTCTTGAACGTGCCCGTCACCGGGTCGACCACCGGGCTCACTCGCGTCACGGTTGCCATGAACGGCTCGCCTGGCAGGGCATCGATCTCGATTGCGACGGGCTGGCCGGGTGCGATGCGCTGGAACTCGCGCTCGGGAATGTGGAGGTACGTGACCAGCGGATCGAGGCTCGTCACGCGATAGGCGGGATCGCCGACGCGGATCGTGTTGCCGAGCTTGATGTAGCGTTCGGAAACGACGCCGTCGATCGGTGCGCGGATCCGCGTGTAGTCGAGCTCGAGGCGCGCGAGGTTGTAGGACGCCTCGAACGCTTCGAGATCGTAGCGCAGTTTCTCGAACTCGCCTTCGGACAGCAGTCCTTTCTCGCGCAGTTCCTTGTTGCGCTCGAAGTCACGCTGCAACTTGGCGAGATTGGCACGGGACTGGTTGAGTTCGAGGCGCAGTCGGTCGCCGTCGAGACGTGCGAGCACCTGGCCGGCGTCGACCTCGTCGCCTTCCTCGGCCAGGAGTGCCCGGACCTCGCCTTCGACCTTGGCGATGACGTCCGCCTCGGCGTACGCCTCGATAGGCGCCGTGCCAGAGTACATGGCATAGACGTCGCCACGTACGGGCATCGTGGTCTCGACCGGAACCGGCGCGCTTTCTTCTTCCTCTTCTCCCGCCACGGATTCATCGTTATCGTCGCTGCCGACCTGTACCTGGCAGGCTGCGAGCAGCGGGATGCACGCGAGCGCGGCCCAGCCAATGCGAAACAGCTTCATGAAATCTCCCCAAAGTCCGCCTGCGTCCGGCATGGCGCCGTGCTTGCGTCAGCCCGTGAAGCTCCCGGGAACGTCATTGCTTGCGAGCACCTTGCTGCCGTCACGCAGGCCCGAGTGCCCGACGACGACAACGATATCCTGTTCGTCGAGTCCGCCGAGAATCTCGACCATGCCGTCGGTCTCGATGCCGACCTCGACGGTACGGCGCTCGACCTGCTCGTTATTGACGACGTATACGGCGCTTTCTTCGTCTTCGCCGATGAGCGCGGCGGCCGAAATCACGAGCGCACGCTCGTGCTCTTCCCAGGCGATCGTGAAGCGGCCGAACATACCCGGTGCGAGTTCGCCCGAGGCGTTATCGATGATGGCCGTGGCGCGGAAGGTGCCGTTGCGCGTGTCGATCGTCGGGCTTATTCGCTCGATTCTGGCGGGAAACCCCTGTCCCGGCATGGCGGCGACCTCGACAGCAGCCTTTTGCCCGGCAGCAAACTTGGCCAGCTCCGCCTGCGGAACCTGCAAATGGGCAATCAGCTCGCTCGGGTCGGTGATGCGAAACGCTATGTCATTGACCGCGAGATGTTGCCCTGGTTTGATCTCGCGCACGGCGACAATACCCGCAATCGGAGCGCGGATCTTCGAGTAGCCGTACATCAGCCGCCTGAGTTCGTACGTTGCCTCGAGCGCCTCGAGATCGTAGTGGAGGTTGTCGAACGCCGCGGCGCTGATCAGGCCGCGTGCGGCGAGGTCGACATTGCGCTCGTACTCGGCCTGCGCCTGCCGCAGGTTGGCGAGGGCCGCCAGCATCTCGAGCCGCAGGCGCTCGCCGTCCAGCGTCGCCAGCACATCGCCTTCATTGACGACTGCGCCTTCTTCGACGTGGATCTTGACGACTTCGCCGGCAGCGCGTGCCACCACGGGCGCATCGGCGTCCGTCGTGATCGTGGCCGTGGCCTGGTAGGTGGCGTGGATGTCGGCCCGGTAGGGCCGGGCAACCTCGACCGGGACGGCCGCCACCGGTTCGGCACCGGCCGCATCCGCGGCGACACTCGCCTCTCCGACACCGCAACCCGCTAAATGGGCGGCAGCGGCGAGGGCCAGAACGCTCGTTGTTGCTGTTGCTGCTCTCATGACCGGACGACCGTCTACTTTAGTGTTATAGTGGAGTATAACACTAGTTCGCTATAACGCAAGTGGCAAATTCAAGGGACGCGAGCCAACAGCTCCCGTCCTACCCTATTAGATGCACGAGCAGGGCATTTGGATTGCCGCAAGCCGAGAAAGTTTCGGCGCCCGCGCCGCGTCTCAGGATACGGTCGAGCCCCTGCGCACCGCCTGCGCCGTGCGGCGCTCGTTCCAGCGCTTCACGGCATTCGCCTGGATCATGAGCAGGCTCGGCGTCAGCAACAGCGTCAGCAGGGTTGCGAAAGCGAGGCCACCGGCCACGGACGAGGCGAGCTGCGTCCACCATTGCGAACTCGGGGCGCCGACGGAGATGTCGCGATCGATGAGGTTGATATTGACACCGAGGACCATCGGCATCAGGCCGACGATCGTTGTGACCGTGGTGAGTAGCACGGGACGCAGGCGCACGGCACAGGTCCTGAGGACCGCATCGAACGGCGCCTCGCCGCGGCTGCGCAGCACATTGTAGGTATCGATGAACACGATGTTGTTGTTGACGACGATACCCGCGAGCGTGATCACGCCGACGCTCGACATGATGACGCCGAAGGGTTTTGCGAGCAGCAGGTGTCCGAGCAGGACGCCGCCGGTCGAGAACAGCACGGCCGTCAGTATCAGCAGGGCCTGGTAGATGCTGTTGAACTGCGTCACGAGGATGATCGCCATGATCGCGAGCGCCATGAGCATCGCGCGGCCCAGGAAGTCCATGTCCTCCTGCTGGTCTTCGGTACTGCCGCGGAACGACAAGGACACGCGCGCATCGACGCCGAGCTCTGGCACTTCGAGCTTGAGCCTGCGCACGACGTCGTCAACGAGCACGCCCGGCGCGACGTCGGCGTCGATCGCCAGCGTGCGGCGCATGTCCGTCCTGCGAATTGTGCCGACTTTCTGCGCCGGTACACGCTCGATGAAGGTGCTGATCGGCACGAGACCGCTATCGCTCGGAATACGCAGCTCGTCGATCTGCGCAAGGCTGCGGCTCTGTTCCGGATAACGGACGCGAATGTCGATCTCGTCGTCGCTGTCGTCGGGACGGTATTCACCGATCTTGATGCCGTTGGTCACGAGCTGCACCATCGCCCCGACCAGCGAAATATCGGCCCCGAAACGGGCGGCCTCGGCGCGATCCACCTTGATCTGCCACTCGATTCCGGGCAGCGGCCGGCTGTCTTCGATGTTGACGACGTCATCCTGCATTTCGAGGTGCGCGCGAACGCGCTCGACCGCCCGGTCGAGCTGCTCGTAGTCGCGCGACGAGAACTCGATGCGTATCGGCTTGCCGATCGGCGGCCCCGGGTCGGGCTTGCGAGTCTCGATGCGAATACCGACGAGGTCGCTGGTGCGCTCGCGGATTTCGGCGAGGATCTCGTCGGCGCGCCGCCTCTCCTGCCAGTCGACGTAGTTCAGCGTGAGCGTGCCGATCTGGTCTTCCGCGCCCTGGTCATTCGCGCCGGTCTTCGCATACAGGAACTCGATCTCGGGCATGTCGAGTACGCGCGCCTCGACCTCGCGGACCAGCCGGTCGCGTTCCTCGGTCGACATGTCGCCGCGCGCGCGAATGTCGACCATGCCGAACGGTTGTTCGACGTCGGGGAAGTACTCGATACCCTTGCCGAACAGGAAGAACGCGGCGTAGACGGTAACGAGCAGTGCGGATACGCCCGCGACGCCGAGCCACGGCCGCCGCAGGGTCGCGCGCAGGAAGCGAATGTACTTGCCCGTGAAGCCGGTCACCTCGTCGAGGTTGCCGGTCTCGGCATTGGCGAGGTTGCGCCGCGCCTCTTCGGTGTTGGCGCCGGTGCGGCCGAAGATTGCGCCGAGTGTCGGGACGAACAGCAGCGCCATGAACAGTGACGCCGCGAGAACGGCAATCAGCGTAATCGGCAGGTACTTCATGAACTCGCCCGACGTGCCCGGCCACAGTGCCAGGGGGACGAACGCGGCGAGCGTCGTGCAGGTGGAGGCGATGATCGGCCACGACATGCGCACGGCGGCGCGCGCATAGGCGTCGTGCCGGGCATCGCCTTCGGCGAGGCGGCGATCCGCCATTTCGGTCACGACGATCGCGCCGTCGACGAGCAGGCCGACGGCCATGATCAGCGCGAACAGCACCATCATGTTGATCGTGACGCCGAACGAGCCGATTAGAAGGATGCCAAGCAGGAAGCTGCCCGGGATGGCGACGCCGACGAGCAGCGCGGAGCGGATGCCAAGAATGCCGATGATCACGATGAATACGAGCAGCACGGCGGCAAGCACGCTGTTTTGCAGCTCGGTCAGCATGTCGTGGATGTCTTTCGACTTGTCACGCGAGGCGACGATGTCCATTCCGGGTGGCCAGTACTGCCGCTCCTGATCGATGATCGCGTTCACTTCGTCAATCGTGTCGATGACGTTTGCGCGCGAGCGCTGGATGACCTCGATTGCGAGGGCCGGCTTGCCGTTGAGGCGCGCGACGCTTTCCGCATCCTTGTAGGTGCGACGCACCTCGGCGATGTCGCGAAAATGCACGACACGATCGCCAACCGCCTTGATCGGCATGTCGAGCACGTCCGCCGAGGTTTCGAACACGCCCGGCACCTTGACCGGGAACCGGCCTTCGCTGGCGTGCAGCGCACCGGCGGCGACCAGCCGGTTGTTGCGGCTGACGAACTGGATGATCTGTGCCTGGTCCAGCCCGTAGCTTTCCATGGCGAGCGGGTCGACGACGACTTCCATGAGTTCCTCGCGCGTGCCGACGAGGTTCACTTCGAGCACGCCGGGCAGCGCCTCGAGCTTTTCTTCGAGGTCTTTCGCAACGTTGGTCAGCGTGCGTTCGGGAACGTCGCCCGCGAGATTGAGCACGAGCATCGGGTCGAAGCGCGACATCTTGACCTCGTTGACGGTCGGCTCGTCCGTTTCGCCGGGCAGTTTCGCCTGTGCGAGGTCGACTTTCTCACGGACATCCTGGAGCGCGCGCTTGGTGTCGATGCCGGCGTCGAATTCGAGCTGCACGTTCGCGCCGCCCTCATAGGCGTTCGCGGTCATCTCCTTGACGCCCTCGATCGAGCGCAGCTCCTGTTCCATCGGCCGCACCAGCAGGCGTTCGGAGTCCTCGGGCGAGATACCGTCGTGCTCGATACTGACGTAGACGATCGGAATCTCGATGTCCGGTTCGGCCTCCTTCGGGATGGTCAGGTACGCGACGACGCCGCTGACCAGGATGACAAGCAGCGACAGGACAACGGTTCGCGATCGCCGCATGGCGAGCTCGATGACGTCCATCAGTCGGCGTCCTGCTCGTCCTTGATTGCCACGGCCGTCGGAATGTCGCTTTCCGCAACGGCATCGACGACCGTACCGCTGGCCACGTAGCCCTGTCCGACCGTGATAATGGTCGCGGTTTCGGGCAGCCCGGTCAGCCAGACGCCGTCGTTGGTCGACAGTGCGATGTCCGCGACGACGAAGCTCACGCGACCTTCATTGTTGACGATCTTGACGCCGACGTTGCCCGCGTCGTCGAGGGTGAGCAGGGAAGGAGAGACGCGATGCGCGAGGACTGTCTCCGCTGGAATACGCAATTCGGCCGTTCCGCCGATGCGCAATGCGCCGTCGCTGTTATCGACTTCGAGTTCCACCCTGAACGTCCGCGTCGCTTCTTCCGCCACCGGGGCAACATAGCGGATGCGACCCTGCACGGTTTCGCCCGTGGCGAGAAAGGCGGCGGCCTCGTCGCCGACGTCGACGAAGCGGGCGTCGAACTCCGACAGGTCGGCGCTGACGATGATCGTGCGATTGTCGACGTAGCTCGCGATGGGGTCGCCGCGGGAAACGAAGTCACCGAATTCGACCACGCGCTCCTGCAGCGCGCCCGCGAACGGGGCGCGGATCGTCATGTAGCCAAGGTCGAGCCTGGCCCGCGTCAGTTCGGCCCGCGCCGACTCGAGCAGCGCGACGGCTTCCTGCAGCTGTGCTTCCGATACGTAGCTCTCGGACTCGAGGCGCTTGCGCGCCTCGTACTCGACTTCGCGCTGCCGCACAAGCGCTTCGGCCTGCGCAAGACGTGCCGAGCGATCGCGTTCGTCAAGGCGTAACAGCACGTCGCCGCGTTCGAGCGCGGCGCCGCGCTCGGCGCCGATGTAAACGACGCGCCCGTCGGTTTCGGCGGACAGTTGTGCAAGCCGCGCCGGCGCCGTGTTGCCGTTGACGATAATAAGGCGCTCGATTTCCTCGGCCGATTGCGTGCGTACGCGCACGGCGTTCTTTGCCGTTGCCACGTCAGCGACAGGCATGGCAACAACATCGCCAGACGCGTCGTCGAGCTGGCCGGAAGCAAGCCACAGCGCAATCACGACGACGATGCCGGCCGATACCAGCCAGGACTTGTGGCGCACCACCTGTTCGATGTTCATCGTTTCCGTTTCCTCAGCCGGTCGCGGCCTTCGCGTCCCATTCTTCCGTCAGCAGATGACGGTTTTCTTTAATGTAGGCTTCCTTTGCCTCGGTGATCGCCTTGCCGAAGCCCAGCACGAATTTCATCCCGGCCGGCCAGTCGCCCATGCAGTCCGAGAGTTCGGCGAAAAGTTCCTGGTAGCGTCCGATCTCGTCGAGGCGATGTTCGACGACGGCCTCGACATCTGCGGGCCGCATCAGGTGCGCGAAACACAGCATCGCCAGGAACTCCGAGCGTATCTTGTGGCAGGGCGTCGTATTGCGCAGGGCTTCCAGCAGGTGCTGCCGGCCGGCGTCACTGATGCAATAGACCTTGCGGTCGGGCTTCCCCTCCTGCGGGATTTCCTCGCAGTCGACAAGGCCCTGCTCGGCCAGCGATGCGAGGGCCGGATAGATCGAGCCGTAACCGGCCGCGAAGAAATGGGCAAAACTCGACTCGAACTGTTTCTTGAGGTCGTAGCCCGAGGCCGGGCCCTCGGTCAGCATCCCGAGACAAACGGTCTTTACATCCATAAGGCACACGCAACGCGGCAGACGCCGCCCATATATCGATGCGATGCATAATATCAGTTCGATATATAAATGCGAGCTTTTTCTAGCGGCGCGCGCTTATTCGAAACATTGCGACAGGAACGGGTTGAGGAGGCGCCCGTGCGGGTCGAGCTGGCTGCGGATCTTGCGGAAAAAGGCCAGGCGGTTGCTGTACAGGTCCCGGGCGTACTCGGCGCGCAGCGCTCTCGAATGGCTGAACAGCGGCACGCCACCCCAGTGCTCGGCGAACTGGTCGAGGTCGATCACGAAATCCTCCCAGCCCTTGCGCTGCGTCGACACGACGTTGAGGGCAACCATGGGTTCGTCGAACGACGGTGACATCATGGCCGCCGTGTCCTGCGCAACGCCGAAGCCCACGGCCGGCAGATCGGTGCGATAGCCCGACTCTGCGAGCGTCTTGCGGCAGAACTCCCGGTAGGCCTTGACGACGACGGCGAAATCGCACGCCGGGAAGCACCAGGTCGAGTGCAGCAAGTCGCGTGGCTCGCGCCGGCGGCGACCGCTCGCCATCACGTTGGTCCCGTTGGTCACGAAACGCGAATTGACGAGGTCGTGTGTCGCGGTACTGAGCCTGTCCATGAGGCGGTAGCGCACCGAGGGGATCGGCACGATGCGATTGAGCGACTTGAAGACGTGCGGCAGGACCGTGCTCTCGCCCCAGTCCTTGAGCTTCCACGGCACGCGATGCGCGTTACCGGGCGATGCCTCGTAGCGCCGCAGATCGAGATAGACGCGATCCTTGTGCGGCAGCAGGTAGAATTTCAGGCCGACATCACGCGTCGCGAGGCGATCGACGACGTCGGCGAACGTGTCGAGGTCGATGCTGCGATGGCTGGCCGAAAACGTGCTGATCAGGCACACGCGCAGCGTCACTTCGTAGATTGCACCGAGCATGCCGTAGCTCAGGCGTAAGGCATTGAGCAGGTGCTTCTGCTGCTGCGACACTTTCATCAGCCTGCCGTCGGGTGTGACGAGCCTGATGCTGATCGCCTCGCTGGAGAGAAATGACGAACGGTCGCCGATGCCGGGCGCCATGCAGGGCGATGCGATCGCACCGCCCACGGTACGTTCGGGCTGGTCGTAATTCGCGGCGAGCTCGAGCCCGTGCGGTGCCAGCGCCTCGACCAGCGTGCCGAGGCGAACGCCGGCCTGTACGGTAACCGTCAGGCGGTGAGTGTCGATCGTCCCGATGCGATCGAGCGCAGTCATGTCGACAATCGTGCCCGAGTCGTTGGTATTGCAGTCCGTCGATGCCGTGCCGGCACCGCGAATGCGGATCGGTGTCGCCGCCCGGCTCTCGGGATCGAGATAGCGCATCAGGTCGGCGAGATTGCCGGGCCTCAGTATCTTTGCAGTAGCAGGCCGTCGGACGTAGCGGCCCGTATCACGAAATCTCGGTGAAGGCATCCTTGCTCCCGGCACATCCCCCACGTGATCCTGACACAAGCGGACAGGAAGCTGCTGTGACGCAGTTCCACCCGGCCTGTTTTGTCAAATTGCCATCGCGACGCGAGACCTCCAAACTGGACGCATGGGGATGTTTTCGACACTCGTCGGCAGCCGTTTGCCGCCCAGGTACCAGCGATTCTTCAAGCTGCCGGAGCGCGTGGAGTCCTACAAGGTGACGGACACGGCGTCGACGGCACTGGGTCGATCGGTCCGCGCGTGGTTTGCCGGTCGCGATGCGACGGCCGCCGTGTATCGGCTGGACTCGGGCATCGACGCGCTCAGTGCGCGCGTCGGCCTGATCGATCGTGCCGAACGCACGATCGATATGCAGAGCTTCCTGCTCAAGGACGACGTCAGTGGCAACCTCGTGGCGTTGCACCTGGCGAAGGCCGCCGATCGCGGCGTGCGTGTGAGGCTGCTCATGGACGACGCGCTGACCGAGCTCGTCGACCCCGGACTATTGTCGCTGGACGAGCACGAAAATATCGAAGTGCGCGTTTTCAACCCGTTTCCGCGGCGACGGTCGCGCTTCATCAGCCTGCTCGCCAACTACAACATCCTCAATCGCCGCATGCACAACAAGTCGCTCACGGTCGACAACGAGGCGACGATCGTGGGCGGTCGCAACATCGCCGACGAGTACTACCAGACCGGCGGCGAAAGCGAGTTCATCGACGAAGACCTGCTCGCCATCGGGTCACCCGTCGACGTCGTGTCCGACGGTTTCGACGAGTACTGGAACTCGCCCGAAGCCATCCCCATGGGGGCTTTTGACAATCTTGTCGCGCACGGCGGCGTCGTGGAGTCGGTCGCCGAGGCGCGCAAGCTCATCGACGCGCATCGCGGCGGACCGTTTCTCGATGGCGTCGATGGGCGCCTTGTCGATCGGCTGGTCGCCGGCACCCTGCAACTGGTTCCGGCCGAGGTCGAGGTCGTGCTGGATCGCCCCGACAAGGTGCGCTATTTCAAGCTCAGCCGGACAAGCGTGACGAGCGATTACCTGCAGCGGCTGGCCACCGCCGCAGTGCGCGAACTCATCGTCATCTCGCCGTACTTTGTTCCGCGCAAGGAAGGCGTCGACTTCTTCGCGGCGCTCGTGAAGAGGGGCGTCAACGTCATCATCATTACCAATTCGCTCGCTTCGACCAATCACGCCAGCGTACACGCGGTTTACGCACGCTATCGCAAACCGCTGTTGCAGCACGGCGTGCAGTTGTTCGAACTGCGCGCGCGCTCGGAGTCGGCGGAAGCACGCACCAAGTTGACCTTGCATTCAAAGGTCGCGACCGTGGACCGGCAACGCCTGTTCGTCGGTTCGTTCAACCTGGATCCGCGCTCACTCTACCTGAACACCGAGATGGGCATGATGGTCGAGTCATCGGAGCTCGCCGAATCGATGGCGACGAGCATCCTGGTCTCGCTCCCGGAATCGTCCTATCGACTGCGCCTCTCGGAGCGCGGCAAGCTGCAATGGGTGTTGCAGACGACGGACGTCGAGGAAGTCATCACGACCGAACCCCAGAGCGGGGCCTGGCTGCGATTCAGGACGTGGCTGCTGGGTCTCCTGCCCATCGAGGAACAGATGTAGAATGAGCGGCCACTACACGAGGATCGGCGATGCGTTGGCGAGGCAGAAGGCGTAGCAGCAATATCGAAGACCGGCGCGGCTCCCGCGCGCCGAAGCTGGTCGGCGGCGGCATCGGCACGATCGCTCTGGTGCTCGTGGCGATGTACTTCGGCGTGGACCCGGCGCCGCTGCTGCAGGGCATGCAAGGCACGGGCGGTAGCGCGTCGTCGAGCGGCACGCGCCCGACCACGGCAGACCTGGAAAACGATCCCCTGGCCGACATGATCTCGGTGGTCGTCGCCGATACCGAGGATGTCTGGACCGAGCTGTTCGCGGCGCAGGGCAGGCGTTACAAGGCACCGTCGCTCGTGATGTTCAGCGGCGCGACGCAATCGGCGTGTGGCCTCGGCCAGGCCGCCATGGGTCCTTTTTATTGCCCGGCCGACCAGAAGGCCTACATCGATCTGGCCTTTTACGACCAGATGCGCACGAAATTCCGGGCGCCCGGTGACTTTGCGCAGGCCTACGTCATTGCGCACGAGGTCGGCCACCACGTGCAGAACCTGCTGGGGATATCGGGACAGGTCCACCAGATGAAGCAGCGCGTCAGCCAGGGCGAGGCCAACGCGCTGTCGGTGCGGCTCGAGCTGCAGGCCGACTGCCTCGCCGGCGTCTGGGCGAATCGTACGCAAAAGGCGCACAACTTCCTCGAGCGCGGCGATGTCGAGGAGGCGCTCAAAGCCGCGAGCGCCATCGGCGACGATACGCTGCAACGCCAGGGTCGCGGCACCGTCGTTCCCGAGTCGTTTACGCACGGCACCTCGGCGCAACGGCAGCGCTGGTTCATGGTCGGCCTCGACAGCGGCGACCCGGACAGATGCGACACGTTCAGCGCCGATCGCCTGTGATGCGTCGATTCTGGCCGCTTGTCGCTTTACTGGCGGGCGCGCCGGCCGTCGCCGCGGACACGACGGCCTTCATCAACGTCAACGTCGTGCCGATGGACACGGAACGCGTCATCGCACAGCAGACCCTGATCGTGCGCGACGGACTCATCGATGCGATCGGGAGCGTCGACGACGTACCGATCCCCGAGGGGGCTACCGTCGTGGATGGCACGGACCGCTACCTGATGCCGGGCCTCGCGGAGATGCACGCACACGTTGCGGCTGCCGACTCACCGTTGCTGGCGCGCTATTTCGACCTGTACGTTGCGAACGGCGTGACGACGATTCGCGGCATGCTCGGGCGCGAGTCGCACCTCGGGCTGCGCGACGACCTCGAGACAGGCAGCCGGTTCGGCCCGCGGCTCGTGACCTCCGGGCCGTCGCTAAACGGCCGGACCGTCGGCGGCGTACAGCAGGCACGGGACATGGTCGCGGCGCAGCATGCGGCGGGTTACGACTTCATCAAGATTCACCCGGGGTTGACGGCTGACGAGTTCGACGCCGCCGCAAACACGGCCAACGCACTCGGCATGCCGTTCGCGGGGCATGTCCCGGTTGCGGCCGGCGTCAGCCGCGCGCTCGAACTCGACATGGCGTCGATCGACCACCTGGACGGCTATTTCGCGGCATTACTGCCGCCGGACAGCCACGGCCGGGGAGGGTTCGGGGGCTTTTTCGACGTGTTCCTCGCCGACGAGATCGACGCCGACCGCATCGCCGATATCGCAGCGGCGACGGCGGAGGCCGGTACCTGGAACGTACCGACCGAGGTGCTGATCGAGCAGCTCGTCGACGCGACACCGGTGAACGAATTGCGCAATCGACCCGAAATGCACTACATGCCGGCGGCCACCGTGGCCGATTGGGTGCGCGCCAAGGAATCGCAGCTCGCAGATCGCGACTACGACGCGGAAGTCGCCGCACTGGCCGTCGAGCTGCGCCGCAAGCTGATTCTCGAGTTGCAGCGCGCCGGCGCCGGGTTGCTTCTCGGTTCGGATTCGCCACAGATATTCAATGTGCCGGGTTTCTCGCTGCACCGGGAGCTGGACACGCTCGTGGCGGCCGGCCTGACTCCCTGGGAAGCCCTGTACTCGGGCACCGTTGCCGTCGCCGCGTACCTCGGGAGCAACACGGGCATCGTCGCCGTTGGGCGTGCCGCCGACCTCGTGTTGCTGGACGCCAATCCTCTTGACGATATCCGCAACAGCCGCCGCATCCACGGCGTCGTGCTGCGCGGCGCCTGGTTGCCGGCCGCAACGCTCGAGAACCGCATGGAGCGCTGGCGCGACGACCGGTAACCTCGCCCTCGTCTGCTAGAATCAAGGTAAGACCTTAGCCGTCGCCGATAATGGGGTAGCCGCATGAAGCTCGTTCAGCATTTGCTCGATATGAAGGGCAGGGACCTTATCTCGACTCACCGCGATGCGTCGGTGTTCGACGCGATCAAGCTCATGGCCGATCATGCCGTGGGCTCGCTGCTCGTCATGGACGGTGATGCGCTGATCGGGATCGTTACCGAGCGCGACTACGCGCGCAAGGTGATCCTCAAAGGGCGGTCTTCGGACGAAACGCCGGTCGGCGACATCATGACGAAGAAGGTCATCACATCGCGACCGGAGCAGTCCGTGAAGCAGTGCATGGAGCTCATGTCGGAGCGACGTATGCGGCACTTGCCCATTGTCGTGGACGACAAGGTCGTCGGGATTATCTCGATCGGCGATCTCGTGCAGGCCATCATCGCGGACCAGCAGGAGGAGATCGAGCAGCTGGAGCAATACATCAGTGGCTGACCGCCTCCGATAAGCGGAACTTGCGGCGTCGGCAGCGATCTATTCGTGATGAAAGTGTAAATCCGACGGGGTCTGGAATGAATAGCAGAATGCTGGCTGTCCTGAGCATCCTGGCCGGCGCGGGGCTGCTATGGTCGCCTGTTGTTGCGGCACAGAAGAGCGCTGTGCAGGGCCCGACGACCGTCATCGGGCCACGTAACCCGTGGCTGGCGTCAGGGGCCCGTGCGATCGAAGACGGCAATCCCCAGCGAGGTGTCGAGCTCACGGAAATCGGGCTTGCCAACGCGCAGGGTAGTTACGAGCGCAAGGCCGCCCTGTCGAATCTCTGCGCGGGCTATCTCCTGATCGATAAACCCGAGCATGCGCTCGATTACTGCAACCGCGTGATCGCAATGGACACCAATTTCTGGCGTGCGTACAACAATCGTGCGCTGGTTTACCTCGCGCTGGGCCGCTATGCGGAATCCGAGGCCGACATCAAGACGGGCCAGGCCCTGCGCCCCGGATCGTCGAAGCTCAAGGACACCAAGGCGATGTTCCTCGACACGGTCGCGCCGGTTGAACCAATCGTCGAGATCGACGAGCGTCGGGCGCACGTCGAGGACAAGCGCGGCGATGACGAATCGAAGTGAGGCAACGCTGATCGTCGCCCTCCTGGCGCTGGCAATCCCGGCGCTGGCTCAGCAAGACGACGATCCGGTCGACGCGATGGATTCGAAGACCGAGCGCATGCCGGTCAACACGATCGTGCCCGAGTATCCCGAGGCGGCGCGGCGCGAGCGTATCGAAGGCGAGGTCCAGGTCTGTTTCGACATCACGCGCTCGGGGATGCCGCGCCGCATCGCCGTGCGGCGCAGCTCGCATCGCTATTTCGAGAAGCCGGCGCGCGATGCCGTACGGCGCTCTACCTGGCGGGCCGTTCCGCCCGGTGAGAAAGCGCCCAATATCAAGGCCTGCAGGACGTTTCGTTTCAGGCTGGAGCGGATTCCGCTCGACGAGCGAGACTGACGCGGACTAATACTCAAGCAGGTCGAGCATCCGTGTCGCCGCCTCTTCGAGCGTCGTGCCGAAACTGACCAGGCCGTCTTCGTGGCCGCCCATCACGGCGACGCCGGCCTCCTTTAGCCCGCCCATGCGGTAAAGGCGATCGAATTCACGCGCCATCTCGGGCGTACCGTAGGGGACGTCCGGGTCGGTCGTTGGCAGGTCACCTTGCCGATCGCGCCACAATTCCCGGCTGTGTACGTGCACGACGGCACCGATCGCGTCACCGAGATTGTAGATTGCCGCATGCGTCAACGCTTCGGATGAGGCCTGGATCGGCCCACTGCAGCGGACGATGCCGCTGCGAATGTCGCAATCCGTGACCAGCGAATAGTGGCGCTCATCCGTCGCAGCAAGGTGTCCTGTCTGCGTGCCGCTGATCAGGAACAAGCCGCTCGAGCCGCGGCTCACGCTGATGTTCCCGTAGCCTACGCCGATGTCTTCGTACTCACCGATGAGGCCGGCTTCGTACAATGGTCTTCGCCAGGATTCGAGCAGCCGCGTCGCTTCGACGTGCGTTGCCGGGCCCGGCGTCCAGTGGCTCTCATACTTGATGTAGCCTTCGTCGATCACGAGCGGTCCCGCATCTCCGGAAACAACCCGAGCAGGCCATCCTCTGAGGCAGCGCAGATGCCACGTTCCGTGATCAGTCCCGTGACGAGGCGGGCGGGAGTGACGTCGAACGCGTAGTTGCTGATCGGCGTACCTGGTGCCGTCGTCCTGACCATGGTTGGCGCACCCTCGCGCATGCCGTGGACATGACTTACCTCTTCGGCATCGCGTTCCTCAATGGGGATCTCGGCGACGCCGTCGCAGCTGCGCCAGTCGATTGTCGTGGATGGCAACCCGACATAGAACGGGATGTCGTTGTCGAAAGCCGCCAGCGCTTTGAGATACGTGCCGATCTTGTTGGCGACGTCTCCACAGCGCGTCGTGCGGTCGGTGCCGACGATCACGATGTCGACGAGCCCATGCTGCATCAGGTGGCCGCCGGCGTTGTCGACGATGAGGGTGTGTGGCACGCCGCTTTGGGCGAGTTCCCATGCCGTCAGCTGCGAGCCCTGGTTGCGCGGCCGGGTCTCGTCCACCCACACGTGCACGTCGATACCGCGCTGTTGCGCGATGTAGACGGGCGCCGTCGCCGTGCCGTAGTTGATGGTCGCGAGGGCACCCGCATTGCAGTGCGTGAGCACGTTGACGGGTTCACCCGGCTTGCGTGCCGCAATCGCCTCGAGCAGCGCGACGCCATGTTCGCCGATGCCGCGGCTGATCTCGACATCCTCGTCGCAGATCGCCTGCGCATCCCGGCGGATCTCGTCGGCAAGCTCGCCGCCGGCGTGCGCATCGACGACGCGCATGATGCGCTCGATCGCCCAGCGCAGGTTGACGGCTGTCGGCCGCGCGGCCAGCAAACGGTCCGCGACGGCGTGCATCGCAACGGACTCGGGGCTCTCGAGCGCCGCGAGGTAGAGACCCCAGGCCGCAGTCGCACCGATCAATGGCGCGCCGCGCACGTACATGTCGGCGATGGCGGTCTCGGCGTCCTGCCAGCTGCCAAGGTCGTGCAGCTTGAATTCGTGGGGCAGCAGGCGCTGGTCGATGATCTTTACGACCGACGGATCGTCGGCGTCCAGCCAGATGGTCCTGAAGGTCTCAGCCGTCACGCGGTCGCCTGGTCCTCTAACCCGGCGGACAGGCGCGCCGAGCGCAGCGTGTTGAACATGAGCATCGTGATCGTCATCGGTCCGACGCCGCCCGGCACCGGTGTGACCGCGCCGGCCGTCTCGATGACGTCGTCGTAGTCGACGTCGCCGGTCAGTTTGGTCTTCATCTCGCCGTCGACTTGCCTATCGACGCGGTTGATGCCGACGTCGATGATGACGGCACCCGGCTTGATCCAGTCGGCCTTGACCATGTCGGGCCGGCCGACTGCCGCGATGACGATATCGGCATTGCGCACGACGCCGGGCAGGTCTTTGGTCCTGCTATGCGTCATCGTGACCGTTGCATTGCGCTGCAGCAGCAGCGCGGCCATGGGTTTACCGACTATATTGGAGCGCCCGATGACGACCGCGTTGAGGCCCGACAGATCGCTGCCGAGTTCGTCCTCGATCATGAGCATGCAGCCCGCCGGCGTGCACGGCACGAACGCATCGTCGGTGTGGCCCGCCGTCAGCTTGCCGATATTGACGAAGTGAAAGCCGTCGACGTCTTTCTGCGGCGAGATCGACTGCGTGATGGACTGCTCGTCGAGATGGCCGGGCAGGGGCAGCTGCACGAGGATGCCGTGAATTGCATCGTCGTGGTTGAGCTTGTCGACGAGCGCGAGCACCTCCTGTTGCGCCACGTCATCGGGCAGCGAGTGCTGTACCGAGTGGAAGCCGCAGGCTTCGGCACGGCGTCCCTTGTTGCGCACGTACACCTGGCTGGCCGGGTCCTCGCCGATGATGACGACGGCGAGCCCGGGCTTGATGCCGTGCTCTTCGAGCAGCGCGGCAGTCTGTTGCGTAATGGACGTGGCGAGTTGTTCGGCTTTCGCCTTACCGTCGATTCGTTTGGCGGTCATCGGTGCATTCCGTCGGTGGATGGGAGCGGGCCGCATGGTAACGCCTGCCCAAACCGGAATCTACTCGGGACATTCCGTAACGGACGACCGGCCCGGCACTTCAGGCTAGAATGTGGGGTCTTTGCGTTGAGCCTTAGTCAATGAGCACGCTTCTTCGGACCATTCGCGGCATTCTCGTGTTCGGCGTCATAGCCCTGAACACGCTGTTCTGGTTCGTGCCGCTCATGATCCTGGCCGTCGTCAAGGTATTGCTGCCTTTCAAGCTCGTCCGCAAGCCGCTTACGCAGGCCCTGACGGCGATCGGCGAGAGCTGGGTCGGCGTCAACACGGCGCTGTTTCGTACCGCGTGTTCGATCGACTGGCGCCTCGAAGGCGATACGGATCTGCGCCGGGACGAGTGGTACCTCGTCATGGCCAACCACCTGACGTCGATCGACATACTTGCCATGCAGGCCCTGCTCAACCGGCGCATCCCGTTCCTGAAGTTCTTCATCAAGCAGCAGCTGATCTGGGTGCCGTTCATCGGCCTCGGCTGGTGGGCGCTGGACATGCCGTTCATGAAGCGCTACTCGGCGTCCTACCTGGCGCGTAAGCCGCACATGAAAGGCAAGGACTTCGAGACGACGCGACGCGCCTGCCAGAAATTCCGCGACATGCCGACGTCGGTCATGAACTTTGTCGAAGGTACGCGCTTCACGGTCGAGAAGCGTGACCGTCACAAGGATCCGTATCGCCACGTGCTGAGACCCAGGGGCGGCGGATTCGCCGTCGCCATGTCGTCGATGGGCGATATGTTCGGTGCCATCCTCGACGTGACGCTCGTGTACCCGAACGGCCCTGCGAGTCTCTGGGCGCTTTGCTGTGGGGAGCACGTCGAGACCGTGGTGCACATACGGCAACGCGCCGTAGAACCCTGGCTCATCGACGGGGACTACGAGAACGATCGTGCCTGGCGGCGCCGGGTGCAGGAGTATCTGGGCGATATTTGGCACGAGAAGGACGAACTGATACAACAGTACTCACGGTCTGTTAACGTCACTGGAACGGGTCCTGAACAATCGAGCATCCCATGATCGGTAGCCGCCAGTACGACACGGTCGCATTCGACGTCCGCGACAATGCGACGATGCTGTTCTTCGCGAAGACGACGGACACGGGCGATATTCTCGATTACCTGCTGCTCATGCGAACTGTCGAAGAAGACTTCGATGAATCGATCTATATCGAGGTCAACGAGCAACAGTTCGGCGGCCACAACCTGATCAGCGAAGCGAGCCTGACCGGTAATGTGTTGACGCTGCGCCTCCACGAAGCTGCCGAGCAACTCGGCGGCGCGACCGAGATCGTCCTGACCTGGTCGGAGACTACCGAGAATCTCGACAGCATCGAGGCCGGCGTATTCCGCGTTCTCGGCGACACGCTGACGGGCGGCCATGCCTGACGCGGCGCGGACGCGCCCTGAATACAGCCTGTACATTGTGCGCTGCGCGGACGGCAGCCTGTACACAGGCATCGCCACCGACGTGGACAGGCGATTCGATGAGCATGTATCAGGTGTGCGCGGGGCCCGCTTCCTGCGCGGCAAGGGGCCGCTCGAGATCGTCTTCTGTGCAAGAGCCGGTGATCGGGCAGCCGCTTCGCGGCTCGAGTATCGGGTCAAGCGCCTGAACCGCGCGCAGAAACTGGCCCTCGTCGCCGGCAGGTTCCGCCTCACCGACCTCGTCGATGATCAGGTGGTCGAGGACGGCGGAACGTAAACGGCGATGCGCCGGCCGAAAGCCGGTTTGTACAGCCGCGTGTCGAGATCCCATGTATCGCGGAACGATTCGAACCATGCCGCCGCCTGTTCGATGTCGTCGAGCACGCGCGGGAACGGCACGACCTCGCCGAAGGGACGCGTGAAATCATCGAAGTGCATTGGCATCACGGCGCTCGCACCGGTCGTTGTGACCATTTCCTGCCAGTAGTCTTGCGCGTAGTCGCGGCCGAGCGACGACAGGCCGTAGCTGCACAAGAGGACGAGATCCGCCTGCACGCCCTCCAGCGCGCCCGCAACGAATCCGGAGCTGCCCTGCACGAGAATCGTGCCCTGCGGGTGCTCTATGACGATCGACAGCGCGGCGCCGAGGCGCATGGACTGCAGCGGCGCAGGCAGCGTCAACGGCTCATCGATGGTGCCGTCGAGTGGCACGCTACCGCGCCAGCCTATCGGACCGTGCCGTGTCGGCACGAGGCGCACGCTGAATTGGCCGAACTCGTAGGTCTCGCCGTCCGCGACGATGACCTGGTCCTCGGGAACGCCGGCACCCCGCGCGATGTTGGCCGTCGACTCGGTGCCAAGCACGGATGCTTTGCTGCGCCTGGCGACGGCGCCGATGTCCATGGCGTGGTCGAAATGCGAATGCACGGGGATGATGGCCGCCAGTCGTCGTATGCCGTACTCGTGCAACGCATAGTTGATCGTGGCGGCATCGTTGTCGACGGGGCGGCGCAGCAGACCCTCGGCGAGTGACGGCCGCGAGAAGAAACCGTCGATCAGGATCTGCGTTTCGCCATCGTCGACCAGCACCGTGGTAACGCCGAGCCACGTCGCGGCGAGTCCGCCGTCGACGGCCTCGGGCCCCGGAGCCCAGGCCAGGCTGGCGAGGCTGGGCCGGTCGTGCCACAACAGCGCGACGACGAGCGCGGCGGCAGCCACTGCGATGGCCGCGACGATTACGACCCGTCTTGCCCGCCGCTTCCACATATTTACTGCCCGACGGCCATCCTGGCCAGGTGGCCCGTCAGCGGCGCCAGGTAGTTACCGAGAGCGTAGCCGAGCAAGGCCAGCAGGATCGACGCAGGGACGAGGTTCGGCCGATGGTGCGCTGCGACGATCGGTGCCGATGCGGCGGCCCCGATGTTGGCGGCGGACGCAATAGCGACGCTATGCACGTCGACGCGGAAGATCCACGCCCCGGCCAGCATGAACAGGCCGTGGATGAATATCCAGATGAAGGCGCCGAGCACGAAGGCGGGCGCATCGGCGAGCCCCGCGACGTCGGCGCGCGCGCCCATACCCGCGACGAAGATGTAAATGAGCGCGGTGCCCATGGCGGTCGAGTTCGGCAGCTCGGAGACGCGCGTCGCGGACAGCAACAGCGCGATCGTCGTGATGAGCAGGATGCGCACCGTGGTCTCGGAAAAGACGCCGGTCAGTGCGGGAAGCGATTCCCTGATCCAGTTCGCGATGCCGGGCGCGAGTGTGTGGCCGATCGCCGCGACGCCGAGGACGACGGCGGCGAGGAAAAGGTACTGCGGCATCGTCGGTGGGTGATCTTCCTCGGCGTGTATCTCGGCCGCTGCATCCATCGCCGCAAGCCGGTCGGCCGGGACGCGTGCCCAGGCGTTGAACTTGTCCGCGAAATCGCGGGACATCAGGAGCAGCGGCAGCCAGACGATATAGACGAGGTTGTCGGCGACGACGGCGAGTCCGAGCTGCGCGTCCGAGGCCTCGAGCATTTCCTTGGTCGCGAGCATGTTGGCCGTGCCGCCGATCCAGCTGCCGGCGAGCGCGCCGAAGCCGCGCCACGAATCCTCGGGCAGCCACCGGTGCACGATAAAGTATGCGACGACGCCGCCCACCATGACGCCGGCCGTGCCCATGAGCATGACGAGCACGCCCTTGCCCATGACCTTGACGACCGCAGGCACGTTGACCTTGATCAACATCAGGACGATGAAGACGGGCAGGACGTATTTGCTGAGCCCCGAATAGATGATCGAGGAATTGGGCAGGACCGTCTGGCCGCCGAATTTCAGGTTGCTGAGGAAAACGGGCGTTGCGTAGATGAACAACAGCGGTGGCACGTACTGGAACAGCCGGGCCTTGGTGCCCTCGGCCACCAGGAAGAAAAACGCGGCCACGATGCACAGTACGGCGAGTACACCTATTGGTGCGGTGATCATTACGTTTTCCATGCGTTCCCCCGGAGCCCCTGGACTGGCGCCCGAGTATAAAGCATGGGGAAAGCGGCGTTCAGCCGAAACTGATTTGCGCGTCGAAGTCCTTGCGCGCCGCCTCGTCGCGCAGGATTGCCGAGCGCACACTGAGCCACACGGCGTCCCAATCCTCGATCCGGCTCGGGCCGAACACATGCCTGGCGACATAGCTCTCGAGCTGATCGACGCGAATGACATTTTGCGCAGGCGGCGCCGGAAATTCGACCGCGCCTGTGAAAATGACGAGATTGTCGACCGGCACGCCGGGAACGATCCGGCGCAAGGCGCGCGCGCGTCCTTCGTTACGAATCAGCGGATTGAGGAAGCGTCGCCGATGCACGCCGTCGACGTTGGTCCACTGGGCTTCGTCCTTGCCGCCGAAAACCATGCCGTTGCAATGTTTGCTCTCGATGCAGAGGATGCCACCTGCAGTGAAGATGGCGTGATCGATTTTCGCGAGGCCGCCGTGGGCACCCGGGATGATGAAGTCGTGCAGGACGTGCTTGCTGTGCTGTGCAAGTGCCCGGCGGATGCGGAACACGCCGATCCGGCTCGTTACCCAGGTGACAATGCGATTGGCAGCGGAGCGAAACACGAGCACCAGTAACAGCGCGCTCGCGATCGTGAACAGGAACATGGCCGGTCCCACACTCGTGATACCGGTTTGCGTGCCGGGATCGGCCGCTATTGCCGGCACGGCGACGAGCGGCGTGCCCGTGATGAATCTGCGGATCGGCCTCAACATAACGTTAGGGTACGCCTTCCCCTTGAGGATGGGCGAGTAACGCGTCACGTTTCCTGGTGCGGGTCCGGGTAGGCGAAAAAGTACCCGTCGATTTCCCGGACGCGCACGCTTACCCCATAGGCGCGGCTCAGGTGTTCGTCCGTGAGGATGTCGCGCTTGTTGCCGTCCCCGACAATGCGGCCTTCCTGCAGCAGGATGATGCGTTCCACCTCGGGCGGAATCTCGTTGAGGTGATGCGTCACGATGACGATGTTGTGTCCCGATGCCGACAGGGCTCGGATACGCGCGAGATAGTCGAAGCTCGCCGCGAAGTCGAGGCCCGCGGTGGGCTCGTCGAGGATCAGCGTCTGCGGCCGATGCACGAGCGCGCGCGCCAGGATGCAGCGTCGCTGCTGTCCCGTAGACATTGATTTGAGCGGCGTGGCGGCGAGTTCGCCGATGCCGACGTCGGTGAGCGTGGCACGGGCGGCGCCGACCTGTTCTTCGCTCACGCGATCCGCGAGGATACCGTGAACGCCAATACTCGAATGGAAGCCCGAGACGACGACTTCGAGTGCCGTCGTCGTCGGCGTGTAGCGTTGCTGCAGGTCCTGCGACACGACACCTACGCGTTTCCTGAGCTCCCAGACATTCCAGCGCTCGCGTCCGAGAATGCGAAAGGTCGTGCCGGGATCGACGACAGGGTACAACTCGCGGTTAAAGGTCTTGAGCAGCGTTGTCTTGCCCGAGCCGTTGGGGCCGACGATCGCGACACGCTCATGCTGTTCGATCACGAGATCGAGGTTGTCGAATACGAGTGTCGATCCCCGCCAGATGGTCGCGCCGCCAATCTCGACGAGCGGTGGCTCAGGCCTCATGGGTCTTCCAGCCGCCGCGACGGAATACGACAACGCTGAGGACAGTCAACAGCGATTCGGACAGGACGATAGCGATGAACGCGCCCTCGGGGCCGAGCGCGGTGCGCGTCGCCAGCATGAATGCCAGGGGGATCTGCACCAGCCAGAAGCTCACGAGGTTGAGGGTCATCGGTGTCTCCGTATCGCCGGCGCCGTTCATCGCCTGTACGACGACCATGCCGACAGCATACAACGGAAAGCCGAGCGCGAGGATCCGCATGCAGTGTGTGCCGATGCGTAATACCTCTGCGTCGTTCGTAAACCAGCCCGTGATGACGGCCGCGAAGACAATCAGGAAGACTGCCGTCACGCCCATGAAGATGGCGTTGTACTTCGAGGCTTGCCACGCCGAACGCTCCGCCCGGTCAGGCCGTCCGGCTCCGAGGTTCTGGCCGACGAGTGTCGCGGCCGCATTGCCCAGGCCCCAGGCGGGAAGGTAGATGAACTCCATGGCGCGCAGCGCGATCGTGAACGCCGCGATAGCCGGGCTGCCGAACATTGCGACGATCCGCATCACGCCGATCCAGCTCGCAGTCGCGATCAGGAACTGGCCGATGCCGCCCAGCGAAATGCGCAGCAGGCGCCACGCGAGCGAGGGAATGAAACGCAGGTGCCGGGTAGCAAACGCGAGTCGGCCGCTGCCTCGCAGCAGGTACCAGAGCTGGTAGGCCACGCCGATGCCGCGGCCGATGGTCGTTGCCACCGCGGCGCCCGTCACGCCCATCTCGGGGAACGGTCCGAGGCCGAATATGAAACACGGGTCGAGGACGATGTTGCAGCCGTTTGCGATCCACAGCGAACGCAAAGCGACGGTCGCATCGCCCGCGCCGCGAAACGCCGCATTCAGCAGGAACAGGAAGATGATGCTGAAGCTGCCGCCGAGCAGCACGGTCGTGAAGCCCGTGCCCTGCTCGATCACGCTGTCGGACGCGCCCATGAGGACCAGCAGGTCGCGTGCGAACATCACGCCAAGTACGCCGACGCCGACCGACATGAGTACCCCGATCCAGATCGACTGCCCCGTGACCTCGGCCGCACCCTGGGCGTCCCCGGCACCGATACGGCGTGACACCATTGCCGTGATACCCATGCCGAGCCCGATAGCGGCCGCGTACAGTACCGTGATCAACGCCTCGGTGATCCCGACCGCGGCGACGGCGTCGGTTCCCAGGCGCGACACGAAGGCGATGTCGACGACGGCGAAGATCGACTCCATCGCCATTTCCAGCATCATCGGAATAGCAAGCAATCCGAGCGCCCGGCCGATAGGCCCCGATGTGAAGTCCTCGTCGTTGTCGCGCAGCGCTTCGGCGAGAAACAGCCGCGCGCGCCGCAGCGCCGTGGTTCGTTCGCTCACGCGCGGCCCGCCGGTGCTATGCTCATCGAACATCCGCACTGGAGGCATCGCGCAATGCCCAAAGGCCTGCTCGTCCTGCTCGTTCTCATTGCTGTCGTCATCGTTTATACGATCGCGAGGGTCGTGAGCCTGAACCGCCTAAGTCAACAGCAATGGGAGGAGGTAGACAAGAGCAAGCTCAAGGAATGGGACGACGACGACACATGGGACTAGTCGCCCGTGTTTGGACTACACTATGGCGGCCAATACTGAGCTGGTCATGCACATGATGATTGCGAACAAACGAATTCCAATGGGGCTCGCCGCGCTGCTTGCAGTAGTTCTGCTGGTCGGAGGCTGCGGTAAAGACGGTGCGTCTCCCGCCGATGGCGAGACGGCGGCAGCGCGGGACAACGTCGATGCCATGTCGCGCGAGCATGCAGACGACACGACCGACCCGAGCCCGGCTGCCTGGCTGGCCCCCAGGCGCGCAGTCGAATCGGACCCGCGCATGCCGTATGCCGAGTTGGGTGACGACCTGGTGTACGGTTACTTCGCGGCGCCGGCGGACGTCGTCGAACCCCTGCCGGCCCTGATCCTGATCCACGAGTGGTGGGGACTCAACGACAACATCCGTGCCGTGGCTGACCGGCTTGCCGGTGAGGGCTACATGGTGCTGGCTGTGGACATGTACGGCGGCAGGACTGCCAGCAATGCCAGCGAGGCCAGGCAGTTGATGCTCGAGGTGGTCGAGGAGCCCGAGCTTGCGAACGAAAATATTCGCTCTGCATACCAGTTCCTCGAGGAGGTGGCCGGTGCGCCGAAGATCGGCTCGCTCGGCTGGTGTTTCGGTGGCGGCTGGTCATTGAATACGGCGCGGCTGTTTCCCGCCGATCTCGATGCCAGCGTGATCTACTACGGGCGCGTAACGGCTGACGAAGAGATTCTGCGCCCGGTTAATGCACCGATACTTGGCCTGTTCGGCGCCGAGGACACGGGCATTCCGGTTGCCTCGGTCGAGGCTTTCGGTGATTCGCTGGAGCGCTTGCGCAAGGATTACGAAATTTACATCTACCCCGATGTCGGGCATGCGTTCGCCAATCCCTCCGGGAGGAACTACGACGAGGACGCGGCGACCGACGCGTGGAACAAGACCCTCGAATTTCTCGCGCGTCACCTGTCCGGTTCGCCGGGTTCTTCCTGAGGTGCATCGGGTTCTTCCTGAGGTGCATCGGGCTCGCGTGCGCAGCTCAGCCTGAGTTGCAGCGGCGCGCTGGCAAAATGCAGCGACTCGACGTCGCCGTTCATACAGCGCAGCGACGCATGCGCGGTCGTGAATCCCGGTAGCAACAGCTCGTCAGACGTAGCCCTGTCCTCTGCGATGCAGAAGCCGTCGTGGGCGGCGAGTGCCAGCTGACCCGCCGCAACCTCGACCGTGGCCTCGGCGGCGCGTTTGTCCAGCAACGCATCACGCCCGATCGTCGTGAACGTGTCGGCGATGCTCAACGTAACTGACACGGGTTCCCCCTTACACTGGATTGCGGCGCGCAGGGCGAACCCGACAGCGGGCAGGTTGACGACGTCGAGGCCCGCGGCGCGGGGCGCAACCGCCACCGAGGTCTCCCTGGCGGCCACGACGATATTGTCGTCTGCCCTGGCCGGGGAAAAGATGCCCGTCGTGACTACTATTGCCGCAATCGGCGCTAGAATAGGGAGTCTTTGCCGCCTCATCGGGTCCAAGGCTACGGCAAGGCGGAGCAAAAGCGAAGGGTCAGGGCCCGGACACACTCATGATCAGGCGAGCAGTACATTTCACTTACAAGGCGGCGCGGCGCATCGTTATCGGCGTCGTCGGCGCAACGGTGCTGATCATTGGCGTCATCATGCTCGTAACGCCCGGCCCGGCGCTCGTGGTCATCCCGGTGGGCCTCGCCATTCTCAGCATCGAGTTTACGTGGGCGCGGCACTGGCTGCGTCGACTGCGCGAGTCGATCTCGAACAACAGCTTCAACAGCCGGCAAAAAAAAGGCGCCGGATGACCGGCGCCTTATAGTTTACGGCAAGGGGGAATGCCGCCGGACCTTCCTGGTCCGTTTACGCCGGACTCCGCCCGGCGTTGTGTCCGGTGGTGTCGGCCGGGAGTTCAGGGGGGAGAGATTCCCGACCAAGCGGCCACCGGAAGGGGGTCTGTTGCGGGTACCGCCCTCAGGGCTGACCCGCTATCAATTGAGATCTGCGGTCTTCCAGGCGAATTTCAAGCTCCACCCAGTTCTGGCGGGCCAGCGACTGTGCCGCCCGTTGAGCGGCTTCTGCATTCGCCGCGGCCGCGATCTCGAGCGTAGCGTCGGGCACCGTGTGAATCGCGACAGCTGTCGCGTTTATTGTTGGGCTTTCCTGAGCGAAAGCGTCCCCGGCGGCCGACGACACGCCGATAAGCACGACCAGCGCCGCGAGAAGCGCGAGGCGTTCCTCGGTAATCCTGGTTTTCATCATCGTGTCCTTTGTAAAGAAAGTTAAAGCTGCCACAGTAAATGCACAACTCGTGCCAACTTGACAAATTCATAAGAATCAACGGGTTGTGCAATATCAGGCGATAACGGAAATCCGTGAATAACGAATTATCGTAGGCGGAATTACGAAATTTCGTATATAGTCCGCCGATGATTACGCAGCAAGACTATGAATGGCTGTTCCGGCGCCTGCCGGTGATGTCGACCCTGATCGCGGCGGACGGCGCCTGCCTCGACGTCAACGACACGATGCTCGAGCGGCTGGGCTATACGCGCGAGGACATGGTCGGGCACCGGCCCGAGGAGTTCATGACGCCCGAGTCGGCGGCGCGCGTGACGAGCGAGCTGCGCCCGGCGCTGCGGCGTCGCGGCAAACTGGAGGACAAGTACATCAGCTTCGTCACGGCCGGTGGCGACGTCGTCGACTGCATCACCAATGCGCTCGTCGAGTACGATCGCTCGGGCGAGTTCCTGCGGACCGTGGGCATGTACATGGAGGTGTCGGACCAGGCGCGTGCCAACTTCAAGTATCGCACTCTGTATCGCTCGACCCCGGCCATGCTGCATACCGTCGACGGTGACGGCCTGCTCGTTACCGTGACCGATCACTGGCTGGCCAAGCTCGGGTACCGACGCAAGGACGTGCTCGGCCGGCCGGTTACGGATTTCATGAGCGAGGCCGACCAGAAGAAGTACGCCGACGGACGTCTCCAGGAACTGATCGCCGCGGGCGATTTCAACAACGTCGAGCGCCAGATGGTGCGCAAGGATGGCACAACGATCGACCTCGTCATGTCCGCTATCGCAAACCGGGACGAATCCGGCGAGGTCGACCGCATGCTGGTCGCATCCAAGGATGTGACGGAGCGCAATCGCGCGGAGCGCGAGTTACGCCGCGCGCTCGCAGAGAACGCGAAGTTGCGCAAAGAACTCGAACGCGAACGTGACTACCTGCGCGAAGAAGTCAACGTGGCGCTCAACTTCGGGCCAATTGTCGGCACTAGCACGGCGCTCAAGCGAATGCTCAAGCGTGTCGAGGCCGTGGCCGAGACGCCTGCAAGCGTCCTGCTGCTCGGCGAATCCGGCGTGGGCAAGGAACTCGTGGCGCGCGCCATCCACGCGCGCAGCCCGCGGGCCGATGGACCGCTGGTCAAGGTGAACTGCGCCTCGATACCCAAGGAGTTGTTCGAGAGCGAGTTCTTTGGACACGTCAAGGGCGCCTTCACCGGCGCGCACCGGGATCGCGTGGGGCGGTTCCAGCTGGCCGACGGCGGCACGATCTTCCTCGACGAGGTCGGGGAGATCCCGATGGAATTACAGGGAAAGCTGCTGCGTGTCCTGCAGGAAAGCGAGTTCGAGCGCGTCGGTGATGACGTGACCCGCTACGTCGACGTGCGCATCGTCGCGGCAACCAACCGCAATCTCGAAAAGCTCATGGTCGAGGGCAATTTCCGGGAGGACCTGTTCTACCGACTCAGCGTGTTCCCGATCGACGTTCCGCCATTGCGGCAACGCGGCGGGGACATCGTCCAGTTGGCGCAGCACTTCCTCGAGCAGACCTGCAAGGACTTCGGCCGCGAGCCGATGACGCTGACCCGGTCGCAGGCCGCGGATCTCAAGGCCTACGACTGGCCGGGTAACGTACGCGAACTGAAGAACGTCATCGAACGCGCCGTGATCCTGTCGCCTGGCCAGGTGCTGCGCCTGGACCTGTCGATGCCGGGCGCACGGCCCGAACCGGTGATAGTCGCGTCATCCGAGCCCGTGCGGACTGACATACTGACGGACAATGAGATGCGCGCATTCCAAAAAGGCAATATTGTAAAAGCGCTCGAGCGAGCCGCGTGGAAAGTCTCCGGCAAGGGGGGCGCGGCCGAGTTGCTCGGAGTCCGGCCGACGACGCTGGCAGACCGCATCAGGACCCACGGGATCAAGCGACCGACACGATGAAACCGACAATCACGTTCCTGTTCATACTGCTCCTTTTCGCGGCGTGGGCCGACGCGGCGGCGGAGATTCCCGCCGGCGTGCGCGGTGTGTTGCAGACGCGGCAGGTCCCTGACTCTTCACTGAGCATCTATGTCGAAGACCTCGATTCGGGCGAGGTTGTTTTGGACTGGCTGGGCGACGTCCCGAGGAACCCGGCGTCGACGATGAAGCTGCTGACGACCCTCGTCGCGCTCGATGTCCTCGGGCCGGCATACCGCTGGAGAACCGACGTGTACGCGCTCGGCGAAATCGCGGACGGCAAGCTCGACGGTGATCTCCTTGTCAAAGGTCACGGCGATCCATTCCTCGTCGCCGAACGCGTCTGGCGGCTGTTGCGGCAAATCCGGTACAAGGGCATCGACGAGATCACGGGCGACCTGCTCATCGATGACAGCTGGTTCGACGTCGGGGACTATGACCCCGCCGCTTTCGACAACCAGCCACTTCGGGCCTACAACGTCGCGCCCAACGCCCTGCTCACGAATTTCAAGGTCGTCCGTTACTGGTTCGAGCCCGACGGCGAGCGCGTGCGCGTGCGCATGGATCCCGAACTCGACAACCTGCGCATCGATAACCGCCTTAGTGTTCGGCAAGGCTACTGTCGCGGGTTCCAGCGCGGCATCGCGGTCAACGTGAACGGCAACAATGACGAGGTCATCTTCTCGGGCCGCTTCCCGAGCGGCTGCGAGCGCTACGCGATGGATCGTACGGCCTTGTCGCACAATGCGTTCACCTACGGGCTGTTTCGATCGCTGTGGGAGGAGTCGGGTGGAGTGCTCGAGGGTTCGTGGAGCAACGTGCTCAAGGACGATCTGGTCAAGGACGAGGAAACCGAGCCGCTTGTTTCCTTCCGGTCTCCGCCGCTCGTCGAGATGATCGCGCGCGTTAACAAGCACAGCAATAACGTCATGGCGCGGCAGGTCCTGTACACGCTTTCCGCCGAGGTCAATGGGCCGCCAGGCACAGAGACGGGCGGGCGCGAAGTCATCGAGACCTGGCTCCAGCAAAACAAACTCGGCTCGTGCAAGATGGCGCTCGAGAACGGCGCCGGGCTGTCGCGGGAGACGCGCATCTGCGCATCGGGCATGGCCGCGATGCTGCGCTTTGCGTGGCATCAGCCATACATGCCGGAATACCTTGCCTCGATGTCGCTGAGCGGCCTTGACGGCACTCTGCGGCGCAGGTTCACCGGCAGCGAACTCGTGGGTACAGCGCACCTGAAAACGGGCTCGCTGGATCATGTCGCGGCAATCGCGGGCTACCTGCAGGCGCGCTCGGGCAGGCGCTTCGCAGTCGTCGCACTGCACAACCACGACGACATTCATCGCGGCTATGGCGAAGAAGTCCAGGAAGCGCTGCTGCGCTGGCTCTATGATCAGTAGTACACTCCCGGCGGGCACCGGAGTTCGATTATGCGTCTGATCATTGCAGTTCTTCTTTTTGCGCCGCTGCTGGCGGCTGCCGAAACGGCGTACGTGACCGACAACCTCAGGCTGGGACTGCATCGGTCCGCGGACACGAGCGACAGGGCGTTTCGTTTCCTCGATAGTGGGCAGGCAATGGAAATCCTGACGCGCGATCGACTCTACGCCAATGTGCGCCTGCCCGACGGCGCGCAAGGCTGGGTGAAGTCCGCCTATCTCGTCGACGAGAAGCCGGCGAAACTGATCGTTGCCGAGACGATGGCCGAACGTGACGCACTCGCGACCGAGCTCGAGGAGGCCAGAGCCGCGTTCGCGGAACCGGCCGCGACGATCGAGCAGCTGCGCAACGAGGCGTCGGACCTGACGGCGCGGCTCGAGACGGCGCAGGCGGAAATAGCCGCGCTGCGCGAAGAGGGCGCTTCCGTGCAAAGGCTAAAGGAGCAATACCGCGGCAGCGTGCCGATCGCCTGGGTCGGCGGCGTGATACTCGTATGCCTGGTCCTCGGCTTTCTCGCGGCTCAGTGGTGGGTCGACTACCGGAGCCGCAAGCGCCACGGCGGCATACGCGTCTACTGAGGCTCGCAAGGCAATGCGACGGGTAGCGGAGGCGTCAGGCGGCAACCGTTACCTGTTCGCCACACGCGCCGCGCAGCGGTAGTTCGGACTTGTCGAACAGCGCGTCGATATCGGCCTGATTGCCGGCGCGGCGCAGTTGGTCGAGCTGTCGCGATGTAATGTGCGGCGCGAATCGCTGAATGAACTCGATCATGTAACGGCGCAGGACCGAGTCCTTGCGGTAGCCGATCCAGGTCGTGACGCGCGGAAAAAGTCCCTCCGCATCGAGGACCCGCAGGTCATTATCGTCAGAGCAATCCGCGGCCATGCTCGCGACAATGCCGACTCCGAGCCCCATGCGCACATAGGTCTTGATGACGTCGGCATCGCGCGCCGTGAAGCCGACATTGGGTTCGAGCCCTTCTGCGGCGAATGCGCGCTTGAGCGACGACTCACCGCTGAGACTGAAAACATAAGTGACGAGCGGATACTCGACGAGATCGTGCAGCGTTATCTTGCGATCGAGCCGGGCCAGCGCGTGCCCCTTCGGCACGATGATGGAACGATCCCAGCGATAGCTCGGCACGAGCAGCAGGTCGGCAAAGAGATCCTGTGCGCCCGTTGCGATCGCAAAATCGATCTGGTTTGCGGCCACCATGTCGGCGATCTGCTCCGAGGTACCCTGGTGCAGGTCCAGCGTGATGTTCGGATAGCGTTCGCGAAATCCCGTGATCACCTCGGGCAGCACGTAGCGGGCCTGTGTGTGTGTCGTTGCGATTGACAGCGATCCTCTCTGCTCCTCGAAGTACTCGGCTGCATGGCTGCGGATATTGTCTACCTCCCGCATGATGATGCGAGCCCGCTCGATCACCATCTCGCCGGCCGGCGTGATACCGCCCAGGCTCTTGCCCTTGCGCGTGAACAGCTGCATACCGAGCTCCTCCTCGAGCAACTTCAGCTGCTTGCTGACGCCGGGTTGCGACGTGTACAGGCGCTCGGCCGCGGCCGTGATGTTCAGGCCGTTGTCGACGATCGCGATCAGGTACTTGAGTTGCTGGAGTTTCATCGCTTCCCGTTGGAGCAATCCACGCGGTCATTAATCAGACCGCACAGATTCGAATCAGTTTCAGGCTGCCCCGCATCATAGCGCCCACGGGTACGGATCCGGAAATCGCCAGTCGCCGCCGCGGACTCTCGCGTGCGCCACGGGCGGGATCATTGGGCAATCGCCAGTATTGTGCCAATATGCCCCGATCAGCGCTCAGCAGGGGGATAAGACAATGATCTACAATAATATCCTGGAAACAATCGGTAACACGCCCGTGGTGCGACTCAATCGCATGGGCCCCGACCATGTCGAGATGTACGTCAAGGTCGAATCGTTCAACCCGATGGCCTCGGTCAAGGACCGCCTCGCTCTGGCCATCATAAAAGACGCGACGCAAAAAGGCGCGCTGCAGCCGGGACAGACGGTCATCGAGGCGACCTCGGGCAATACCGGCATTGCTCTGGCGATGGTGTGCGCGGCGACAGGTCATCCGTTTGTCGCGACCATGGCGGACTCGTTTTCGGTCGAGCGCCGCAAGATCATGCGCGGCCTCGGTGCCAGGGTCATACTGACGCCCGCCGCCGAGCGCGGCTCGGGCATGGTCCGCAAAGCCGCAGAACTGGCCGAGGAGCATGGCTGGTTTCTTGCCCGGCAGTTCGAGAACCCGGCGAATCCCGCGTACCACCGCAGCACGACGGGCCCCGAAATCCTCATTGATTTCGCGGGGCGGCGCCTCGACTACTGGGTCACGGGATATGGAACGGGTGGGACGATGACGGGTGCCGGGCAGGTGCTCAAGGCCGCTCGCCCCGATGTCAGGATCGTTGCAACCGAACCCGAGGCGGCGAAATTGCTGGCCGGCGACGACTGGCAGCCGCACAAGATCCAGGGCTGGACGCCGGACTTCGTTCCCGACGTGCTCGATCGCGACGTGTTCGATGAACTGCGAGCGGTTTCCGACGGCCGTGCCATCGAGGTCTCACGCGAGCTCGCACACAAGGAAGGCATATTCACGGGCATCTCAGCGGGCGCGACACTCGCCACGGCGCTCGACGTCGCCGAGGATGCGCCCGAAGGGGCGGTCGTTCTCGCGATGCTTCCCGATACGGGTGAGCGTTACCTGAGCACGCCGCTGTTCGAGGGCGTGAACGAAGGATCCGACGACGAGTGGCTCGGAGGGCTCTGATTTAGCGACGAAACCGCTCGTTTCGGCCGAGTCGCTGCGTCAGAATATCGGAGCTGAGACCTGAGTCACATCGCAGTCGCACCGGGGCTGGCAAGGTTTGCAGGTAGCGCGTTAAGTCGTGAACCGGAGCCCGTGTGGCCGCAAACCCGCAATCGCTGGAGGTCAAGAACAATGTCAGCAAGGCGCAGGCCTTGCTGCACTCGCTCGTGCCACGAGCGCAATGCTTCTGCTATTACGACAATGCCCGCGACTGCGGCTGGAGCTCCGACGGCGTGCAGGATCACGAGCTTCACGATTTCATCACGGAGCTGCCCGATGAATTAATCGAGGGGCTCGCCGATGCAGACGAACCGCTGCGCAGGTCGCTGCCGTCGGGTCGTATCGTCATTATACTGCCCGTGGATGGCCGGCAAGGCGAGCGCCTCGGCATGCTTGTTGCCCTGTTCTCGAAGGATGCCGGCAAGTCGGCATCGTTCAACCCGGGACTGATTCGCAACATACTCGTGCCCGCGATCGATGTTATTGCCGAGAGTCTCCATATCGCGAGCAGGCTCGGGTTGATGGAGCGCGAGGTTGCGAGGGCCAGGGCGGAACTCGATATCGTCTACGATATCGACGAGAAGATACATGGTGCCAGGACACGCCAGTCCAGCCTCGGGCAGCTCGTCGGGCAAAGCGGGCGTTTTCTCGGCATCGGCTACAGCGTGCTTATGATTCCCTCGAAACGCATTCGCATAAGTGCCACGCATTCGAGCTGGAAAAACGTCAACCGTAAGGTGCTCAACCGGTATCTCGTCGAACAGCTCTTCGCGCAGGTCGAAGGTGAGCGCGCACCGGTCATCTTCCAGATTCCGTCGGTCGAAGGATCCGACGTCGCAGCCGCACATGGCTACGAGGCGTTGCTGAGCCCATTGCTGGACAGCCAGGACAACGTCGAGGGCGTGCTCGCGCAGATCGGCCGCGTCGAGCAGCAGCCGTTCAAAAAATCAGACATCCGCTTTATGGCGAATGTCGTCCGCAAGGTTACGCATGTCATCGACGAGTCCTTCGATACGATGACCGGCTTCATGAACCGGTCCGGCTTCGAAGATCAACTCAACGAAGTCAGCGAGGAGCTGGAACCGGGCGACGAGGCGCACCAGCTGATTTATTTCGATCTCGATAATCTGCAGCTCGTCAACGATACCTTCGGGCGTGAGGCGGGTGACGAAGTCATCATGCGCGTCGCGCGCCTGCTCGAGCAAGACCTGCCTAAGACCGGTGTCGTTTCGCGACTCGCGGGTGACGAATTCTGCATGCTGCTGACGCGCACGGACCTGACGATGGCGCTCGATCGCGCCAATAAGATTCGGGAACAAAGCGGCAGCCTGCGATATCTCGAGGGTGACAAGTCCCTGCAGGTAACGATGAGCATCGGCGTTGCCGAATTGAATTACGAGACGAACGCGAGGGGCAGCGCATTGACCCACGCCCGCATGGCATGCCAGGCGGCAAAGGACCGCGGACGCGACAGGGTCGAGGTGTACGACGAAGACGACCAGAGCATCCTGCGTCGCTACGACGACATGCAGCTCGTATCCGAGATTCAGAGGGCGATCGACGGGCAGGGTCTCGAGCTCATGGCACAGCCCATCAAGTGCCTGACCTCCAAAAACCACAATCCCCGATGCGAGGTCCTGCTGAGGATGGTGGACTCTCACGGCGAGCGAGTGGACACGGGCGCCCTGTTCTCCGCGGCGGAGCGGTATCGCCTGATGCCGCAGATCGACCGCTGGGTCGTGTCGTCGACGATCGCGACGCTGGTCGCGGCTCGCGAACAGCTCGAGGAACAGTCGGCCGTAATCTCGATCAACCTGTCGGGCCAGTCGCTCGGTGACAAAGAAATTCTCGAATTCATCGAAGGGGAGATCAAGCAGAGTGGCCTGTCGCCCGGGCGCCTGTGCTTCGAAATCACCGAGTCGGCGGCCGTGGCGAAACTCGACAGGGCACAGGTCTTCATTGACCGGCTGCGCCAACTCGGCTGTGGCTTCTCGCTCGACGATTTCGGCGCGGGCCTGAGTTCCTTCGCGTATCTGAAGAATTTCAAGGTCGATATGCTCAAGATCGACGGTGGTTTTGTCCACGACATCACGACCAATCGAATCTCGGAATCGATGGTTGCGGCGATCACGCAGGTGGCCAAGGTCATGGAGCTCGAAACTGTCGCCGAGTACGTCGAAGACGAGGCGACGCGCGAGCTTGTCGCAAGTCTCGGCGTCGATTATGCGCAGGGCCACAGCATCGGCAGACCGGTCCCGATTCGGGAAGCACTGGCATCGATGTCGGAGACGTCGGAGTCTCGCTCGGACTGAGGCCCGGCCGGGGGCTGTGTGCCTGATTTGTGCCGGAGCCGCCGCATTTTTTCGATAGACTGCGGGCCATGGATTCCGATCCCTCGTCGCTGCCCGACGCGCTCCGTGAGCCGGTCGGGAACTGGCTCGAACGATACGGCGAGCAGCCTCATGCCGATACGTTGCAGCGGCTCGCTGCCTGCAGCGAGTTCGCCGGCGCCCTCGTGCTGCGCGATATCGCATGGTTCCTCGAAAACGTCGGGAGTTTCGATCAGCCGCCGGATGCGGCTGGGCTCGAGTCGCTCGTCGACGACGCCGGCGATGTCGAGTCCGTCAAGCGAACCCTGAGGCGTTATCGCAATCGCTTCATGCTGCATATCCTGTGGCGCGAGGTCTTTGGCCTGGCGAGCCTGGATGAGACGCTGCAGTCTCTTTCGTCGCTTGCGGACCGTATGCTCGACGTCGCGACGCGCCGCGCGGAGCGCGCCCTCGAACCGCGCTACGGCAGCCTGCGCGATCGTGACGGACGCAGGGTGCCGCTCGTCATCCTGGGCATGGGTAAGCTCGGCGGGCGTGAACTCAATTTCTCATCGGACGTCGACCTGATATTCCTGTATCCCGATGACGGCGAGACCGACGGCGCCAAGTGCATCACAGCCCAGGAGTATTTCGGCCGCCTGACGCGCCAGGTTATCGCGTTACTCGACGAGACCACGGTCGATGGCTTCGTATTTCGCATCGACACGCGCCTGCGACCGTTCGGCGACAGCGGGCCGCCCGTTGTCAGCTTCGGCGCGCTCGAGTCCTACCTGCTGCAACACGGGCGCGATTGGGAACGATACGCCTACGTCAAGGCACGCATCGTCGGACCGTGGCCGGGCGACGATGTTGCCGAAGACCTGTACGGCAACCTGATCCGGCCGTTCGTCTATCGTCGGTACATCGACTACGGCGTTTTCGAGTCGCTGCGGGAGATGCACGCGATGATTGCCGAAGAAGTACGCAGGCGCGAGCTGCAGGACAACGTCAAGCTCGGCCCGGGCGGCATTCGCGAGGCCGAGTTCGTGGTGCAATCCCTGCAACTCGTCCGCGGTGGCAGTGACGCTACGTTGCAGACACAGGCGCTGCAGGACGCACTCCCGAGCCTGGTCAACAGTCGCGGACTCACCGCTGCCGAAGCCGATCGGTTGCGGGAAGCGTATCGATTTCTGCGTCGCGTCGAAAATTTCATCCAGGCAATGCAGGACAGGCAAACGCACGACTTGCCGCGAGACGCGGTGGGCCGGAGCCGCCTGTGCGTGGCTATGCGCTACCCGGACTGGGAGACGCTGGCCGCCGAGATCGATGTGCAGCGTGGCGCAATTGCGGCGCAATTCGACCGCGTGGCGTTTCGCGACACCGACCAGGATGCGCCGCTGCTCGAGCGCCTCGAGCGCGCCTGGGAGACCGGTCTTGCCCGCGAGTCCTGGAACGAACTCCTCGACAACGAAGGATTCAGAGATGCGCCCCGGCTTGCGGCCACGCTGGCCGCGTTTGCTGGCGCGGCCGGGACCCGGCAGCTCGATGCGACCTCACGCGCGCGGCTCGCCCGCTTCCTGCCGCGCCTGCTGGTCGAGGTCGGTGCATCGGACACGCCCGGCACGGCGCTGACGAGATCGCTCGGCGTCGTCGAGCGCATCCTGCGCCGCAGCGCCTACCTGTCGTTGCTCAACGAGAACCAGGGCGCGCTGGCGCGTCTCGTCGGCATGTGCGCGCGCAGCAGCTATGTCGCGGATCAGCTGGCGCGGTTCCCGGTGCTGCTTGACGAACTGCTCGACCCGCATTCGTGGACGGCGTCGGTCACGCGCGAGGATATCGTCAGGGACCTCGACGCGCGCCTTGCCGACGAGGATGACGACAGTGAAGGCCGCATGCAGGCGATCGGCCAGTTCCAGCGTGCCTCCATGTTCCGTATCGCGGTCGCCGATTTCAGCGGCAACCTGCCGATCATGAAGGTCAGCGACGGGCTGACGTGGCTGGCCGAAGCGGTCCTCGCCGAAGCGCTGCGCGTCGCGTGGCAAGATCTGACCTCCCGGCATGGCGTGCCGTGTTATCTCCTCGACGGCGTGGAACACGAGGCGGGCTTCGGCATCATTGCCTACGGCAAGCTCGGCGGTCTCGAGCTGTCCTACGGGTCCGACCTCGACATCGTGTTCCTGCACGATTCGCGCGGCAGCAGGCAAAACACCGACGGCGGCAAGTCGCTCGATAACGGTCTTTTCTTCGGCCGGCTGGTGCGCCGCCTGGTCCATTTCCTGACGATGCAGACGGGCTCGGGGCAGCTCTACGAAATCGATACACGCCTGCGGCCGGACGGGCGCTCCGGCCTGCTCGTCACCAGCACCGAGGCGTTCGAACGCTACCAGGTAGACAACGCGTGGACCTGGGAGCACCAGGCGCTGCTGCGGGCGCGACCGGTCGCGGGCAGCGCGGCGATCGCGGACGACTTCACACGCATACGGCGCGAAACGCTGGTCGGGCGTGTGCGGCGCGACACGCTGCGCGACGATGTCAACTCGATGCGGCAGCGCATGCGCAAGAATCTGGACCGCAGCGACGCGCAGCTGTTCGATCTCAAGAACGGCCGGGGCGGAATCGGTGACATCGAGTTTCTCGTGCAGTTTCTCGTGCTCGAGAATGCCCGTGAGCAACCCGACGTTATCTTCTGGTCGGACAACATCCGTCAGCTCGACGCGCTGGTTGCCGCCGGCTGCATCGAAAAGCGCGACGGTGACGCGCTCCAGGATGCGTACCGGGCGTACCGCCGGCGCGCGCATCACCTCGTGCTCGACGAACGCCCGCCGCTTGTTCCCCTGGCCGAGTTCGCGTCGTCGCGCGACTTCGTCGCCCAAAAATGGGACGAGTGGCTGGGTTGAGCATATAATTCGCGACCACGGCACGACGACGAGAGGAATCACGTGAGCCCCAGAACTGGAACCGTCGACCAGGACCTGATCCCGGCCAACGCGCAGAACCGTTACGGCGTCCGGAAATCCGACCTGCCCCTGAGCTGCCCCATGCCCGGCATGTACCTGTGGAATTCGCACCCCAAGGTGTTCATCCCGGTTGCCGCGACGGGCGAGGCCAAGTGTCCCTATTGCGGCGCGCAGTACTACATGCTGGATGACGCTGGCGGCAGTGCTTCCTGATGTACGTCGTTACCGGGGGCGCCGGCTTCATCGGAAGTAACCTGGTTCATGCGCTCGCGGAGCGTGGGCACGATGTCGTTGTCGTCGATGATCTCGAGGACGGGCACAAGTTCGTCAACATCTCGGATCTGCCGATTGCCGACTATCTCGATAAAGACGATTTCCTGAATCGTCTCGAGACGGACAGGGCGTTCGCGAAGCACCTCACGGCCGTGTTCCACCAGGGCGCCTGCTCGGCGACGACCGAATGGGACGGTCGCTTCATGATGCGCAACAACTACGGCTATTCACAGACGTTGCTGCATCACTGCCTCGAACACCATACGCCTTACATTTACGCATCCTCGGCCGCCGTTTACGGGGGCTCGCAGAAATTCGTCGAGGACCCGCGCTACGAAAATCCGCTCAATGTATACGGATACTCGAAACTGCAGTTCGATCGTTACGTGCGGCGCGTCGCGGCAAATCCAGACAGCCAGGTCGTCGGTCTGCGTTATTTCAACGTGTACGGCCCGCGCGAGCAGCACAAAGGCTCGATGGCGAGCGTCGCATTTCACTTCAGCAACCAGGTGCTCGTGGACGGCGAGGCACGGCTCTTCGAGGGCTCGGGCGGTTACGACGATGGCGGCCAGCTGCGTGACTTCGTCTATATCGATGACGTCTGCGAAGTGAATCTCTGGTTCCTCGATCACCCCGAGGTCTCCGGTATCTACAATACGGGCACGGGCCGCGCGCAGAGTTTCAACGACGTTGCCAATGCCGTGATTGCGTGGCACGGCAAGGGCAATATTCGCTACGTGCCGTTCCCCGAACACCTCGAAGGCGCATACCAGAGTTATACGCAGGCCGACCTGACGGCCTTGCGCGCATGCGGTTGCGACGTCGACTTCCGACCGGTTGAACAGGGCGTGCCGGCGTACCTGGACGAACTTTGCGGACCACGGCAACGCTAGTCGTCGGGCCGTCATGGGTCGGCGACATGGTCATGGCCCAGTCGCTGCTGCGGCTCCTCAAAGCGCGCGACCCGGAGCGGGCGCTCGACGTGCTGGCCCCGGCATGGTCGCTGCCGATCGTTTCCCGCATGCCCGAAGTACGCCGGGGCATCGCATCCGAAACCGCGCACGGCGAGATCGGATTCGCGAAACGTCGGCGCATTGCCGCCGGCCTGCGTGGCGACTACGACACCGCCATCGTTATGCCACGCTCCTTCAAGGCGGCGTTGATCCCCTGGTTCGCCCGCATACCGCGGCGCATCGGCTTTCGTGGCGAATCGCGGTTCTTCCTGATCAACGAGGTGCGTCCGTTCGACCCGATCGTCCTCGACCAGACCGTGAAACGCTTCGTTGCGCTCGGGCTCGATGCGGGGGAGGAGCTGCCGGGCGCAGTGCCCCTGCCGTCACTCAAGGTCAACGATGAAAACCGCGAGCGCGCACTGCGCGCGCTCGGCCTGTCTGTCGATCGACCCGTTGTCGCAATGATGCCCGGCGCCGAGTACGGGCCGGCCAAGTGCTGGCCGCTCGAGTACTTCGCCGCACTGGCGCGGCGGCTCGACGACGCGGGATACGCCGTGTGGATCCTCGGGTCGGACAAGGATCGCCCGGCCGGCGACGCCATCGCCGCTGCCGCCACGGCTGTAAATCTCTGCGGACGGACCTCCCTCGAGGACGTTATCGACCTCCTCTCTGCCTGCGAGCGGGCCGTGTCGAACGATTCGGGCCTCATGCACATCGCGGCGGCCGTCGGTACGCACGTTCACGGCATTTATGGCTCATCTTCGCCGAAATTCACGCCACCGCTCACGAAAAGTCGCGATATTCACGAAATTCACCTGGATTGCCGGCCTTGCTTCGAACGCGAGTGCCCGCTGGGCCACACGAAGTGCCTTCGCGACCTCTACCCCGACGCTATTTACGATAAAATAGCGGAAAAATAACGCTAATTGCCGCGATCGTCGAAGAAAAGGTCGATCTTTTCAACGACGTCGGCGACCGTGATCAGGTCCATTGCATCGGCATGACGGACCCTTTGGCCCCAACGAAGATCGGCGACGTTCTTACCAAGATAGCGGGATATCGCGTCCGGATAGCGATTTATCGTGTACTTTTGCGACAAATAAGGGCCGGTCCGTGACGGATTCGATGTGGCGTACAGGCCGACAACGCCGGTTCCGAGGGCTGTCGCGATATGGGCAGGACCGGAGTCCGGGCAAATGACGAGGTCGGCCTCGGCGATCAGCGCCGCCAGCCGCTTGAGAGTCGTCGCGCCGACGAGGTTGTCGACGCCCTCGGCCGAGGCCAGTCGACTGCCGTATTCGATCTCGAGATCCGACGGTCCGCCCGTGATCACGACGCGGGCGCCGTAACGGCGCGAGAGGTGGTCGATGATCGCGGCGAAATTGGCGGCGCCCCAGTTGCGGTAGTTGCGCGCGCGCTGGCTGGTGCAGGGGCTGATCACGACCAGCGGCCTGCCACTGGCCCGGTAGCCTGCGGCGAACGCGCGGTCGGCCTCCGGTAGCGGGATGTCCCAGCGCAAGGCGTGCTCCCCGGCGCCGATGGCCGTCGCGAATCCCATCATGGCCTCCATCGCGTGCTCGCCCCGGGCGGGCGCAATGCGGCGGCTCGTGAGCAGCCACTGGAAGTCCCTGGCCCGTCGACGATCGAAGCCGAGGCGAACGTCGGCAGGCAACAGGCGAATGAGGAAATTGGCGCGCATCGAGGCATGCATGCACAGCGCGACGTCGAAGTGCCTGCCGGCGAGCGCCGCCCGGACGTCGTGGTAGGCGGCGCGGCCACGGGACTTGTCGAACACGACAAAATCGATATCCGGAATATCCGACATCAGCCCGGCCTCGGTCCGGCCGATAATCCAGGTTATGTCACTGTCGGGCCAGGTGTCCTGCAGCCGCCGGATGACGGCAAGTGCGTGGCAAGTATCGCCAATGGCCGACAGGCGCAATACGCAGATGCTACGAGGCTTCGATTGCAGGTCCAAATCAGGCAATATCCGGGCACGTGATGCTGTAAGGAAAAGGTCCGTTGACCGAAACCGTCGAGACGACCGCGACCGGCGCCATCCTATACGATAAGGCCATTATCAATCATATAACGGAAGCGCACTTCGCGACCGGGGGGTGGCCGCACGCCGAGGTCCTGACCGGTTCGCTGCGGTCGAGCGGCCGCGGCAATACGCTGTATGTTGGCAATGTCCCGCGTCAGTTCGTGCTGCGTCATTACGTGCGCGGTGGCCTGATCGGCAAACTGATCCGCGACACCTACGTGTTTTCGGGTGCGGACAAGACGCGTTCGTTCATGGAATGGCGCCTGCTCGACAAGCTCGCTGCGAACAACATGCGTGTGCCGCGCCCGGCCGCGGCGCGCTACGTTCGCCGCGGCACGCTCTACACGGCCGATCTGATCACGGTGCGCGTCCCCGGTATCGTGCCGCTGTCGCAGTACATCGCCGACAATGATCCTGACGAGTCGTTCTGGCGGGATTGCGGCGCGGCCATCTACGAGTTCCACGCGGCCGGCGTCTATCACGCCGACATGAATGCCTATAACGTCCAGATCGATAGCGATGGTACGTTGTGGCTCCTTGATTTCGACAAGGGGGCGCTGCGGTCTCCGGGTCCCTGGCAACAGGAAACGCTGGGTCGTCTGCACCGTTCTCTGCTAAAGATCGTCGGGCTCGAACCGCGGCTCAGCTTCCGTTCGCCGAACTGGAGGCAGCTGCTCGACGGCTACTTCGACGCGTCGAGATCGGCGTAGTAGTCGGGATAGCCCGCCGGCAGGTCCTTGAACTTGCGGTGAATCCAGAAGTACTGCTCAGTCGCCTTGCGGATGTGCTCCTCCAGCAACGCCACGTAGCGCTTCGTATCGGCAACCGGGTCATCGCTCGGGAAGTTCTCGAGCGGCGGCAGCAGGGTCATCTCGTAGGTACCGTCTCTCTTGCGCAACGGGAAGAACGGTATGGTGACCGCATTGCCGAGGCGCGCCAGCGTTGATGTCGCGGTCGTGTGCAAGGCCGGGATACCAAAGAACTCGATAACTTCCGAACCCTTGCGGTTGTAACTCTGGTCCGGCGCGTACCAGACGGCGCGCCCGTTGCGCAGGCTGCGCACCATCTTCTTGATGTCACGTTTCTCGATCGTGGATTCGGCCGAGACTTCGCGGCCGCTGCGCTGCAGCTCCGTCATGAACTCGCTGCGGTTCTTGCGAAACACGGCATCGAAGGGCGGGATCTCGGTGGCCAGAACCCGACCCATGATTTCGAGCGTCGTGAAGTGAGCGCTCAACAGGATGACGCCTTGTCCGGACTCGAGCGCATCGTTGACGTGTTCAACGCCGGTTAGCGTCGTAATGGACCGCAAGCGCCGGTCGCTGGCCCAGCGACCGAGACCCGTTTCGATCAACATCATGCCAAGCGCCTCGAAATGCTCGCGCGTCAGGTCGTCAAGCTGATTCTCCGGCATGGCGCGAAAACAAAGCGCGAGGTTTCGCCGGACGACCTCGCGCCGAGACCCGGCAAACCTGTATGCGAGACGACCGATGACCCGGCCGATCCACAGCGCGACGCGGTGTGGCAGCAAGCAGACCAGCCTGAGCAGGCCCATGCCGATCCACACGGGCCAGGTGCCCGGCGACCGGTAACTGGACAGGGGTTTGCGCATGCTCATGCGAGCAGGATTCTACTCGGACATGCCGTCCACGTAACCACCGCGCTCGCGCTGCGGCGCGACGTCGGCGGCCGCTTCGTCTTCGACCTCGAAATCGTCGGCCTGGATAGCGATGTGGAACGCCGCGTTTCCCGGCATCACGACCTGGTTGCGCGCCATGCCGATGACGCGGCCCGACCAGGGCGAGCGCACCTCGGTGCGGGCATTGTTCATCGGGTCCGTAATCGTGCCGAGGAGGTCGCCCTTGCGCACGGTGGTGCCAAGGCCGACGTCGGCAAGCAAGATGCCGCCGTTGTCGGCGCGCACCCAGGACGAGCGGTAGTAGACTGGTTCGGGATCGCTCCAGCGACGCCGTTTCTTGACCATGTCGAGCGCAGCGAGCAGCGTATCGATGCCCTCGACGCCACGCTTGACCTCGGCGAGCTCGAGTTCGGACGGCCCGCCCGCTTCGACGGTCACGGCAGGAATTCCCGCGAGCGTCGCCGCATGACGCAGCGTGCCCGCGGTCGGTTTGCTGTGCAGTACGACCATCGCGCCGAAGCCCAGCGTCAGCGTCACGACGTCCGGATTCCTGAGGTCGGCGCGAATCTGGGGCAGGTTGGCGCGTTCGAACGAGCCGGTGTGCAGGTCGACGAGCGCATCGCAATGCGCGATCACCTGCGTGAACAGCGAGTGGGCAATGCGCGCCGCCGCGCTGCCATTCGGGTTGCCCGGAAAATAGCGATTCAGGTCGCGTCGATCGGGCAGGTAGCGCGAACCGCGGCGAAAGCCCTGGACATTGACAATGGGTACGCCGATCACGGCACCGGACAGTCGCTCGGGATTGATGTCGTGCAGCACACGGCGCACGATTTCGATGCCGTTGAGTTCGTCGCCGTGGACGGCCGCGGTAAGGCACAGCGTCGGTCCGGGCAGCGCACCGTTGACCGCGAGCACCGGCGTGGATACAGGCACGCCCTCGAAAAGCTGGGTCGCCGACCACGACAGCCGGGCGGCGGAACCCGGCTCGACGCCGGTGCCGAGAATCCGCAGAGGCTCGGCCCGTCCGTCGGCCGTGGTCACGGCATCGGCGAGCGGCACATCGTGTTCGTGTTCGGCCACGGCATCGACCAGTTCTTCGGCGACGGCTGAAGTCTCGCTGGAACGCGCGTCACCCTCATCGGTCGAATCCTGCATGAGGTCGACGCCGCCGTCCGAGCGCTCCACGGACGTCTCACCGGCCAGTGCGGCACCAGGCAGTCCGGAGATGCACCAGGCGGCCAGTGCGACGGGCAGCGGCCCGCAACTGGCGAGTTGTCGACGAATTGCGCGCATACGATGACTTAAATTACGGCAAAATAGCCGCACCTTCCGTGAAGCAAGCAAAGATTTTCGATTGAAACCTGAATTACGTCAAATGACAAGCATGCGTCTGTGCCTCGCGTTTTTCGTCGTGCTCGGCGCTGGAACTGTGAGCGCGAGCGACGTGTTTCCGCAGCCGCCCGAGCTGCGGCCTGACGTCGATTTCTGGGTATCGATATTTACCGAGTACTCCACCGAAGAAGGCGTGCTGCACGACAACCGTAAGCTGGGTGTCGTCTACGCTCGCGTTGCGGTGCCGGCCGCGCTCTCGCGACGCGAGCGCAATCGGCGCATCGCCAAGCGCCGCAAGGAACTGCAGTCCGTGCTGCGCACGCTGGCGGCGGGCAAGCGCGACAATCTCAGCGACGAAGAAGCGCGCGTCCTCGCGCTGTGGCCTGCCGGCGTCACCAACAAGACGCTGTCCACCGCCGTCGGCCGCATTCGTTTCCAGTTGGGTCTCAAGGATCGTTTCCGGCGCGGCCTCGAGCGCTCGGGACGCTGGCGCGACTATGTCAATGACCAGTTCACGGCGCTCGGCGTGCCGGTCGAACTCGCGGCACTGCCGCACGTCGAGTCGTCCTACAATCCGGCGGCGCGCTCGCACGTCGGCGCTTCGGGCATCTGGCAGTTCACGCGCAGCACCGGCCGCCGCTACATGCGTGTCGACCATGTCGTTGACGAGCGCAACGATCCGTTCGCGGCGACGCGTGCCGCGGGGCGCCTGCTCGCCTACAACTACTCGATCACGGGTAACTGGCCGATGGCGATTACGGCTTACAACCATGGCCTGTCGGGGGTACGCCGGGCAATGCGCCGCCATGGCGACGATGCGCTCGTCGATATCCTGCGCAACTATAACGGGCGCACCTTCGGTTTCGCGTCGCGCAACTTCTACGTCGCATTCCTCGCCGCTATGGAGGTCGACCAGAATCCGGACAAGTACTTCCCGGGCGTCATGCCGGACGATCCGACCGAATACGCGGCCGTCAAACTGACCAGCTACGTGTCGGCCGACGGGCTGAGCGAGGCGACGGGCGTGTCCGAGCGGCAGATCGCGCGCCATAACCCGGGCCTGCAGGCAACGGTCTGGGAGGGCAGCAAGCACTTGCCGAAGGGTTATGAACTGAGGCTGCCCGTGGCGGCGACGTCGTCGCCCCTCGCAACGCTGATCGCCAGGCTCCCCGACGATGCGGCCTTCGACAAGCAGCTGCCCGACCTTTTCCACACGGTCTCGCGCGGCGACACGCTGTCCCAGATCGCCGCCGCTTACGACACACGCGTGTCGACACTGGTCGCGCTCAACCAGCTCAGCAGCAGCCACCGTATTCGCGCGGGACAGCGCCTGCGGCTGCCGGCGGCAGGCCCGCTGCCTGCCGCGCCCGAACCGGCATCGCCCGAACCCGTCGTCGTGGCCGCGACGGCACCGGCCGTCGAGGAGCCGGCACCGGTGGCCGTCGAGGTTACGAGCCTGCTGCCGGGCACGGTCCGGACGGCCCTGTTATCGGACCCGAGCGACTACACGGTCGCTGACGATGGCACGATCGAGGTGCAGCCGCTCGAGACACTCGGGCACTACGGCGACTGGCTCGAGATCAAGACGCAGCGACTGCGTGACCTGAATGGCCTTGCGTTTCGCACGCCCGTGGAGCTCGGCCAGCGGATTCGGCTCGACCTCGGCACGGTCGACGCGAAGTCGTTCGAGGAGCAGCGCGTCGCGTATCACCGCGCCCAGCAGGACAGGTTCTTCCGGCGCCACGTCATCAGCGATGTCATCGAGCACACGATTCGCCGCGGCGAGTCGATCTGGATCGTTGCGCTAAGGCGGTACGAAGTGCCCATGTGGCTGTTTCGCCAGTACAACCCGGGTCTCGACATGCACAATGTGCGCCCGGGAATGCGCGTGCAAATTCCGGTGTTGGCAGACGCAAGCTCGGGTTGATGGACACGCGCCGCAAGTACCTCCTGCTGCGTCTGGCACCGGTCTTGCTGGTCGCGGCCGCGGCCGCACTCTGGTTCGCCGACGTGCAGCAGGGCGGCCCGTGGGTCGCGAGGAATCTGGTCCCGCTCGTCGTCCTGGTGGCGCTGGCCTGGGCCACACTGCGGCGCGGCGACGGGCGATGGTCCGGCGCGGGTCTGCGCATGCCGCTCGGCACACTCGGCTTTGCGGTGCCGGCTCTCGGCCTGTCGGCCTACCTGCACTATGCGTATGCCGTTAACCTCAACGACATGTTCAGCGATGCAGAATACCCGGACCGGGTGTTCCGCTTCCTGCCGGCGTATACGCTCGTGGCCGGCGGCATTGGTTTCGCGATCGGCTGGATCGCGGGTCGCAATGTGTGAAACGTCCCTTTTTTGTCAGCTTCGAGGTTTGCTAGTCTAGCTGCCATGAGATTGTTCGCCGTCATCGTCATCTGCCTGCTCGCGCCCGGACTGATCCAGGCCGGCAACTTCCCGGTCGCGGATTTCGTGGTCATCGAGAAGAACGCGCGCAAGCTGCACCTGTTGCAGGGCGGCGAGATATTTCGCACTTTCCGCGTCGCGCTCGGGCTGCAACCGGTGGGTGACAAGAGACAGGAAGGCGATTTCCGAACGCCCGAGGGGCGTTACCTGCTCGATCGGCGCAACCCGAACAGCGAATTTTTCCTGTCGATCGGTATATCGTACCCGGACGCCCGGGACCGCAGCGAAGCCGCGGCACAGGGCGTCAGCCCCGGCGGCGCGATCATGATTCACGGCCAACCCAATGCGCCCACGCGCTCCGAGGCCTACTACCGCACGCGCGACTGGACCAACGGCTGCATCGCCGTCTCGAATTCCGACATGATCGATATCTGGCTGATGACCGGCGAGAACACACCGATCGAAATCCGTCCCTGAATGGCACCGCAATTCGTCGATGCCGAGGTTTGGCCGGAGGGCAGCCTCGAGGTTTTGTCCCAGTTCGAGATCGATCAGCTGCAGTCGAGCGGTTCGGGCGGGCTGTACCCCTTGTTGCGGCGCTGCATGCTCGCGGTCCTGAATTCGGACAGCGACGTCGACGATGCAGGCCTGCTGCTCGAGCGATTCCGCGATTTCGAAGTCGGTTTCATTCGCCAGGACCGGGGACTCAAGGTAACGCTCAGGAACGCGCCGGCCGAGTCCTTCGTCGATGGCCGCATGATTCGCGGCACGCGCGAACTGCTGTCGGCCGTGTTGCGCGATATTGTCTTTACGCGTAACGACATCGTCGACAGCGGTCGCTTCGACCTGTCGGCCTCGGACGGCATCACCAATGCCGTGTTTCATATCGTGCGCAACGCCAGGCTGCTCAAGCTGCCGGCGACGGCCAATCTCGTCGTCTGCTGGGGCGGACACGCCATCAGCCGCGAGGAATACGACTATTCCAAGAGGGTCGGCTATGAACTCGGGCTGCGCGGTTTGAACGTGTGTACGGGATGCGGACCCGGGGCGATGAAGGGCCCGATGAAAGGCGCGACCATCGGTCACGCGAAGCAGCGCATCCGCCGCGGGCGTTACGTCGGCATCACCGAGGCCGGCATGAGCGCCGCCGAGTCGCCCAACCCGATCGTCAATTCGCTCGTCATCATGCCCGACATGGAAAAGCGCCTCGAGGCTTTCGTGCGCGTCGGCCATGGCATCATCGTCTTCCCGGGCGGCGTCGGCACGGCCGAGGAAATCCTGTTCCTGCTCGGGGTGCTGCTACACCCGGAGAACGAGACGTTGCCGTTTCCGCTCGTGATGACCGGGCCCGCGTCATCGGAGGCGTATTTCCGGCGCATCGACGAGTTCGTCGGCGCGACGCTCGGGCCCGAGGCGCAGCGGCGCTACGAGATCATCGTTAACGACCCGCCGGCCGTCGCACGGGCGATGAGCCGGAGCCTCGAGGACGTGCTCGCGTATCGCAAGGAACACAGCGATGCCTTCTATTTCAACTGGCGCCTTAAGATCGACGAGCATTTCCAGAACCCCTTCACGGCAAACCACGCGTCGATGAGCAGCCTGCGTATCGACGAGGACATGCCGCGCCATGAGCTGGCGGCCAACTTGCGGCGCGCATTTTCCGGCATCGTGTCGGGAAATGTCCGTGAGGACACCGCCGCACTCATCGAACGCGAAGGGCCGTTCGAAATCCGCGGGTCGCGTCGCATCATGAGTCTGCTTGACGACATGCTGGCGGCATTCGTTCTCCAGAACCGCATGAAGATATCGCGAGGCGACTACGCGCCCTGCTACACGATTAAGTAAAGCCGTCGCATGATTAAGTAAAACAGAAACGCAACTTTTTGTTTTAGAAGGGAAAGTGCCGTTCCGCACTGTGATGCAGTTCCTGTGAATCTGCCCTGTATCGACCTACTCTTTGTCCAAAGGATCGACTGGGCAAGGCAATGCCGGACAGCAAACGCGTGAGATGGGAAGACCGCTTCGGTACGGATACCGGACGTGTCGCCAAGATCGAAAACGGGAGTGTCGGAAAAGACCAACCCGCCGCCAACGATGCGGATGGCTGGGACCAGTATCGTCAATGGATATCCAAGGCGCCGGTACCGGGCACGAAGAGGTCCGGCATCGATCCGTCGCTGTATTCCTGGAAAGGTTACCGGGACTGGACGGACAAGGTGCGTCGCAACTGGTCGAAAGACCCCGACGACGACCAGCAATAGGTACCCGAAACTGATTGATCTGAACGCCGGCTTTTGCCGGCGTTTTGTCATATGTAAGCGGCCCGTTGCGGGCCCGCTGCGAAGCTCGGTGAGACTGTGAGCCACATCCCCGCTTACAACGGAACTGCGTCGAAAAATTGCGTTTGCCCGGGCGGTCTAAAAGCAAGCTGTGAACAACCTCACAGCTATTTTCTCTGCCGTTTTTAGAATGCAATACACGGTTCACAGCAACAGCTTTTCCAAGTATGTCAAAGAAGGTCAAGGACAACCCGGACGGCATCGATTTCCTGAAGAATGAGTCTGCGCGGCAACGCTGGGAGCTTTTTCATCGCGCGATCGCTCATGCCAAGGAATCCAACAATTCCGATCTCGACGATGCCGATATCGTGAGCACCGACGCCGAATACGCCGGGCCGCTGTTGACCATCGTGAAGTGAGTCCGAGATGGAATGTCTGCTCCTGTATCTCGATAACCTGGACGATCTGTACGGCGCCGTCGGCCTCGTCTGGGAGGATGTAAGGAACGCCATTGCGCTGGTCGCCAGCGCACTGCTGGTCCTCCTTACAGCCACGTCCGCTTTCCTCCTGGCATGGTCGTACCCGCCGCTCGCCCTTGGCGTTGCAGCGCTCCTGCTTGTCGTTTTCCTGCTTCGCTCGGTCAACACCCCGGCCTTGAAATCCTGGGCCTGATCCCCATCGTCTCTGCTTTCTGGCGGAGAGGTTTGGGGCGTGGCCGAAAACAAGGAAACCCTGGGGTTCCAGACGGAAGTGCGTCAGCTGCTCAAGCTGATGGTGCATTCCCTTTATAGCAACAAGGAGATCTTCCTTCGCGAGCTGATTTCGAACGCATCCGATGCGGCCGACAAGCTGCGTTTTGAGGCGCTCGCGAAACCTGCGTTGCTGGGTGAGGATGAGCTCACGATTCGTGTCGAGCTCGACAAGGACAAACGGCGGCTGGCGGTCGTCGATAACGGCATCGGCATGTCGCGCGACGAGCTGATCGATAATCTCGGCACAATCGCCCGGTCGGGCACCGCCGAGTTCCTCGAGCAGATGACCGGAGATCAGCAACACGACTCGCAGCTAATCGGCCAGTTCGGCGTCGGGTTTTACTCCGCGTTTATCGTTGCCGACAAGGTGACCGTCGACACGATGCGCGCGGGCGACGACGCGGCCGTGCGCTGGGAATCGGATGGCGAAGGCGAATTCACGATCGAAAACGGCGCTCGCAAGGAGCGCGGCACGCGCGTGACCCTGCACCTTCGCGAGGACGCATCGGAGTTTCTCGAGCCGTTGCGGATAGAGGCGCTGATCCGCAAGTATTCCGATCACATCGGCTTCCCGGTCGTATTGCAGGTTGCGGACGAGGACGAGGATAAGCTCGTGAACTCGGCGACGGCCCTGTGGACACGCTCGCGCAGCGACGTCTCCGACGACGAATACAAGGAATTCTACAAGCACCTGTCGCACGATTTCGCCGATCCCCTGACGTGGAGCCACAACCGCGTCGAGGGCAAGCGCGAGTACACCAGCCTGCTCTACATACCGGCGACGGCGCCGTTCGACCTGTGGAACCGGGACGCACCGCGCGGGCTCAAACTGTACGTACAGCGCGTCTTCATCATGGACGATGCCGAGCAGTTCCTGCCGCTGTACCTGCGATTCGTCAAAGGGGTCGTGGATTCCTCGGACCTGCCGCTCAACGTATCGCGCGAGCTGCTGCAGCAGAGCCCCGATCTCGCCGCGATGCGCAGCGCGCTGACCAAGCGTGTTCTGGACATGCTGAAGAAGCTCGCCCAGGGCGACGACTACGGGCCGTTCTGGAACGAGTTCGGGTCCGTGCTCAAGGAAGGCGTGATCGAGGATCACGCGAACAAGGAGAAACTTGCCGGTCTGCTGCGATTCGCGACTACCCATGGCGGCGGTGATGTCCAGGACCAGTCGCTGGACGAGTACGTCGCGCGCATGAAGGAAGGTCAGGACAGGATCTACTATATTCTCGCGGAGAGCCACGCGACGGCCATAGCGAGCCCGCACCTCGAGCAACTGCGCGAGCAGGGCATGGAGGTGCTGCTGCTCACCGATCGTATCGATCCATGGCTGACCGATGCGCTGCACGAGTACGACGGCAAGGCGCTCGTCGACGTTGCGCGCGAGGCGCTCGACCTGCCCGGCGGGGATGGTTCGATCAGCCAGGACGCCATGAACGAAGAGCACAAGCCGTTGCTCAAGAAGGTGCGCAAGGTTCTCAGGGACCGCGTCGAGTCCGTCAACGTCAGCCGGCGGCTCGTTGACTCGCCGGCCTGCGTCGTTTCCGGCGACAGCGATCTCAGCCCGCAGATTCGGCGGATGCTCGAGGCGAGCGGGCAGGCGCTGCCGGAATCGAAGCCGATTCTCGAGATCAATGCCGACCATCCGCTGGTGGCGCGGCTGTCGGCCGAGAAGGACGAGCAACGCTTCGAAGAGCTGTCGCACATCGTGCTCGATCATGCGCTGCTGGCCGAAGGGTCGCAGCTCGACAACCCGGCGGCGTACGTGCATCGTATGAACAAACTGTTGCTCGACATCGAGGGGCATGCGCACAGTGACTGATCGCGACCATGAGCTGAAAGACAGGCTGACCGACGAGCAATACCAGGTCACGCAATGCTCGGCGACCGAACCGCCGTTCAGCGGCAAATACGTGCAGCACAAGGATGACGGGACCTATTGCTGCATCTGCTGCAACGCGCCGTTGTTCAGTTCCGAGCATAAGTACGATTCCGGATCGGGCTGGCCGAGTTTCTGGTTGCCGCTGGCGGGCGAGGCCGTGCAAACCCGGCGGGACGTAACGCACGGCATGGTTCGCACGGAAGTCGTCTGTGCCAGGTGCGAGGCGCACCTCGGCCACGTGTTCGAGGATGGCCCGCAACCGACCGGCCTGCGATACTGCATCAATTCCGCTTCCCTGGATTTCGAGGACACCTCCGAATGAAGATCAGCAAGCTGTTCCTTGCGGTGGCAGCCGTAACCCTGGTTTCCGCCTGCGGCCCGGCAGACGAACCGCCTGCCGAAAGCGATGCCGTGCAGGACGCCGTCGCCAATTGCCCGAAGCCCGATGCCAATGGCGTGGTCGAGATCGAGGACGGGCTCGTTGCAACGATCGTCAAGCGCGGATACGGGCGAGCCGCACAGAGCAGGGACTATGCCGACGTGCACACGACGCTGTGGCTCTACGACGAAGCCGCCGAAGGCGGCCGCGGCACCGAAATCTGGACGTCGGGCGGCGCGCAGCCGTTCCAGTTCCAGATCGATGCGGGGCAGGTCATCGCCGGGTGGGACCTGGGCGTCAAGTGCATGCTGATTGGCGAGACGCGCGAACTGCGTATCGCTCCCGAGCTCGGCTACGGCGAGCGCGGCAAGCCACCTGTGCCGCCCAATGCGACGCTGCTGTTCGAGGTCGAACTGGTGCGACTCGTATCCCCTGACGAAACGTAGCGCGCCCCTGACCTTTGCTGTGGATTCGACCATCCGGTCGACCAGGGCGGATACGAAAACCCGATCACGATACGGCGGTTCAAACTGCGGCCGTAACGGGTCTCGTTGTCGGCGATCGGCTCGGACGATCCGGCGCCGTGCGCGAGTATTCGTTCGCTGGCGATGCCGCGCGACTCGAGATGTGCAGCCACGGCGCGGGCGCGTGCCAGGCTGAGCTGGCGATTCTGTTCCTCGTTGCCCGAAGAGTCCGTGTGGCCCGTGATCGAGACCAGCGCATCGCGGCAGGCGTCGGCCAGGGCGACGACGCGATCGAGTACCGGGATGGCCGAGCTGCGCATGGCGGTTCCCGATTCCTCGAAGTTGACGGCGCCGTGCTCGAAGTTCGCGAAATGTCGCTCGCACGATGCTCGTGCCGCGACGCCGGCGCCGGCCGGCACCAGTGCGAGGTGCATCTCGACGGTTTCCGGCAGCGAATTTCTCAGTGCGTGCAACGGGGCGGCGCTGGCGGTTTCCGCATCGACGAGTGCGGTGACGCGCAGCGTGTCGGCCGAGAGTCTCGCGCTGGGCGACACGGTTCGCGCCAGCGCGGCGACAAGTTCGCTGGTCGCCTGTTCCCACCAGTTCGGGACGAGACCCAACGGTCGAAACTCGAAACGGGGCTCGAGACCGGGGAATGCGCGAACGGTAGCCTCGCGAATTCGCGCTTCATGTTCGAGGGACGGTGAATCGCCCGCGACCGTGATGCGGTTGCGTCGCACGGCAATCGAAAAGTGTGGTGAGAAATCGGCTGTCGCCGCAGCGGGCGAGGTGTCGCGGCGTGCCTCCTGCAGCGGCACGCTCAGCAGGATTCCCGCAAGCAGGGTAACGGTGAGGGCGATAGTGCGCGGGGCGTACACCGGGACTCAGGCTAGCGCTGCCTTGTCGAGCAGCGATTGCGCCTGGCCGATCCAGTCCTCGCGCTGAATCCGGCCGTGAAAGCCCTTGAGTCGCCGCGTAACGCGATCGATATCGTAATCGGTCATATCTGCTATCTGCCGGTAACTGAAAATACCCATCTCGTTGAGCGTTTTCTCGATGGCCGGGCCGACGCCCCTGATCCTCTTCAGGTTGTCGCGTTGCCGCGCTACGTCGTCTGCATCATCGGCATCATCGGCATCGTCTGCGTCGTCTGCGTCGTCTGCGTCGTCGGTGTCGTCGGCGTCGTCGGCGTCGTCGGCGTCGTCGGTGTCGTGCGTATCGTCGGCGCCTTCGGTTTCGTGCGTATCGTCGGTTTCGTGCGCATCGTCGGCATCGTCCGGCGCAGGATCGCCGGCGTCGTCGTTCTCGGTCGACTGCACTTCCCGGTCGTCGTCGGTCGCCGCGGCCTGCACTTCCCGGTCGTCGTCGGTCGCCGTGGCCTGCGCTTGCGGGTCGTCGTCGAATTCCGCGGCCAGCGCTGGCTGGTCGTCGGGCATCGCCTCGCTCTCGATCATCGTCGATTCGTCGAGAAAGACCGGCGTGTCCTCGCCGTCGACTTCGTCGACGTATTCGTCGTCTTCGTCATTCGATGCTTCGAGCCCATCGGTGAACTGACCGGCATTGCTAAGCGGCTGGATCGACGCCGGCCGCGCAGCCGCCTCGCCGCGTTGTTCCTCGAGAATGCGGACCGCCGACAGCGTCTCTTCGAGCTGCGCTTCGAGTTGCCCGGCCTCTTCGTCGCGTTTGCGATAACGATCGATCAGCGGGGGCAGGCGGTCCTGCCAGTTGCGAAGATCGCGCGCCAGGTTCTCGATCCGCGCGTCGCGCGATTCGATATCGCGCTGCAATTCCTCGCGGCTGTTGCTGACTTCGCGCATCGCCGTTGACAATTCGGCCGCACTTTTTTGCAGTTTGGATTGCCTTACCTGCTGACTGTTGATCTGCTCCATCAGGCCCTTGTTCTGATCGGCGAGGCGCTTCTGTTCGTTGCGCTGCCGGTCGATTTCCTCCTGCCACATCGTCCTGAGGGTCTCTTGTTCGTCCGCAGCGCGCCGGTCGCGTGCGACCCAGCCGGCGACCGCGCCGACGATCGCGAGAACAGCGAGCAGGACGATATGAGTGACGGTTAGTTCGGGCATGTGAGGCTTCCGTGCTCGGCTCTAGGGCGTCCGTCTCAACACGACGGGCAGCGGGTGGTAATTGTGTGCACAATACTGCTCTTCAAGCTGGATCGTGTTGTTCATTGAGACGCCGCCGCTTCTGTAAGGCCTTATTTTATAGCGAAATTGTGATGCCGAAACACCCCGTAAACGAAAAGCTGTTCATTGACGGCCCGGTCGGGCGGCTCGAAGCGGCACTCGACCGTCCGGGTGAGGGCCCGTTGCGCGGCTGCGCGGTCGTATGCCACCCGCATCCGCAGCACGGCGGCACCATGCATAACAAGGTCGCTCACACCCTTGCGCGCGCATTCGTCCGGTCCGGGCACGAGGTTCTGCGGTTCAACTTTCGTGGCACGGAGAAGAGTGCCGGGCATTATGACAACGGCGTCGGCGAACTCGACGATGCGCTCGCCGCCATCGAGTTCATGCGGGCGCGGCACGCATCGTATCCGCTGTGGCTCGCGGGCTTTTCGTTCGGCGCGGCGATCGCGGTCAGGGCGGCGATTTCGACGCACGTGGACGGCCTGATCAGTGTTGCACCCGCAATCAGCCGCTTCGCGAGCGGCCTCGAGTCGCAACCGGCGTGCCCGTGGCTGGTCGTGCAGGGCGATGAGGACGAGCTCGTCGATATCGACGAGATCCTCGCCTGGGTGGATGGCCTCGAGCCGGGGCCCGAGTTGCTGGTCGTCAACGGCGCCGAACATTTTTTTCATGGTCGCCTCACCGAATTGCGCGAAGCTGTAATGGATTTCGTCGACCGAAATTAGGTGCCGGTCACCATAAAAAAAGCCGGGCAGTGCCCGGCTTTTTCTGGGGACAGTGACCGTAATTCGGAAGTCGCAACTTCCGTGGGTCAATTCGTCCCCGGATTTAGGGTCACCGTGCCCTTAGACCATGTCCTTCAGGCCTTTGAGGGCTGTCACCTTGACGACCTTGGAAGCGGGTTTGGCCGCGACGTCCATCAGCTCGCCCGGCCTGAAAGGATTGGGTACGCCCTTGCGAGCCTTGCGGGCCGGCTTCTTCACAACACGCATCTTGAGAAGGCCCGGAATGGCGAAAAGGCCCGGCGCGCCACGTCCGCCAAGGTTCTTCTTGATCTGACCGTTAAGCGATTCGAAAACGGCTGCAACGTCCTTCCGCGTCAGACCCGTGTCATCGACGATCTTTGCGTAGATTTCGGACTTGGTGGGTGGCTTCTTGGTATTCGCTGCCATGGAAAACTAACTCCTGAAAACATAAAGAAACGGGCATCGCCCGCTGTGAAAGCGTGGCGACGATACCACTTTTCGTGCGCCGTGGTAAGCGCTGAAAGGCCTTTATTTCCAGCATATTTTGCTGTAGTGCCGCATACGCGAAACGGGCGCCGCAGCGCCCGTTGTGGTTCTTGTGCAAATGCGATTCGGCTTACGAGTCGGTGTAAAACTCGCGTTTGAAACGAACTTCCCAGAGCGTGCCCGATCCTTCGGGTGCCACGCTGATATCGAATACCAGGGTTTCGCGATTAGCGACCGGTGTCTCGCCAATGTAATAGATTGCGACGACCTCACCGGGCTCGGTGATCTCGCGCATCGTGATGTTCTTGAGCTGCCCGGTCAGGTTGACCGTCTTGACCCTGACGGTGCCTGCGACCGGTTTTCCATCCGATGCACGGATAATCGACACGTTGAGCATCGCCCGATTCTTGCTGCGCAGGATGTTGTAGGCCTTGGCGACGTCGGGCGGCAGCTGATCCGTTGTCTGCGCGCTGAAGTGCACGACGTAGTCGCCGATGTCCGCCGAAGTAGCGTCAGCAGGTTGCGCCTGGGGTACGGTTGCCGAGTCGCCCGGGCCGCCGCAGGCAGCGGCAAGCGCCAGCGGCAAGGAAAAAATCAGAATTCTCGCCAGTTTCATGCAACCACCCCTCACTGTTCTTTTTGACTATAGACCATTTTGCGCGCTCGACGAGCAAATGTCTCTGTCGCCGTGGCTGGAGGTGTAAGTCGCTGTTTCGAGGACTAAAGTGGCAGCAGTTTCAGCCCGAAGACCACGATCCTGAGCGCCTGCAGGGTAATAATCGCAAACAGCGGAGAGAGATCGATGCCTCCGGCGCTGGGAATGATGCGCCGGAATGGTCGCAATACGGGGTTCGTTAGCGAGTGGATCAGCGCGAATGCCGGATTGTAGCCGCCCGGCGCAATCCAGCTGGCAATAACCTGGATGATGATGGCGAAGGTGAACAGGTTGAGCGCCAGTATGACGAGGTTGACGAGTGCCGTGACCGCAATATTGGCGATCGTCGCCATGGCCGTGACGCCCAGGATTGCCGCGAGAACGAGGATCTTCAGGTATTCAATGGCGAATGCCACGAGCAGGGTCGCTGTGTCGACTTTGCCGATTGGCGGAACGATGCGGCGCAGCGGCACGACGACGGGGGAGCTGAGCCTGAGGATCGCCTGCGCGATCGGGTTGCGGAAATCCGCGCCTGCCCACGGCAAAAAGAACCGCAACAGGAGCACCAGTACGTACAGCTGCACGAGGGCATTGACGATGAAGACGAGTGCGCTTGCGATGTTCCCTGGCATGTCCTAGTCCTTGCCTGCTTCGTGCGCCATGTCGGCGAGCTCGGCGGCGCGATCGCGGGCCGCAACGACGGCTGCCGTGAAGATATCACGAAATTCCGTGCCGTCCAGATGGTCGAACGCGGCGGCGGTCGTGCCGCCCGGCGAACGCACGCGCGCGATTAGTGAGTCCATGGTTTCGCCCGACTGTTCGGCCATCTCACCGGCCCCGCGTGCCGTCTCGAGGACCAGCGTCTTCGCATCGTCGTGTCCAAGGCCGAGCTCGACCGCGACGTTAACGAGCATATCGACGAGCAGGTAGAAGTAGGCCGGGCCGGTTCCCGACACGGCCGTGATCGTATCGATGTCGGCTTCGCTGTTGACCCGTACGACGGGCCCGGTCGTGGCAATGATGCCGGTCGCCACGCGCCGCTGTTCGTCCGACGTGTGTTCGTTCGCATACAGGCCGGAAATGCCGAGGCGCAGCAACGCCGGCTGGTTCGGCATGATGCGCACGACTGACAGGTTGCCGCCCAGCCAGGTCTCGATGTCGCGTGCGCGAACCCCGGCCACGATCGAGATGACGAGCGGCCGCGTCGCCTGCAGCAACGGTGCCAGTGGTTTGCACACGTCGGCGAGAATTTGCGGTTTGACCGCCAGGATCACGCAATCGGCGTCGCGCACCGCGTCCTCGTTGCGTTCGAAGATCGCGGCCCCCGGCAAGTCGCGTGCGAGGCTCAGCCGATGCCCTTCGAGTGGTTCGGACACGGAGATGAGGCTCGACTCGTAACCGGCAGCGAGCATCCCGCCCGCCAGCGCCCTCGCCATGTTGCCGCCGCCAACGTAGGTGACCCTTCCGTAATCCATGGGTTCTCTATCCTCTGCTTCCGAATATTGCCGTACCGATGCGCACGATCGTAGCCCCCTCGAATATCGCCGCACGAAAATCTGCCGTCATACCCATGGACAGGGTATCGGTTTCGATGCCGTCCCGCCGCAGCTGCTCCGCCAGTGTGCGCAGCGCGGCAAACGGCACGCGCTGCGCGTCGATATCCTCGCGGATCGCGGGCAGGCACATCAGTCCACGAAACGCCAGGTTGGGCAGGTCGGCGCAGGCCGCGGCAAGTTCGGGCACCTCGTGCGGAGCGATCCCGGACTTCGTCGCCTCGCCGTCGACGTTGACCTGCAGGCAGACGTTTAGCGGCGGCATCCCGGCCGGGCGCTGCGCGGACAAGCGCCGCGCCGTCTTTAATTTGTCAATAGTGTGCACCCAGTCAAAGTTCTCGGCGACCACTCGTGTTTTATTGCTCTGCAGGCGCCCGATGAAGTGCCAGGTGAGGTCGCAGCCGGCCAGTGCCCGGATTTTTTCGAGGCCCTCCTGGACGAAATTCTCGCCGAAGTCGCGCTGCCCGGCGGCAAGCGCTTCGCGAATCTTGTCGACGGGTTGTTTTTTGCTCACGGCGAGCAAGCGGACATGTGCGGGGTCGCGCCCGGCGTCAGTGGCCGCCTGGCGCAGCAAATCGCTGAGAAAGCTTAAGTTTTCCGTGACTGTGATCACGTTTTGGCCCGCTTGCTTCGCTATACTAGGTCAAATACAGGTCCGGGTTATGGTAAGTCCGGTCTTCGTTAACGAGGGAGATTTATGGCCGTCGACGTTGCTCAACTTTTGTCTTTCACGGTGAAGAACAATGCGTCCGACCTGCACCTGTCGGGCGGCGTACCGCCAATGATTCGCGTCGATGGTGACATCAAGCGAGTCAACATGCCGTCGCTGACCCACAAGGATGTCAATAGCATGATTTACGACATCATGAATGACAAGCAGCGCAAGGACTATGAAGAGTTTCTCGAGACCGATTTTTCCTTCGAGATTCCGAAACTGGCCCGTTTCCGCGTCAACGCCTTCAACCAGAACCGCGGCTCGGCTGCCGTGTTTCGTACCATTCCCTCGGATATTCTCACGCTCGACGACCTCGGCGCGCCGCCGATCTTCAAGGATATCTCGATGCACCCGCGCGGCATCGTGCTCGTGACCGGACCGACGGGCTCGGGCAAGTCGACGACGCTGGCCGCGATGGTCGACTACATCAATGACAACAAGCCGGACCACATCCTGACCATCGAGGATCCGATCGAATTCGTGCACGAGTCGAAAAAGTCGCTCGTGAACCAGCGGGAGGTTCATCGTGACACGCTGGGCTTCAACGAGGCCCTGCGCTCGGCGCTGCGTGAGGATCCCGACATCATCCTCGTGGGCGAGTTGCGTGACCTCGAGACGATTCGTCTCGCGCTCACCGCCGCAGAAACCGGTCACCTGGTGTTCGGCACCCTGCATACGAGCTCGGCGTCGAAGACCATCGACCGAATCGTGGACGTCTTCCCGGCCGCCGAGAAGGAGATGGTGCGCGCCATGCTGTCCGAGTCGCTGCGCGCCGTCATTTCGCAGACGCTGCTCAAGAGGGTCGGTGGCGGTCGTATCGCGGCACACGAGATCATGATCGGCACGCCGGCTATTCGTAACCTGATTCGTGAAGGCAAGATCGCGCAAATGTACTCGGCGATCCAGACGGGACAGGCGACCGGCATGCAGACGCTCGATCAGAACCTCGCCGAACTCCTCGGCAACGGCCTGATCAACAAGGAAGAGGCACGCTTCAGGGCTGTCAACAAGGAGAGCTTCTAGGAGCTGACATCATGGAACGCGAACAAGCCGTACGACTGACGCAAAACCTGCTCAAGAAGATGGTCGAGCGCGAAGGTTCCGACCTGTTCCTGACGGCGGGCTTTCCGCCTGCGATCAAGGTCGACGGCACCATCCACAAGGCCACCGACTCGCCGCTCAATGCGGAGCAGGCGGCGATGATGGTGCGCTCGATCATGAACGATAAACAGATCAAGGAATTTGACGCGACCAAGGAATGCAACTTTGCCATCGCGCCGAAGGGTATCGGGCGCTTCCGTGTCAGTGCATTCATCCAGCAAGGCATGCCCGGGGCCGTGCTGCGCACGATCACGACCGAGATTCCGACGCTCGAGGAACTGGATCTTCCGCCGATCCTCAAGGACGTCGTCATGAACAAGCGAGGCATGTGTATCGTCGTCGGCGGTACCGGCTCGGGTAAGTCGACGACGCTGGCGGCGATGATCGGTCATCGCAACAAGAACTCGCGGGGCCACATCGTCTCGATCGAGGACCCGGTAGAGTACGTGCATCCGCACCAAGGCTGCGTCATCACGCAGCGCGAGGTTGGTGTCGATACGGAGTCCTGGCACGCGGCCCTGAAGAACACGCTGCGCCAGGCACCCGACGTGATCCTCATTGGCGAGATCCGCGATCGTGAGACGATGGAGTACGGCATCCAGTTCGCCGAGACAGGCCATCTCTGCCTCGCGACGCTGCATGCCAACAGCGCTAACCAGGCGCTCGACCGCATCATCAATTTCTTCCCCGAAGAACGTCGTCAGCAGCTGTTGATGGACCTTTCGCTGAACGCCAAGGCGATTATCTCGCAGCGGCTTATTCCGCGCGAGGGTGGCATCGGGCGCATCGCGGCAATGGAAATCATGCTCAACACGCCGCTGATCCAGGATCTCATCTTCAAAGGCGACGTCGGGCAGATCAAGACGATCATGGCCAAGTCGACGCGGCTCGGAATGCAGACCTTCGACCAGGCGCTGTTCTCGCTCTACGAGGAAGGCATCATCAGTTTCGAGGAGGCCATGCGTAACGCCGACTCGAAGAACGAGCTCAGGCTGCGCATCAAGCTCGAGAGCAAGCGCGACTCCGCCATCGCGGACCAGCAGGCCGAAAGCCTGCACATCATGGAAGAAGACACGGCTCGGACTTTCTGAGCGAAAGGAAGGCGCGGTAGATGAACGTCAAACCCCTGCTAAAACTCATGGTGGAGAAAAAGGCCTCGGACCTTTTCTTCGCACCGTTTGCTCCTGCCAAGATCAAGATCGAAGGCAAGATCATGCCGGTCAACAAGCTCGAAATGTCGCCGAAGATGGTCAAGCAGGCGGCGTACGAGCTTATGAACGAAGAGCAAATGGACACGCTCACCAAGGAGCTGGAGATAGACTTCGCGCTCTCGGAGGAGGGGCTCGGCCGGTTCCGTGTCAACGTATTCCACCAGCGCGGTAACGTGGCGATGGTGCTGCGCTTCATCACGTCCGAGCTGCCGACGCTCGACGAACTCGGCATGCCCAAACAGCTCAGGGAACTCGTGATGCTCAAGCGTGGCCTGATCCTGATGGTTGGTGCCACGGGGGCAGGCAAATCGACGACGCTGGCGGCGATGATCAATCATCGCAACGAGAAGACCTCGTCGCATATCATCACAATTGAGGATCCGATCGAATTCCTGCATCCGAACAAGCAGTCAATCGTGAACCAGCGCGAGGTCGGGCTGGACACGCGCTCGTATCATCGTGCACTCAAGAGCGCGATGCGCGGCGCACCCGATGTCATCCAGATTGGCGAGATCCGTGATACCGAGTCGATGCGCGCGGCGCTCGATATGGCCGGAACCGGCCATCTGGTGCTTGCAACGGTGCACTCTAACAACGCAGCCGAGACGCTCGACCGAATCATCAACCTGTTCCCGCAGGAGCAGCATTCCCAGGTCTATATGGACCTGGCGCACTACCTGCGAGCCATCCTGTCGCAGCGCCTGGTGCGGGCACGCAACGGCAAGCGCGTCGCGGCCGTCGAACTCATGCTCAATACGCCGCATATCAAGGACCTGATCCTCAAGGGCGATATTTCCGGCGTCAAGGAAGCACACAAGGACTCTGGCGAGCAGGGCATGCAGAATTTCGACGACGCGCTGCTGGACCTATACAAAGACGGCACGATTACGCTCGAGGAAGCAATGTCGCATGCCGATTCGCGCTCGAACCTCGAGGCCAAGGTCAATTTCGGCGGCTGATTCGTGCACATGCCCCGGCAGGTCAATGCGCAGGGCTGCGGGTAAAGCGATTTACCAGACGACGCTCGCGGCGTCGAACACGGGCCCGTCCACGCACACGCGTTTCATCGCTTCGCCTGCGGGCGTCATGATCCTGACCGCACAGCCGGCGCAACCACCGACGGCACAAGCCATGAACTCCTCGAGCGATACCTGGCAGGGCAGGTCGTGCCGCGCCGCAAGATCCGCGACGGCGCGCAACATCGGCGTTGGGCCGCAGGCGAAGATCTCGGTCTTCGCGAGTGCTTCGAGCGGCAATGCGTCGAGCCACGCGTCGGCCAGCACGGTCACGTAGCCCTCGAAACACCCATCGTAGCCCTGCAGGCTGGTCAGTCGCGCCGGGATGCCCCAGTCTTCGAGCAACGGCATGGTGCTGGATACGTCGGCGGGTACGCCCGGAACAACGAGCCGCGATGCCTGTAACTCGAACGGGAACGGGATCTCGGAGCCGAGAATCGCGAACGGCTGCCACTTCCCCGGTTCGTGCCGCAGGCGCTCGGCGATGAACACCATCGGCGGGATGCCGACGCCGCCGCCGATCAGCAACGTGTTCGGTCGATCCTCGTTGAATTCGAACGGTTTCCCGATCGGCCCGAGCACGCTGATCGTGTCGCCGGGCTTCTTGCGCGCCAGCAGGCGCAGGCCTTCGCCGACGATCTTGTAGAGCACATCGATACAGTCCTCGTCCGTGCGCATGATCGACAGCGGCCGTCGCATCGGCAATGACTCGTCGCAGGTCAGGTGCACGAAACTGCCGGGCTCGGCATCTGCCGCGCATTTCGGTGCGCGAATTCGCATGATGAACTGTTCGCCCGCGAAGGTATCCACGGCGACGACCTCGCCGTCCTCGACGAAGATCGTGTCGCGATTCTCCTGGGCTTTTTGCTGCGCCGCCGACAGTGCCATGTCAATGCCGTGCCGCTATGGTGCGGGTGGGCAGAGTGCCGGGTGCGGACAGGTAGGTCTCAGCGTCGTCGAGAATATCGGTGAGCAGGGATTTGTCGAGCCCCTTGAGCGTCAGCAGGTGCCTGAGATTGCCGTCTCGGTCGACCTGCAGCGACGCCTCGTCTCGCACTACGTCAGTCGGTTCCGCGTTCATCGCGGCGTGATTCTACTCGCTTGCCAGGTATCTTTCAGCGATAAATACCGCCGCCGCGCTGTCGATCTGCTCCTTGGCGATGCGCCCGCGGGTGCCACTGGCGCGCGCCTCCTTCAGGACGCGCTCGGCCTCGACAGAAGTGTAGCGTTCGTCGACGGTTTCGACGGGGACAGCGTGGCGCCCGAGCTCCTCGATAAATGCGCGCACGGGTTCCTGCATCGCACTCGCCGATCCGTCCGCATGGGCGGGCATGCCGACGACGAGCAGGTCGGGCTGCCATTCGCGAATGAGCGCGGCGATCGCATCGTGGTCCACGCCGGACTCGCGGTTGGCGACAACGCCGAGCGGGCTCGCAGATCGGGTCACCGACTGGCCGATGGCGACGCCGATGCGTCGCAGACCGAAGTCGAACGCGAGTATCGTTGCCGCTGCGGGCATTCAGGCGTGACCGGCATCCGTGGGCAGGGAGGCGATGTCGATGCCCAGCGTGCGGGCCGCCGAGTCCCAGCGCTTGTTGAACGGCGTTTCGAAAACGATCTCGGGTGTTGCGGGAACGTTGAGCCACGAGTTCGCGAGCATCTCGTCCTCGAGCTGCCCGGCTTCCCAGCCGGCGTAGCCCAGCGCGACGAGTGTATCCTCCGGGCCGTCGCCGAGCGCCATGGCATCGATGATGTCGCGCGACAGGGTGAGCCGGATATCGTTCGATACGTCCAGCGTGCTCTCGTAGCTGTGGCCGACGCCATGTAACACGAAACCCCGCTCGGTACCGACAGGTCCGCCCGACATGACGGGCTGTTCCGCGACCCCGGAATCGGCGCCGGCGAGCTCGAGTTGTTCGAACAGTCCGCCGAGCTTGAGCGTCGTGGGTCGATTGATGACGATGCCCAGGGCCCCGTCGTCATTATGTTCACAAACGAGCGTCACCGTGGTGCTGAAATTCGGGTCCAGCATGCCTGGCATTGCTATAAGCAACTGATTTGTCAGCGAGCTGTCGGACTGCATAGAGACAGTATCGGTCCATCAGTCGCGCTGCACAAGCTGCTCCGTGAACAGGAACTTGTACTCGAACGCGACCGTATCGTACTCGGCGGCCATTTCCTCGGGGAACTCGTCGAACGGCGAGGCGCGCTGGATGATGTCGACCGATGCGAGGTCGAGCACCGGGGATCCGCTCGAGCGGCTGACGTGCGCCTCGATGAGTTCGCCGTTCTCGTCAATGCGTACGAGCATCGTCGGGCTGCCGGTCAGGTTGCCGACATTGCCGAGTTCCGGAAGATAGGCGGCACCGACGGTCTCGATGCGGCGTTTCCAGGCATCGAGATACGCCGCGGCGACGGACTCGCGCGTATCGGCCGAAATTATGAGTTGCTGCGGGTCGTCGTCGGTCAGGAGGAAAGTCGCCGTATCCTCCTGTGGCAACGGCAGCGTGGCCTCCGCGCCGGCCTCCATCGCGATTGCGACACTGTCGTGTGGCTGCGGTTCGGTGCGGGGATCGATCTCGACCTGGCGGTCGCTCGTGTTTTCGGTCGTGAGCATTTCATCAGCCGTCTGCTCGTGCGCTTTGCTATCGACGATCGCATTGCCGTCCTCGACGCCGGGGTTGTCGGCCGGCATCGCGCTCTGCAACGGTGCGGACGGACGGATCTGGTCGGTGATGTTGCCGCCGCCCTCCTGGCTGGCCTGGGCGAGGTAAGTCGATTCGTCGGGCCGATCGATTTGCTGGTCCGGATCCGCAACGATCGTGACTTCGAGGGAGATCGCGTCCGCGTAATCGCCGGGAATCGGGGCGTTGAACGTAACGCCGATTATCAGGATGCCGTGAATCAGCGCGGCGAGAAACAGCATGGCGGGAAGCCGGTCCGGTACGCCCGGACGAAATAATCGCAGCTCGTCGAGTGGATCGACCGGGACGTGGACGTTCGGCATACCCTGAATCTTATAACCGGCTTTCGATGGCGTCGAACATGAGGCCTGCGATGTTGAGGCCGAACTGCTTGTCGAGTTCCCGGATGCCGGTCGGACTCGTGACGTTTACCTCGGTCAGGCAGTCGCCAATGATATCGATGCCGGCGAATACCACGCCCGCATCGCGCAGGACCGGGCCGATCTGTGCGCAGATTTCGAAGTCGCGCTCGGACATCTCCTGTCCGACGGCTACGGCCCCCGCGACGATGTTGCCGCGATTGTCCTCATCGCTTGGAATGCGCGCGAGTGCGAACGGGACAGGTTCGCCTTCGATCAGCAGTATGCGCTTGTCACCGGCGCTGATCTGGGGAATGAACTCCTGCACCATGGCGAACCGCGTTCCGTAATCCGTCAGGGTCTCGAATACGACGTTGGCGTTCTTGTCGTTGCTGGTCACGACGAAGATCGAGCGACCGCCCATACCGTCGAGCGGCTTGGCGACGACGTGGCCATGCTCGCCGAGAAAGGCCTTCATGTCCTCCATCGAGCGCGTTATCAACGTGCTCGGCGTGATCTCGGGAAACCAGGCCGTGTAGGCCTTTTCATTCATGTCCCTGAGTGCCTGCGGGGCATTGACGACGAGCGCGCCGGCCTGCTCCGCACGGTCCAGAATGTAAGTCGTATAGACATATTCCATGTCGAACGGCGGGTCTTTGCGCATGAGAATCGCATCCAGTTCGCCAAGCGCAAGCTCGCCCGTGTCCCCGAGTTCATACCAGTCGTCGTCGTTATCGCGAACCTGCAAAAGTGTGGACTGGCCGAGCGCTACGCCCGACGACAAACTGACATGCTTCTGCTCGAAGTAATGGATTTCGGCGCCGCGGCGCTGTGCCTCGAGCAGCATCGCAAAGGATGAATCCTTGTACGGCGTGATCGAGCCGACAGGGTCCATGATGATGCCGATTCTGAGAGGGTTCGATGCCATCGAAGTTCGGAATTCACCGGATTGTGACGAGGCGGCCAACTATACAGCGATTTTGCGCGTAAGCGCCCGAATTCCAGCCCATTTGCGGTTTGCCATGAGCGTCGTAGCGGCACTTATGTCAATATGGTACAAGTCGGTTTTCTGAGTGGGGATAACAGGTGGCAAGCAACGCGCCCAGGTCATTGAACGGCCTCAAAATACTCGTTGTGGACGACAGTAAGACGATCCGCCGGACGGCCGAGACGCTGCTGACCAAGGAGGGTTGCCAGGTATTCACAGCCATCGACGGTTTCGATGCGCTTTCCAAGATCGCCGACCACCAGCCGGACCTCATATTCGTCGACATCATGATGCCGCGCCTGGACGGCTACGAAACCTGCTCCCTGATCAAGCACAATAAGACCTTCCGGGAGACGCCGGTTATCATGCTGTCCTCCAAGGACGGTCTGTTCGATCGGGCACGCGGCCGTATCGTCGGCTCGGAACAATATCTGACCAAGCCGTTCACCAGGGACGAATTGATTGGCGCGATCAGCAACCAGATCAACTAGGTGCAGCAGGATGGCCAAAGTACTGATTATTGATGATTCACCGACGGAGCTGCACCTGTTCCAGAGCATGCTGGAGAAGGCCGGCTTCGAGACGCTCCTGGCCGACAGCGGTGAGGACGGTATTCGCCAGGCTGCGGCAACGCAGCCCGACTGCATTCTCATGGATGTCGTCATGCCGGGCATGAACGGGTTCCAGGCGACGCGGGAGCTGACCCGGGACCCGCAGACGTCGAACATCCCCGTGATCATGATCACGTCGAAAGACCAGGAAACGGACAAGATCTGGGGCATGCGGCAGGGTGCGGTCGAATATCTGGTCAAGCCCGTCGCGGACAAGGAACTCGTCGCGAAGATTAATTCGGTGATGGCAGCCTGAAGTGGTGGAGACTTCACTCGCAGCGCTGGTGGAGCGGCCGTTCGAGCTGCTCCAGGCGATGGAGCGCCGCAGTCGCGATGCGCATGCGGGCAGGGAGGCCGGAGTCGGGCCCGCGGAGTGGGTCGGCGTCGGCTTCCGTATCGGCGAGGAGCAGTTCGTCGCTGAGCGTGACCAGGTACGAGAGGTTCTGATGCTGCCGGAAAGCAGCACGCGGGTTCCCGGGGCGCACCGCTGGCTGCTCGGCATTGCCAACCTGCGTGGGCACTTGCTGCCGCTCGTCGACGTCAAGCTCTTGCTGGGAAGCGGCCGCACGACGCTGCGACGCACGGCCCGTGTGATCTCGGTCAACCACCGCGAAGTGCCCGCCGGCCTCGTCGTGGATGAGGTGCTGGGCTTTCGGCGTTTCGGCGATCACGAGTATTCGAACGAGGCGGTGGAGACCATCGTTCGTTGCGAGCGGTTTCTGAAAGGGGCGTACCGGAGGGGCGGGGACTCCTGGCCCGTATTCGACCTGTTCGACTTCGTTGAAAGCAATCTATTTCTGCAGGCCGCTGCGGACTGAGGGTCTGGAAAACTATGGCCATGAAAACAGACAACGCAAGCACATTCAAAATCGTCATCGGCTTGACGGTGCTGGTCCTCATTGTGGCGGCGGTGCTCGGCTTCCTGCGCTCCGACGGCAATGCCGCCTCGGCCGAACTCGCCGCGCTGTCGCAGGCAATGCCGTCGCAGGCGGCACGCGCGCTGAGCGGCGACGATGCCTCATTCGATGCCCTGGACGCGAGTGTCAGGCAAGTCGCATCCTTGCGGCGCAGCGGCGCCCCCGGGCGATCTGCGGACTGGCAACAGCTCGAAACGGAGGCGTCCGCCATACTGGCCGGGCGGACCGAGGTCATGGCAGTCGCCACGTCGGCCGCGCAGATCACAGCGGATGCCGCAGCGTTGCTCGCCGGCTCCGACGACTTGCTCGGACTATCGGGCGCCACGGTCGAGATGCAGGAGTTGCAGCGGCGTGCCGACCGCATCCGGCAGACCGCCTCGCGATTGCCCGCTGCTGGCGACGATGCGGCTGCATCGATTGCGGCCGACGTCGCGTGGCTGCGAGACGCCATCAACGGGCTGAACGGGGAGCAGACGACGCTCGACATCCTGCCGCTCGACGAACGAGGGCGGGAAACGGCCATCGTGCCGCTGCTCGCCGTCATGACGAGTCTCGAGGAACAGTCGGCTTCACTGGGCGCCGGTGTCGGGCAAGTTGCCGCGCTCACAGAGAGCCGCGCGCGGCTCGATGCCAGCGCAGCGGCGCTGCTGGACACGGCATTCGCCCCGGCCGGCGGGAGCGTCCTGCCAGCAATGCTGGATAAGTCGTCAATCCCGCTGGCATTACTCGGCGTTGCGCTATTGCTCGTCGCACTGTTGCAGTACCTTCATTCCCGTGTGGCCGTGTTTGAAGACAAGGCGAAAGTGCAATCGGCGCAGAACGAGCGCAACCAGCAGGCCATTTTGCGCCTGCTCGACGAAATGGGCAGCCTCGCAGACGGCGACCTGACCGTCGAGGCAACGGTGACCGAGGACATCACGGGCACGATTGCCGATTCCTTCAATTTCGCGATCGAGGAGCTGCGCAAGCTCGTGGCCACGGTGAACCAGACGGCGCTCATGGTAGATGCCGCGACCAAGCAGACCGAGAATACGGCCGCAAATCTCAGGAAGGCGGCCGACAACCAGGCCAGCGAAATCAATGCCGCGACCGACTCGATCGTGTCGATGGCTCATTCTATCGAAGAGGTGTCCGGCAACGCAGAGCGTTCGTCTGATGTCGCGCGGCACTCGGTGGAAGTCGCTCACAAGGGCGGCGAAGCCGTGCGCCGTACGATCGACGGTATGAACACGATTCGCGAGACTATCCAGGAGACATCGAAACGCATCAAGCGCCTCGGCGAAAGCTCGCAGGAGATCGGCAACATCATCGAGCTGATCAACGATATCGCGGAACAGACCAATATCCTCGCACTCAACGCGTCGATCCAGGCATCGATGGCTGGCGAGGCGGGGCGTGGCTTTGCGGTCGTAGCCGACGAAGTGCAGCGACTGGCAGAACGTGCGGGCAACGCAACCCGGCAAATCGAAGTGCTGGTAAAGACTATTCAAAACGACACC
>JABDQH010000119.1 GCA_013042375.1 Woeseiaceae bacterium
ATGTGTCATCGCGAGCCTTGTCGAGCGCTTTGTCGACGAGTTCGCCGGCCTCGAGCGGCAGATCGATCGTGATGCTCATCATGCCGCGCGCGGCGTTGCGGTGCACGCGCAGTGAGCGCCGGTCGAATGCCGTGTCGGCGATGTCGATCGATGCCGCATCGCCCATGCGCAGCTCGCGGCAGCGCTCGGTAACGTGTGTGCTCGTGTGGCGCAATGCGAATTCGACGAGCGCGGCCTCATTGCGCTCATTCGCGACGCGCGTCAGCTCACGCACCTTGGACCACGACAGTTCGCCAGTCGAAAATGCACGCGATATCAGCGGCAGCGTCTTCAGCGCCCGCGCTGCCCGGACCTTCTCCCTGGCCGTTGCCGCCGAGAAGTCGCAGCGCCAGGCCAGCCACTCGGCGCAGCTTTCGAAGCCCCACTTGAGAAACCCCGCGCGCTCATCAAACTCGCGGATCAGTGCGATCAGCTCGTAGGTTGCGATGTTGATGCGGGCGGCAATAACGGAAATGTTGTTGTCGAGTTCCTCGATCGAAACGAGGTCGGGAACGACGGATTCTGCAGGTCTCATGACGCCTCCTTGTCACGGAAAAAGTAACCACAAGAGGACTGTAATTATATACAGTAATTTAACCGAATACTAGCTTAGTTTGTTGTTTATAAAGCGATTTTCTCGTCGAGGTCATGTCCTTGGTGATGTTAAATATATTTGACATAAAGTCTCGTGTCGTCTAGGTTGGGTGTTAAGAATATTTAACATTCAACTCAAGGAACCTGCGATGACCTTCCACGAGAAATCCGCCTGGATCATGGCGTTCGCCCTGTCGATCGGCGGCCTGTTCTATGCCGTAACCGTCCTGTCGATGTCCTCAGGGCTCGGCGCGCTCGCGCCGCCCCTGATACCGACCGTCGTCATCTACACCGTCATCCTGGTCGTACTGGCCATCATCGGGCACATCGTGGCTGTCGCGTTCGCCCCAGAGGACGCCGACGAAGCCACGGATGAAAGGGAAAGGCGCATCATCGATCGGTCGGGACACCTGTCCGCGTACGTGCTTGGTGCAGGCGTCTTGTTCGCGCTGGGGCTGTACTTGTGGTCGTACAACGGCAACCTGATGTTCTACGCCCTGTTCGCGAGCCTGATGCTCAGCCAGCTCTTCGAGTACGTAGTCCAGATCGCGCTGCATCGCCGGGGCGTCTACTAGATGGGCGGACGCCTGCCATTCGATAATCGGGTGCGCGAGCTGCGCGAGCAACATGGCGCGATGACGCAATCGGATCTCGGCAAGGCGATCGGCGTGACGCGCCAGACGGTCGCGGCGATCGAGCAGGGCAGGTACTCACCGTCGCTCGAGAGCGCGTTTCGTATCGCGCGCGTTTTCGGCGTCGGTCTCGAGGAGGTCTTCGGCTGGACCGGCTAGCGAAGCCCGGTTGCGGCCCCGATCAGGTCGCCTGCATCGAGTCGACTATCGCGTTCAGCGTCGGGCTCGGGCGCATGGCGGCCGTCGCGAGCGCGTCATCGGGATTGTAGTAGCCGCCGACGTCGACGGGCGCGCCCTGCGCGGCGTTGAGCTCGGCCAGGATTTTGTCCTCGTTTTCGGCGAGCGCGCGTGCCGCGTCTTTGAATCGCGCGGCGAGCTCGGCGTCGTCTTCGTTCGCGGCCATCGCCTGCGCCCAGTACATCGCGAGGTAGTAGTGGCTGCCGCGGTTGTCGAGTTCGTTGACCTTGCGCGACGGCGACTTGTTCTCGGCAAGATAGCGGCCGTTGGCCTCGTCGAGTGCAGACGCGACGGCGCGCGCCTTCGCGCTTCCGGCCTTGTCGGCAACGTCTTCGATCGAGACCGCCAGCGCCAGGAATTCGCCGAGCGAATCCCATCGCAGGTGACCCTCGCCCAGGAATTGCTGCACGTGCTTGGGCGCGGAGCCGCCGGCGCCGGTCTCGAAAAGGCCACCCCCGGCAAGCAGTGGCACGATCGATAGCATCTTGGCGCTCGTGCCAAGTTCGAGAATCGGGAACAGGTCGGTCAGGTAGTCGCGCAGCACGTTGCCGGTAACCGAGATCGTGTCGACGCCGGCGCTGACGCGCTCGAGCGTCTGGCCCATGCCTTTGACCGGTGACGCAATGCGAATGTCGAGGCCGTCGGTGTCGCGATCGGCCAGGTAGCGACGGACGAGTTCGATCAGGTTGGTGTCATGTGCACGATTCTCATCGAGCCAGAAGATGGCGGCCGAACCCGTGGCACGCGCGCGCGCCACGGCGAGGCGGACCCAGTCGCGAATGGCGACGTCTTTCGTCTGGCACATGCGCCAGATGTCGCCTTTGCGCACGTCATGCTGCATGACGACATTGCCGTTGCCGTCCGTGACCGTCACCTGGCCGTCGGCCGCGATCTCGAAGGTCTTGTCGTGCGAGCCGTATTCTTCGGCTTTCTTCGCCATGAGGCCGACATTGCAGACGTTACCCATCGTCGTCACATCGAACGCACCGTTCGCCTTGCAGTGGTCGATGACTACCTGGTAGATACCGGCGTAGCTGCGGTCCGGGATGACCATCTTGGCATCGGCGAGCTTGCCGTCGGGTCCCCACATCTTGCCCGAGGAGCGAATCGCCGCGGGCATCGACGCGTCGATAATGACGTTACTGGGGACGTGCAGGTTGGTTATGCCCTTGTCCGAGTCGACCATGGCCTGCGGCGGGCGCGTCTCGTAGACGGCCTCGAGGTCGGCGCGGATCTCGTCCTGCTTGTCCTCGTCCAACTCGTCGATCTTCGCGTAGACGTCGCCGATACCGTTGTTCGCATCGACGCCGATCTCGTCGAATACCGCCGCGTGCTTGTCGAAGACGTCGCCGTAATACGCGCGCACACAGTGGCCGAACATGATCGGGTCGGACACTTTCATCATCGTCGCCTTGAGATGCAGCGAGAACAGGACGTCCTGCTCGCGGGCCGCAGCGATTTCCCGCGCGAAGAACTCGCCGAGTGCAGTGCAGTCCATGACGGACGCGTCGACGACTTCGCCATCGAGCACGGGCACGGCGTCGCGCAGGACGGTCTCGTTGCCGTCGCCATCCGTGTGCACGATACGCAGCTCGCCGGCGTCGGCGATCACGGCCGACTGCTCGCTCGAATAGAAGTCGCGGTCGTCCATGTGGGCCACGTGCGATAGCGAGTCGCTCGACCAGGCGCCCATCGAATGAGGATGTGCCCTGGCATAGTCCTTGACGGCGAGGGCCACGCGGCGATCGGAGTTGCCCTCACGCAGCACGGGATTCACAGCGCTGCCGAGTACTCTCGCGTAGCGAGCGGCGATGGCCTGCTCCGCGGCGTTCTGCGGCTCTTCAGGGTAGTCGGGTATATCGAAGCCCTGCGCCTGCAGTTCCTCGATCGCGGCGACGAGCTGCGGAACGGACGCGCTGATGTTCGGCAGCTTGATGATGTTGGCCTCCGGAGTCTTCGCGAGATCTCCAAGCTCCGCGAGTGCGTCGCCGATGCGCTGCGTCTCTTCGAGGTCTTCCGGGAAGGTGGCGAGGATACGGCCGGCGAGGGAGATGTCGCGCAGCTCGACGTCGATGCCGGCCGCGTCGGTGAAAGCCCTGACGATCGGCAGGAACGAATATGTCGCCAGCAGCGGCGCCTCGTCCGTCCTGGTGTAGATGATGGTGCTCATGCGCGTCCTTCTTGTCGGGTGCGGCAAAATGGCGCGCATTATATAGAGCGGGCGATCCTATTGCACAGAGGCCCAGTGCTCGTCGGTAGCCACCATGGTCAGCACGTCGTAGCTGGCAACGACCTCGTCATCCTGGTTCGTGACCTCGGCGTCCCACCGTACCTCGCCGTAGCCCGAGTCGCCGCGCAGCGTCTTCTGTTTGCAGGTCAGGCGCACCGCCATCGTGTCGCCGTGGTTGAGCGGGGTCAGGAAACGCAGGTCGTCGACGCCGTAGTTGGCGAGGACCGGCCCGAACGCCGGCTCGACGAACAGGCCTGCCGCGAGAGACACGATCAGGTAGCCATGTGCGACGCGGCCCTCGAAGAACGGGTTCTTCGCCGCGGCTTCCTCGTCCGTGTGTGCATAGAACTTGTCGCCCGTGAACTCGGCAAAGTGCTCGATGTCGTCGAGCGTCACCTCGCGCGGCTCACTGCGCAATGTGTCCCCGATTGCAAGCTGCTCGAAGGTCTTGCGGAACGGGTGCACGCCCGGGTCGATTTCGTCGGCGCCGTGTGTCCAGCGGTTGCCGATTGCCGTGATGGTCTGCGGGTCGCCCTGGATCGCCGTGCGCTGCATATAGTGCTTGATGCCACGCACGCCGCCCATCTCCTCGCCGCCGCCGGCTCGACCCGGCCCGCCATGCACGAGATGGGGCAGCGGCGAGCCGTGCCCCGTGGATTCGGCCGCGCAATGCCGGTTGATGACGAGCATGCGGCCGTGATACGCGGCCGTGCCGAGGATGAGTTCGCGCGCGACGGCGTTGTCGTTGGTGACGATCGAGCACGCGAGGCTGCCTTCGCCGAGACGGGCAAGTTCGATGGCCTCGTCGAGACCGTCGTAGGGCAGCACCGTGCTGACCGGACCGAACGCTTCGACCGAATGTACGAGGCTCGAATTCAGGGGCTTGTCGCAGTGCAGCAGCGTGGGCATGAAAAACGCGCCCCGGTCCACGTCCGCGTCGACGACGTCGAAGTCGTCGCTGCCACCGAAGACGACGTCGGCCTGCTGGGACAGCTCCCGGACCCGGTCGCGGACCTCGTCGCGCTGGCCCTGGCTGGCCAGGGCACCCATGTCGACGTCCCTGTTGGCCGGGTTGCCGATGCGCACGTCGCCGAGCGCGTTACCGAGCGCCGCGGTGAGGTCGGCGGCGACCGCCGCGGGTGCGATGATGCGCCGGATCGCCGTGCACTTTTGTCCCGCCTTGCTCGTCATCTCGCGCACGACTTCCTTGATGAACAGGTCGAACTCGGGCGTGCCGGGCACGGCGTCGGGTCCGAGTATCGAGGCATTGAGCGAATCCGTTTCGGCCGTGAACGCAACCGATTCGCCAATGACGCGCGGATGCTGTTGCAGGAACTCGGCCGTGCTCTTCGACCCCGTGAACGCGATCGTGTCCTGGCAGTTCAGGTAGTCGAACAGGTCGCCGACGCCGCCACAGACGAGCTGCAGTGCCCCGTCCGGGAGCAGCCCGGAGGCGTTGATCTGGCGCACCATGAGTTCGGCCAGGTACGCCGTACTCGAGGCGGGCTTTACGATCGCGGGCACGCCGGCCATCAGCGTCGGGCCGAGTTTCTCGAGCATGCCCCAGCACGGGAAGTTGAAGGCATTGATGTGCACGGCGGCGCCGAGCTTGGGCGTGTAGATGTGCTGACCGACAAACGTACCGTTGCGCGACAGCATCTCGGGCGGACCGTCGAGATAAACATGATCGTTCGGCATCTCGCGGCGCCCCTTGCTCGAGAACACGAACAGCGTCGAGATACCGCCGTCGATGTCGACCCAGCTGTCGCTGCGCGTCGCGCCGGTTTCGGTCGACAGCGCATAGATCTCTTCCTTGCGTTCCATCAGGTACTTGGCAAGGCTTTTCAGCATGTCGCCGCGTTCGTGGAACGTCATGCGACGCAGGTTGGAGCCGCCGATGTTGCGCGCATGCTGCAGCATGCCCGCAAAGTCGAGTCCCTCGCTCGTGATCCTCGCAACCGGTGTGCCATTCACGGCGCTCGCCAGGGTCGTGCCGTCGCCGTCGCCTTCGACCCAGCGATCGAGTACGAGGTTGCCAAGCTTGTTAGTCATACGAAACTCTTGAGGATTTGAAAAAAAGTGTATCGGATTGTACGGTCGCATCGATATGAGCGTCCAGCGTGCCTGCCAGCAACTCGTCGAGGAATTCCGCTCGCGCCCGACTTTGCGCGCAGGTTCCCTGATAACGACCGTGTTCGGCGACGCGATCGCGCCGCGTGGCGGCACGGTGTGGCTGGGCAGCCTGATTCGCGCCATGGCGGGCTTCGGCATCAACGAACGGCTGGTACGCACCTCCGTGTTTCGCCTGGCAAAGGACGGCTGGCTGCAGTCGCGGCAGGCGGGGCGGCGTTCCTATTACAGCCTCACGGACGAGGGCCGCGAACGATTCGAGCTGGCGACGCACCGCATCTACGGTGCGCCGGTCGATCACTGGGATGGCAAGTGGCACCTGCTGTTGCTGGCGGGGCTCGACACGGCGGACAAGGAGGCGGTGCGCAAGGAGTGCGGGTGGCTTGGTTTCGGCACCTTGGCGGCAGACGTCCTCGCGCACCCGACACCGGATCTCGGCGATCTCGACGTCACGCTGCGTCGCCTCGGCGTTGACGACGCCCTCGTTGTCCTGAGCGGGCAGACGATGCGCGGTGACCAGGCAATGCGCGCGTTGGCGCACAGCTGCTGGAACCTCGATGATATCGACAGACGCTACGAGGACTTCGTGCAGCGATTCCGGCCCGTGTACAAGGCGCTCTCGGGCGGCGCCCGGCCCACGGCCGTGGAAGCCTTCATCATTCGAACGCTGCTGATCCAGGAGTACCGCAAGATATTGCTGCGCGATCCCTGGCTGCCCGCCGAGTTGCTGCCCGCCGGCTGGCACGGTTCAAGCGCCTACCAGCTGTGCCGCAACCTGTACCGCGACGTGCATGAACAGGCCGATAACTGGCTGGACGAGGTCATGGAGACCGCTGACGGTCCGCTGCCGCCGCCGTCGCCGGCATTCCGACAACGATTTGGTGGACTATGAACGAACTTGATACTGCGCGGCGCTGCGCCGACACGATGATGCAAAACGACCGGGCTTCGAAGGCGCTCGGTATCCGGGTCGAGATCCCCGATCCCGGCATGGCGGTCGCAACGATGACGGTGCGCGACGACATGCTGAACGGCTTCGACGTACTGCACGGCGGGCTGACTTTCGCGCTCGCCGACACGGCCTTTGCGTTTGCGTGCAATGCCTACGACCGGCAGGCCTTTGCCGCCTCGGCACAGATCGAGTTCCTGCGCCCCGCGAGCGCCGGCGACGTGCTGACCGCGACGGCGAGCGAAGACCACCGCGGGCGGCGCAACGGCTACTACTCGATCGAGGTGCGCAACCAGGCCGGCGAACTCGTGGCGCTGTTTCGCGGCCGTTCGGTGAGCACCGAGAGCGCGCTTCTGAAGTGATACACAGTACATTGAATACAAAGCAATTCTGTGACACATTAACCGGTTGAGCCCGGGAGTGACGAATGTACACGCAAGGCCTTGATCAGGCAGGAAGAGACGCCGCCGGCGCAGCCGGCGAGGAGACCGCGGAGCAACTGGACGCGTTCCAGGCGCGTATCGACGCCGAGGAGAAGATCGAGGCAAAAGACTGGATGCCCGAGGCCTACCGGCGCACGCTCGTTCGGCAGATATCGCAGCACGCGCACTCCGAGATCATCGGCATGCAGCCCGAAGGCAACTGGCTCACGCGTGCCCCGACACTCAAGCGCAAGGCAATCCTGCTGGCCAAGGTGCAGGACGAGGCCGGTCACGGCCTGTATCTCTACAGCGCGGCCGAAACCCTCGGCGTGTCGCGTGACCAGATGGTTGCCGACCTGCTATCGGGTAAGGCCAAGTATTCGAGCATCTTCAATTACCCGACGCTGACCTGGGCCGATATCGGTGCCATCGGCTGGCTTGTCGACGGCGCCGCGATCATGAACCAGATTCCGTTGTGCCGGTGCTCCTACGGGCCGTACGCGCGCGCGATGATCCGCATCTGCAAGGAAGAGAGTTTTCACCAGCGCCAGGGCTTCGAGATCATGCTGACGCTGTGCGGCGGAACCGACGAGCAGAAGGCAATGGCGCAGGATGCATTGAACCGCTTCTGGTGGCCGTCGCTGATGATGTTCGGGCCGAACGACGCCGCCTCCAAGCACTCGGCGCAGTCGATGAAGTGGAAGATCAAGCGCTTCAGCAACGACGAACTGCGGCAGAAGTTCATTGACGTGACCGTCGCACAGGCCGAGTTCCTCGGTCTCACGATCCCCGATGACGGGCTGCGCTTGGACGAGGAGTCGGGACACTACGAGCACTCCGACATCGACTGGGAGGAGTTCTTCGAGGTCATCGCGGGCAACGGCCCGTGTAACCGGCAACGCATGGCGAAGCGACGCAAGGCGCATGACGACGGTGCCTGGGTGCGCGAGGCGGCCCGCGCGTACGCAGAGAAGAAGGCGGCGAAGGCCGCCTAGGAGCAAGCATGGACAGAAACGAGTGGCCTCTCTACGAAGTCTTCATTCGCAGCAAGTCCGGACTCAGCCACCGCCATGCCGGCAGCGTGCACGCGGCGGACGACGAGATGGCGCTGAGCAACGCGCGTGACACCTACACGCGGCGCAACGAAGGCGTCAGTATCTGGGTAGTCCGCTCGGACCGGATCATCGCCTCGGACCCTGACGAGACGGCGGCCTTTTTCGACCCGGCGAAGGACAAGATCTACCGCCATCCGACGTTCTACGAGATTCCCGACGAGGTCGAAAACCTGTGACGGACAGATCGATACTGACGGCTTACGCGACGCGCCTTGGCGACAATGCGCTGGTGCTCGGCCAGCGCATGATCGAATTCGTCGCCGCGAGTCCGGAGCTCGAGGAGGAGCTCGCCAATGCGAACTTCGCGCTCGACTACATCGGCCAGGCGCGCATGTTCTATACCTGCGCGGGCGAATCGGAAGGCAAGGGTCGGAGCGAGGACGACTTCGCGTTCCTGAGGCCCGAGCACGAGTACCGCAACCTGTTGCTCGTGGAGCAGCCTCACAGCCATTTCGGCGACGCGATCGTGCGCCAGTTCCTGTTCGACGCATTCTATGCGCATCAGCTGGACGCGTTGGCGCACTGCGCGGACGAGGGCCTGGCCGAAATCGCCGCGCGGGCCGTCAAGGAAGTACGCTACCACCTGCGCCACAGCAGCCAGTGGCTCGTGCGTCTCGGGGATGGCACGGCGGAGAGCCACGAGCGTGTGCAGCGTTCGCTCGACGACCTGTGGCGTTTCACGGGCGAGATGTTCGACGAGGACGAGCTCGATACGGCCATGCGTAAGGACCACAATGGACCGTGCCTCGTATTCATCGAAGCCGAGTGGCGCGACACAGTGAGCAGGGTCATCGATGAGGCAACGCTGTCGCTCCCGGAAGACGGCTGGATGGCCAGCGGCGGCAAGCAGGGCAGGCACAGTGAACACATGGGCTTCCTGCTCGCCGAACTGCAATACCTGCAACGCACCTACCCGGGGGCGTCGTGGTAGGGAGCACGTTCGAACGCGAACAGATTCTCGAGTGGCTGGCCGAAGTCGCCGATCCCGAGATCCCGGTGCTGACGATTACCGACCTCGGCATCGTACGTGACGTCGAATGCGACGATGGTGTGACGGTGTCGCTGACGCCGACGTATTCGGGTTGTCCCGCGACAGAAGCGATCGAAACCAGTGTCGTGGCGGCGCTCGAGGAACGCGGTGTCGAAAACGTGCGCATCAAGCGCGTGTTGTCGCCGCCGTGGACGACCGACTGGATCAGCGACGCGGGTCTGGAGAAGCTCGAAGCTTACGGCATCGCACCGCCGGAGCGCGGTGGCGGCAAGCGAGCGCTGTTGCAGGGGCAGCGGTCTGTCGCGTGCCCACAATGCGCTTCGC
>JABDQH010000014.1 GCA_013042375.1 Woeseiaceae bacterium
CACCGACCCACGAGGAGAAGCGCAGCAAATTAGGCAGCTCCAGGCGGCCGCCTTCTTCTCCGTAGATGCGCTCTACCGCGACGCGCAGATCCTCGAAAAAAGGCGGAACGGTCCGATAAAGTACGTCTGTAACAAAGAACAGCACATGCTCGAGTTCGTCTGCCACCGTCATCTGTTCCGAAGGATGCTCGCTGGTTTGCCAGCCGGTGGTCGCAAGCAGACGGATATTCTGCAGCGCCGCGGTGGTTTCCTGCGGCGTCATTGTGGGGTTCAGCAAATCCACGAGATGCCTGACGATTTGCTGTTCCTTGCGCAGCATCGTGCGGCGCGTCGGCTCGGTGGGGTGCGCCGTGAAAACGGGTTCGATGAGCATCGAATCAAACAGTGATTGCAGATCGTCGGCCGTGATTCCGGATGCTTTGAGCTTGAGCAGCGTGTCCTCGAGCCCGCCGGGCTGATCCTGCTCCACATCGCGCAGGTAGTCACGGCGCCGGCGAATACGATGCACTTTCTCGGCCGTATTGACCATCTGGAAGTACGTCGAGAAGCCGCGAATCAGCTGCAGCGCCACATCGATATCGAGGTTGTGAACCAGCTGTGCCAGCTCCTCGTCGGGATCCTCATTGCCTTCACGCCGACGTATGGCGCGCAGCCGGGCGGCCTCGACCAGCTCATAAAGCTCCTCGCCGTTTTGTTCGCAAATGAGATCGCCGACCATGGCTCCCAGGGTGCGCACATCGTCGCGCAGCGACTGGTCCTTGTCCTCGAAAGTGATGTCCTGGCGACGGAGTGTCTTTTCGGTGCTCGTGCTCATTATTTTTCTTCTTTGGATTTTTCTTCTTTGGGTTTATCTTATTGGATTGGCTTGCGCGCGGAGTTGCGGGAAGTTAATCGCGGAAGTTCTCATATTGTAGTGGCAGGCCGACATCAGTGTCTTTGAGCAGGCTGATGACGCTTTGCAGGGCATCGCGCTTCTTGCCGCTGACCCGGAGCTTATCGCCCTGAATTGCGGCTTGCACCTTGAGCTTTGCCGACTTGATGTCCTTGACCAGCTTGCGGGCGCGGTCGGCGTCTATACCGCGCCGCAACACCACTTTCTGCCGGGCCTCGTTACCGGAGAACTCAGGCTCCTGCTTTTCCATACAGCCGATGTCCACGCCACGCTTCGCCAGCTTCTGCTCCAAGATATCCATCATCTGCTTGAGCTGGAAGTCGGACTGCGTGGTTAGCGTAATAACCTGTTCTTCAAGAACGTATTTGGAGCCCGTACCTTTAAAGTCGAAGCGCGTCTGTACTTCGCGATTGGCCTGGTCGACGGCATTACTGGCTTCGTGCTGGTCGAAGTCGCTCACTACGTCAAAAGATGGCATTGGCTGGTCCCGTACTGATCAAGGGAAGCAAAAGGTACACCCGCGCAGCGGCGCGCGCCAGACCCGCTAGCACCGCGCGGCCGGGTTCCGCGCACCTTATGGAAAATGTACCCTCCTGAGGGCCGGTTTTGGCGCCGGGTTGATTGCTAAGCAGGTGTGATCTGGGATACCGTCTATGGTCGCTTACCGGAGCAATCGAACGAGGCACCGTATTGCAACCGATAACACCTGACGCGCATGGCATCGCGGTACTGATCCTGACAGTCGTCGCGCTGTATCTGTTTACCAGGGACAACATTCCGCTCGAGTCGTCGTCGCTGGCGATCCTGGTTCTCCTGGTTGCCGGTTTTCAAGTTTTTCCGTACATGAGAGACGGTGACGTCGTTCTTGGGCCGATCGATTTTTTTGCGGGCTTTGGTAACGAAGCGTTGATCGCGATTTGCGCCCTGATGATGGTTGGCAAGGCGCTGGAAACAACCGGTGCGTTGCAGCCTCTCGCGAACGTCGTCGGGCGCGCGTGGTCAACACGACCTGTGCTTGCGCTCGCAATCACGCTGGTTGCGGGAGCGATCCTGAGCGCATTCATGAACAACACGCCTATTGTCGTCTTGCTGATGCCGATTCTCGTTGGCGCGTCGTTACGATCGAAGTTTCCGGTGTCGGGCGTCATGCTGCCGATGGGTCTGGCGACCATCATCGGCGGCATGTCGACGACCATCGGCACGTCGACGAACCTGCTCGTCGTCGGCATCTCGCACGACATGGGCATGCACGACTTCTCGATGTTCGAGTGGGTGCTGCCCGTCGCCATCGTCGGCGGCGTCGGCATCGCCTTCCTGTGGCTCGTGGCGCCGCGCCTGTTGCCGGACCGCGCACCGCCGATGGCCGACACGACGCCGCGCATCTTCAGCGCCCAGCTGCACATCAAGGAAGGCGGCTGGGCCGACGGCAAGAAGCTCTCGGAAGTTCTCGCCAAGGCCGACGGCACCATGCGCGTCGACAAGATCCAGCGCTCCGAGTCGCTGTTCCTCGCCAAGCTGCCTTCCGTCGTCATCCAGCCCGGCGACCGCCTGTTCGTCAAGGACTCGCCCGAGAACCTCAAACTCTACGAACAGCTGCTCGGCGCGACGCTGTACAGCATGAGCGACGATGAGAACCCGGTCGACGAGGAGACGCCCCTCAAGGCGGAAGGGCAGCAGCTTGCCGAAGTCGTCATCACGCGCGGCTCGCCGCTCCACCTGCGCAGCCTCGCCGCGGCCCGCTTCACGAGCAGCTACGGGCTGCTGCCGCTCGCGCTGCACCGCGCCCGCGCGTCGAGTGCGCAGGTCACCGGCGATCTCAACATGATCCGGCTGCGCGCCGGTGACGTGCTGCTCGTGCAGGGTACGCGCGAGGCGATCGCGCAGCTCAAGGACTCGGGCACGATGCTGGTGCTCGACGGCACGACCGACCTGCCGCACACGCACAATGCGAGTCGCGCGCTGCTGATCATGGGCTTCGTCGTGCTGGCGGCGGCGACCGGCATGATGCCGATCTCGGTCAGCGCGCTCGTCGGCCTCGGCCTCATGCTGGCGACGGGCTGCCTCGGCTGGCGCGACGCGGCCAGCGCGCTGTCGATCCCGGTCGTCATGATCATCGTGACGGCACTCGCCCTGGGTAAGGCGCTGCTCGGCACCGGCATGGCCGACTTCATCGCGCTGACCTTCGTCGGCGCGGCATCGGGGCTGCCGACGCCGATGGTCCTGAGCGCCTTTATGCTGCTCATGACGGTCATGACCAACATCGTTTCCAACAACGCCGCGGCGGCCATCGGTACGCCGATTGCCGTGAGCATTGCGACGCAGCTCGGCGTGGCGCCCGAACCGTTCATCCTCGCCGTGCTGTTCGGCGCGAACATGAGCTTCGCGACGCCGTACGGCTACCAGACCAACCTGCTCGTCATGACGGCCGGCGGCTACAAGTTCGGCGACTTCCTGCGCGTCGGTATCCCGCTGACGATCATCATGTGGATCGGCTTCTCGCTCGTGCTGCCGCTGCTCTACGAGCTCTAGGCATGGCTTCGCGCGGGCGCGTTAGTTTCGGGCGTAACCATTGACTCGGCAGGGGGGCGCGGGAATACTGCGACGCATGAACACATCGCTCGTCAACAAGTGGTGGTGGCTGCACGCACAGGAGAGGGCGCGCGGCTAGCACACGCTTGAGCGACACGAATACCGAGGCCCGTCTCTGCAAAATGCAAGACGGGCCTCGTCGTTTTACGAGAACTCCATGCAGGCACCTTTCGACATTGCGGCCGACCTCGATACCCCGGTATCGGCCTACCTGAAGCTCGGCAAACTGCGGCCGCGCTTCCTGCTCGAGTCGGTCGAGGGCGGCGAGCGCCTCGCGCGCTATTCGTTCCTCGGCTTCGGCGATGCGCTCGAGGTGCGCATGGACGCGGACGGCCTGCGTATCGGCGACGAACAGCGCCCACGCCCTGCCAACCAGGGCGAATACCTCGACGCACTGCGTGCCGCGCTGGTGCAGGCGCCGCAGCCGCAACCGGCCGACGACCTGCCGTTCGCGGGCGGGCTCGTCGGCGTCTCGGGCTACGACGTCGTGCGCCTGTTCGAGCGACTGCCGGTCGACACCGTCAAGCAGGACAGCGTCCCCGACGCCGCGTTCGTCGCGCCGCAGTCGCTGCTCGTGTTCGATCACGTGACGCGGCGGATCGCCTTGTTGCACGCCGGGCCGGAGGAAGAGCGGCGCGAACTTCGTGAGCAGGTCATCTCACAGCTGCGTGGTCCGGTGCCGGGCAATGGTCACGAGGCCAGTATCTCGCCGGCCGAGGCCAGCTTCACCGAGGAAGAGTTTGCCGAACGCGTCGACGCGTGCAAGGAGTACATCGCGGCCGGCGACATCTACCAGATCGTGCTGTCGATACTGTTTCGCGGGCGCACGAACGTCGCGCCGTTCGAGGTGTACCGGGCACTCAGGCTGCTGAACCCGTCGCCGTACATGTTCTTTTTCGACTTCGGTGACGTGCAGGTCGCGGGCTCCTCGCCCGAGGCACTCGTGCGCCTGCACGGCAACACGGCGTCGCTGCGGCCGATCGCGGGCACGCTGCCGCGCGGTGCTTCCAGCGAGGAAGACCTCGCCAACGAGGAACGCCTGCTCGCTGACCCGAAGGAAGCCGCCGAGCACGTCATGCTCGTCGACCTGGCGCGTAACGATCTCGGCCGCGTCGCGGCGGCCGGCAGCGTGCACGTCGATCCGTACCGCTCGATCGAACGCTACAGCCACGTCATGCACATCGTCAGCGGCGTGCAGGGCACACTCGCCGATGCCTACGACCAGTTCGACCTGTTTGCCGCGAGCTTCCCGGCCGGCACGCTAGTCGGCGCCCCGAAGGTCCGCGCCATGGAGATCATCGAGGAGATGGAGGGCGTCGGGCGCGGCCTGTACGCGGGCACGGCCGGTTACTTCGGCCTGCAGGGCGACATGGACCAGGCGATCACGATCCGCACGATCGTATTCTCCGGCGATGAGTACAGCTTCCAGGCCGGCGCGGGCATCGTCGCCGACTCGGTGCCGGCGCGCGAGTTCGAAGAAGTCATGGCCAAGAGCGCGATCCTGAGGCGCGCGCTCGAGATTGCCGGGGAGGGTCTCTAGATGCTGGCCGCGCCATCCTTCGAGCACGTGCGCATGCTGCTCATCGATAATTACGACTCGTTTACCTACAACCTCGTGCAGGCCTTCGCCGCGATGGGCGCGACGGTCAAGGTCTATCGCAACGACGAGATCACGTTGGCCGAAAGCGAGACACTCGCGCCGACGCATCTGGTCATCTCGCCGGGCCCGGGGCGCCCCGAGGATGCCGGCGTGTCACTCGAAATGATCGGGGCGTGGGCCGGCAGGGTACCGATCCTCGGCGTGTGCCTCGGCCACCAGAGCATCGTGCAACAGCACGGCGGCGAGATCGTGCGGGCCGAGCGGCTCATGCACGGCAAGACGTCGATGGTCACGCACGACGGCGGGACTATCTACGCCGGGATCCCGAACCCGTTCGAGGTCGGGCGCTATCATTCCCTGTGCGCCGAGACCGAATCACTGCCCGACGAACTCGTCGTCACGGCGCGCACCGATCGCGGCGAGATCATGGGCGTGCGCCACAGGACACTGCCGATCGAGGGCGTGCAGTTTCACCCCGAGAGCGTGCTCACCCCCGAGGGTGACCGCCTGATGGCGAACTTCCTGCGCCAGGAGGCATCATGAGCAACAGCGAGCTACTCGATTCCGTGCTGAACGGCAACGACCTCGACGAGGACAAGGCCTACGACCTGATGAAGCAGTTCGCGTCGGGCGATCTCGACCCCGCGTTCGCCGGCGCTCTGCTGGCCGGGCTGCGCGCCAAGGGCGAGACGGCCGCCGAGATCCGGGGCTTCGCGCGCGCGATGCGCGAACTCGCCGTGCACCCCGAGATCCCCGCCGGCACGCCGACCGTCGACACGGTCGGTACCGGCGGCGACGGCTCGGGCAGCCTGAATCTCTCGACGGGCACGGGCCTGCTGGCAGCCGCCTGCGGCGCGCGCGTCGTCAAGCACGGCAACCGCTCGGTGTCGAGCAAGTCGGGCAGCGCCGACATGCTCGAGTGCCTCGGCATGCCGTTGCCCCTGCTCGAGAAAGACGCGGTCGACTGCCTGCAGGCGACGAGCTTCACATTCCTGTTTGCGCCGGCCTACCACCCGGCGATGAAGTCGGTCATGCCCGTGCGCGGCGCCATGGGTGTGCGCACCGTGTTCAATATCCTGGGACCCTTGACGAACCCGGCATCCACGCCCTACCAGCTGATCGGGGCGTACAGCAAAGACATGGCGAGACTCATGGCCGAGGCCCTGTCGGGTCTCGACATCGAGCGCGCCTTCGTCGTGCACGGCGAACCGGGCTGGGACGAGGCAACGCCCGCGGGCGACTTCGTGCTCTATGACGTGACGCCGGGAATGGTCAGCGAGTCGACGCGTTCGCCCGAAGCCTACGGCGTCGCGCGCTGCGCACCGGAAGACCTCGCGGGTGGCGATGCCGAACACAACGCGCACGAACTCGAACGCGTGTTCCGCGGCGAGGACAAAGGCGCACACCGCGATGCGCTGCTCATGGGTACCTCTCTGGTGCTCGAGTGCCTCGGCGTTGCCACGGACCCGCGCGACGGTGTCGCGTTGGCCGCGGCCGCACTCGACGATGGCCGCGCCGCCGCGTTCCTCGACACGATGAAAGCCCACTTCGCGGACCGATGAGCGACTTCTTAAAAACAATGGCAGCGAGCAGCGCGGCGCGCGTCGCCGAGGCACCGTCGTTCACGGACGCCGACTTCGACCAGCCCGTCGTGCCGCTAAACCTGAGCGCCTTCGACGTAATCGCCGAACTAAAGCGCCGCTCCCCCGCCGAAGGCATCCTCGCAAAAGGTGACAGTCACCCTAACGAAGGTGTCAGTCACCTTATCTCCCGCGCGCGAGCGTACGCCGACGGCGGGGCTGCCGCGATCTCGGTGCTGACCGAGCCGAGCCGCTTCGACGGCGAGCTCGCACACCTGGCGGAGGTCGTCGCGGCCGTGCCCGGAACGCCCGTCATGCGCAAGGACTTTCTCGTCGACCCTGTGCAGGTGCTGGAAGCCAGGGCCGCGGGCGCGAGCGGCGTATTGCTGATCACGACGATGCTCGACGACGCGGCGCTCACGACGATGCTCGACTGTGCCTTCGAGCACGGCATGTTCGTCCTGCTCGAGTCTTTCGACGCCGACGATCTCGCGCGCTCGGCGAAGTTCCTCGATCGCGACGGGCAACTGCTGATTGGTGTCAACACGCGCAACCTGCGCACGCTCGAGGTCGATGGCGACCGGCTGCAGCGTCTCGCCCCCTCGTTGCCCGACGCAACCTGTGTCGCCGAGAGCGGTTTACGCACGGCAGAGGATGCCGCGCGCGTCGCCCAGTGGGGCTACTCGATGGCGCTGGTCGGCTCGGCGCTGATGCGCAGCGACGATCCGGCCGCATTGGTCCAGGCGATGCGCGAGTCAGGGGCGACGGCATGCTCGTGAAGATTTGCGGTCTCGGCTCGGCGGAGCAGGTTCGTGCGGCGGTAGACGCCGGCGCCGATGCCGTTGGCTTCGTGTTCGCCGAGTCGGTGCGGCGGGTGACGCCCGAACAGGCGGCACGCTTCGCGGCCGACGTCCCACACGGCATCAGGCGCGTCGCCGTCATGCTGCATCCGACGAATACAGAATGGCAGGCCGTGCTGCATGGCTTCAATCCAGACGTGCTGCAATCGGACGCCGAAGATTTTGCGAACCTCGACGTTCCCGAATCGATTGAGCGCTGGTCCGTCTACCGCGAAGGAAATAAGGTGACTGACACCTCAGTTAGGGTGACTGACACCGTATTCCTGTACGAGGGGGCGAAGAGTGGGCAGGGGGAGACCGTCGACTGGGACAAGGCGGCGGTACTCGCGAGAAAGGGCAACATGATCCTCGCGGGCGGACTTAGCGTCGAGAACGTCGGTGAGGCCGTGATGACGGTAAAACCCTACGGCGTTGATGTCTCGAGCGCGGTAGAGTCGGCACCGGGGCAAAAGGACCCGCGGCTGATCGAACAATTCATCCAGGCGGCGCGAGCCGCGGAGCAACAACTATGAGTGCAGTGCTGCAGGGAGACGAAGCCGGAAAACTTCTCGACGCGGCGATTCGCAGGGAACTGCCGGACGAGCGCGGCCGCTTCGGCCCGTTCGGCGGGCGCTACGTTCCGGAGACGCTGGTGCCGGCGTTCGAGCGTCTCGAAGACGGCGTCAAAGAGCACCTGCACGAGGCGGCCTTCCAGGAGGAATACCGTCGCGAGCTGCGCGAGTGGGTCGGCCGCCCGACGGCGCTGACCTACGCGCCGCGTCTCTCGAAGACCTGGGGCGCCGACGTCTGGCTCAAGCGCGAAGACCTCGCCCACACGGGTGCGCACAAGATCAACAATGCGATCGGCCAGGCAATACTCGCCAAGAGGCTCGGTGCGAAACGCATCATCGCCGAGACCGGCGCCGGTCAACACGGCGTCGCATCGGCCGCGGCCTGCGCGCGCGTCGGCCTGCCCTGCACCGTGTACATGGGCGCCGTCGACATCGAGCGCCAGGCGCCGAACGTCGATCGCATGCACCGGCTCGGCGCCGAGGTCGTCGCCGTCGAGTCGGGCGACAAGACCCTGCGCGCGGCCATCGACGAAGCCCTGCGTGCCTGGGTCGCCGACCCGCATGGCATCTACTACCTGCTCGGCTCGGCCGTCGGCCCGCACCCATACCCCTACCTCGTGCGCGAGCTGCAGTCGGTGATCGGCGAGGAGTCGCGGCAGCAGATGCTCGAGCAGGCCGGCGCGCTGCCCGATGTAGCCTTCGCCTGCGTCGGCGGCGGCTCCAACGCGATCGGTTTGTTCTACCCGCTGCTCGGCGACGACATCGAGCTGATCGGTGTCGAGGCCGGCGGCACGGGAACGGGCCTGGGCCAGAATGCGGCGACGCTCGCGACGGGCACGCCCGGCGTATTGCAGGGCTCGTACACGATCATCCTGCAGGACGACGACGGGCAGGTGCAGGAAACGCACTCGATCTCGGCCGGCCTCGACTACTCGGGCGTCGGCCCCGAGCACGCCATGTTGCAGGCCACCGGCCGCGTCAAATACATCTCGGCCGAGGACGACGAGGCGCTCGAGGCGCTCGAGGAACTGTGTGCGGCCGAGGGCATCCTGACCGCGCTCGAAACTTCGCACGCGTTCGCCGCGGCGAAGAAGTACGCGCAGCAACATCCGGGCGCGAAGATCCTGATCGGCAACTCAGGAAGAGGCGACAAGGACATGCCGACGCTGACGAAATACCCCGCGAGGATCCGCAGCCATGCCGGCGCATGAACGCATAGCGGCCGCGATCACGGCGGCCAACGAGGCCGGGCGCACGGCGCTCGTGCCCTTCATCACGGCCGGTTACCCCGAGCCCGGCGAGTTCATCGAAACGCTCAAGGCCGTGGCCAGGGCGGGCGATGTCGTCGAGCTCGGCATCCCGTTCTCGGACCCGATGGCCGACGGCATGACGATCCAGCGCTCGAGTTTCGAGGCGCTCAAAAAAGGCGTGAGCCTAAAGTGGATTTTCGATCAGCTCGATGCGGCTGGCGACGGCATCGACACGCCGCTCGTCATGATGTCCTACCTCAACCCGCTGCTCGCCTTCGGCTACGAGGCGCTCGCCGAGCGCGCCCTGGCCGCGGGCGTGTGCGGCTTCATCGTGCCCGACCTGCCGTTCGAGGAGTCGGGCGAGCTGCGCGCGGCGCTCGAGTCGCACGGCCTCGGCCTGGTCCAGCTCGTCACGCCGGCAACACCGGACGACCGGTTACGGACTTTATGCGAGGCGTCGCGCGGCTTCGTCTACGCCGTCACGATCACGGGCATCACGGGCGGGGGAGCCGGGTTGCCGGCCGACCTGGCCGACTACCTCGACAAGGTATCGGGCATGTCGAAGATTCCCGTGTGCGCCGGGTTCGGCATTCGGGCGGCAACAGACGTCGCCGCTGTCGGCCAACACGCCAACGGGGCGATCGTCGGGTCTGCGCTTGTGGAGGTGCTGGAGAAGAGCGAGGACCCCGGCAAATTCCTGGGGTCCCTGCTCGGATGACTTGCTCGCCTATCTAGTCAGCGGCCTCGGATTCATCCATGTTGTAGAGGCGGTTCTCGTCGCAATCCGAAAGCGCATCGAGCGCTTCGGAGAGTTCCGGATTTTCTTCTTCCAGGTCCGCGCCGTTGACCTTGGCCCAGGCGGCGAGGTCAGGATACGTGTCGACCCACATAAACCCGTCGAGGTCGCCGACGATGGATGTCGTGTACGAACTCCTGATGTCGTCGGTGCCGGCTTTGGCCCGGGCCCACTTCAGCCACTCGCCATTGATGGCGTGCGCGTCCTCGGATGTCTTGCCTTCCTTGAGCTTGCAGGAGTAAACGTTCGCGACCATATCGGCGCTAGCGCCGGCCGAGAATACGAGGAATACCGTGGTTAGCGCTGCGAGCAATATCTTTTTCATCTTGACTATCCCTTTATGTGATTGTTGTTGTGGCCACCCGAGTATAGATGCAGGATGGCATATTGCTATACAAATCAATTCGCGGCTAATGCCGCTCCCACATGTGGGCATGCTGTGAAGAAGCTGACCTCAGCCGAAACGATCGTCACGATCACGCATTACAAGAACGTCCTCGAAGCCGAGGGCATTCGCTGCGAGATTCGCAACCAGCACCTGGGCGGCATCATGGGCGAGATGCCCGTGTTCGAGACCTGGCCGCAGCTGTGGGTCGCCAACGACCTCGACTACGACCGCGCGCAGCAGCTCATCGAGGCGGCTGACACCGAGAGCCCGCAGGAGCCGTGGCAGTGCGGGCGCTGTAATGAGCAGAACGAGGGGCAGTTTTCGGTGTGCTGGAACTGTGGCGGCGCGGCCGACTAGGGCATCGGGCGTTCGAGCAGCGACGTGCCGGCGATCTCGCTGCGCAGGACCGCGGCGACCTTCTCGGGCTGCATCGGGCGGCTGATCAAAAAGCCCTGCGCGAGATCGCAGTTGCAGGACTTCAGGAACTCGAGCTGCGAGACCGTCTCGATGCCCTCGGCCGCGACTTCGATGTCGAGGCCCTGGGCCATCGCGATGGCGGCCCGCACGATGCGCTGGTGGCTGTCGTTTTCCATGATGTCCGCGACCAGGTTGCGGTCGAGGATGCAGCTGTCGATGAAGCCCTTGTCGAGCGATTCGAACGACACGTCGATCGTGCCGAATTGATCGAGCGACAGGCGCACGCCGAGCTTGCGCAGCGCGCGCAGCGTGTCGAGCTCCGTGGTGCGTCGCTGCACGGCGTCGCCGTCGGCGATCTCGAATTCGACACAGCCCGGATCGAGCATCGTGTCGTTGAGTGTCTTCTTGACGAAGTCGACCAGCCGCTTGTGCAGCAACTGCTGCGACGACAGGTTGATCGATACCGAGAGGTCGGGCATCTCGAAGCGTTGCTGCCAGGCCGCGAGCTGGCGACAGGCGGTCGCGATGACCCATTCGCCGGCCGAGTGAATCAGGCCACTGCTCTCGAGGATCGACAGGAAGCGGGCGGGCGGCAACAGGCCGAAGCGCGGGTGCTGCCAGCGCAGCAGTGCCTCGAGTCCGATCATGCGGCCCGTCGTCAGGTCGATGCGCGGCTGGTAGTGCAGCATGAACTCGTGACGCACGAGCGCGTGCCGCAGGCCGACCTCGAGTTCCTCGCGCTGTTCGAGCCTGGCGTTGAGTGACGGCGAGTAGTACTGGAAACGACCGCCGCCGCGTTTCTTGGCTTCGTACATCGCGATGTCGGCGGCCCTGACCATGCGTTCGGCCGAGTCGCCCGAATCGGGATACAGCGCGATACCGATGCTCGGCGTCGCGTAAACCTCGCTGTTACCGACCACGTATTTTTCCGTTAACACGAGCAGGAGCTTCTGCGCCGCGGCGCCGGCGTTGGTTGCCTCGCCGAAATCCTCGAGGCAGACGACGAACTCGTCGCCGCCCCAACGGGCCGTGAAGTCGCCGATGCGCACGTTGCTGCGCAGGCGCTCGGCTACCTCGACGAGCAAGGCGTCACCGACGTCGTGACCCAGCGTGTCGTTGACCGACTTGAAACGATCGAAATCGATGAACAGCGTGGCGAGCGGCGCGCCCTTGCGTTCGGCGCGCCCGATCGCGCGCCCCAGTTGCTCTGTGAACAGGCTGCGGTTGGCGAGCCCGGTCAGCTCGTCGAACTGCGCCAGCTTCTCGAGCTCGGAGGTGCGATGGGTCTGCTCGGTCACGTCGCGGAAGGTGACGACGCCGCCGACCAGTTCGCGATTGCCGTCGTAGAGGCCCTGGCCGTTGAGGCTCAGCAGAATGTCGGGCTGCTCGGGGGCGCGGTAGATCGCCACCTGGTTGATGAACTTCTCGCCGCTGCGCGCACGCACGAGCGGCAGCTCGTGCGCGTTGCGATAACTGTTGCCGTCTTCGTCGAAGCAGCAAAAGGTCTGCTCCCACGTCGGGTCGGGATGCGAGCGCGGGCCGAGACCGAGAATCGTCCGCGCCGCCGGATTGATGTCGAGCACGTGACCGGCTTCGTCGACGACGATGACACCGTCGTTGATATTCCTGAGGACCGACAGCACGTTGACGTCGGTCTCCGACAGGCGCTGCTGCATGCGCGAGCGCTGCACGACGTGGTCGAACGTCGCGTCCTGTTCTTCGACCGTGACGTCGTCGACGCAGATATAGGCCTTCGCGCCGGCGCGTACCGCGGCGATGCCGCGATGCTCGTGTTCCCTCTTCGTCAGGGCGACCACCGGTAGCGAGTCGAAAGCCTGGATCAGCTCGGGCAGCGATTTACCGGACTGCGCGATCGTCGGTCCGGCTTCGAGCAGGACGATGTCGATCCACGGCGTGTTGTCGGGCTGCTCAAACGTGTTACCACGGATCAGCAGGGTGCAGCACGGCAGCGTCTCGAGCTCGGACAGGTATTCGGGGGCGAACTCACCGCGGCCGAGGTAGAGAAAGGTGTGGCCGGACATGCTAGAAACCCGCCCTCGACAGCCGCATCCGGGCCGTAAAAGGGTCGATCGGATCGGGGGTCGAACGATTCGCCGAAGTTGCCATAAGTTACTGTCATTATTGGTCAGGCAGGGCGAATGATAGCAGGATTTGGTGCGCTTTGAAGTTCCCCCCTTTAAACCAATCGCAGCCTGTGGGCATCTAAAAATCAGGACAAAGGGAGGAAGAGGTTCTTGGGAGCGCTTTTGACCGCGACAGGCAGCGACTATAGTCAAATGATGGTCACCGCTGATCGCTACGACATCGCGAACGAGGCCGCCTGGATTCGCCGGGCGCAACGGGCCGACGCGAGAGCCTTCGAGGCCCTTTACCGGCTGCACGTCGACAGGGTGTACGGGCTGTGCCTGCGCATGACCGGCAACGTCAGCGAGGCCGAGGACTGCACGCAGGAGGCGTTCATCCAGGCCTGGAACAAGCTGACCAAATTCCGCGGCGATAGTGCCTTTTCCACTTGGCTGCACCGCATTGCGGTCAACGCCGTGCTCGGCATGATGCGCAAGTCGAAGCGCGAACACGATCGCATCCAGGTCGTTGCCGATACGCAAACCGTGCATCTCGAGACCGGCGACAGCGGCGAGATGCGCGACCTGGCCGCCGCCATCGACAGGCTGCCCGAGCGCGCGCGACACGTGTTCGTGCTGCACGGGGTTTACGGCTACAGCCACGACGAAGCGGCCGGGATGCTCGGCATCGCGACGGGCACGAGCAAGGCACAGATGCACCGGGCAAGGAAGCTGCTGGCGCAGCAACTGGAAGAGCAGGGATTCGAACGATGAACGATTATGTGAAAGACAATCGCGCGGACAGATTAGACCGGGTCGCGATGCAGCTCGCCACGGAGATCGCTCCCGAACGCGACCTGTGGCCGGGTATCGAACAGGCGATCGCCGCGCCGCGCAGGCGCATGACGTGGCTGGCGCAGGCCGCGGCCGTCGTGCTGCTCGTCGGTGCCTCGTCGACCGTGACCTGGATGGTGGCGAAGGACGATCGCCCCGTCGCGATGGCGTCGCCCGACCTCGTCTTCGAGCGCGCCGCGTTCGGCGGCGACTACAACCTGGGGCCGGGATTCCAGGACGCGCGCAACAGCCTGCGCGCCGAACTGGATGCCGAGTTAGGGTCACTGTCCCCCGAGGTGCAGGCCGACGTGCAGGCCAACCTCGATGTCATCCACCAGGCGATCGTGGACATCAACGCGGAGCTGGAGAAAGACCCGGACAACGCGTTGCTGCAGCAGAAGCTGCTGGCCTCGTATCGCCAGGAACTGAACCTGTTGCGCCGGGTGAGCGGCCTGTCGCGCAACGTCATGACGAGAAGCGACATCTAACTTAAGAAACAAAGGCGAGATGTCAAAGAGAGAAACACGATGAAACGACTGGTATTGGTACTTACAGGAATCCTGCTCGCGGCGCCGGCTGTCGGTGAGTCGATCGACAAGCGGGTCGATGCGGCGAGCGACGGGCACGTGCGTGTCTCGAACCGCGCGGGCTCGGTGACCGTCGCAGCCGGCTCGGATGACGAGGTGCGCGTCACGGGTGACATGGGGCGCAACGTCGAAGACGTTATTGTCGAGCGCGACGACGACGTCGTCACGATCAGGGTCAAGGCGCCGAAGGACCAGAACCGCGGTATCTCGACCGATCTCGACATCCGCATGCCGGCCGGCAGTTCGCTCAAGATCGACGGCGTGTCCGTCGACATCGAGGTCAGCGGTGTGCGCGGCGAGCAGCGCCTCGACACGGTCTCGGGCGACATCGAGACGGAAGCGTTCGCAGCCGACGTGGAGGCGGACACGGTCTCGGGCGACGTCGACATCAGCGGCAACGGCGGCGAGGCCGAGTTCGTGGGCGAGACCGTCTCGGGCGATGTCACCCTGAGCAACCTGGCGGGCCAGGCGAAGGCCGAGAGCGTGAGTGGCGACGTGGCCATCGAGGACTCGAAGCTCGATCGTGCCGACCTCGAGACGGTCAGTGGCGACGTCGTGTTCGAGGCTGAGCTGCGCCCGGGCGGCCGCCTCAGCGCCGAAGCCGTCAGCGGCGGCATCGAGCTCGAATTCGCGGGCACCATCGCCGGACGCTTCGAGTTTGATACGCACAACGGCGACATCGACAACTGCTTTGGCCCCGAACCCCAGCGCAAGAGCAAGTACACGCCGGGCATGACGCTGCATTTCCAGGAAGGCGATGGCGATGCGCGCGTGACGGCCTCGACGGTCAACGGCGACATTGAAATCTGCCGCTAGCCGCATATCGTAAATAAGTACAAGACCTGACCGAACGGGCCGCAACCGCGGCCCGTTTACGTTGTCCTATCTGGTACCCTGTGTGGGTCGTTTGAGGGTATTTCCATGCGTCGCTCCTCCCAAATCCTGCTCTGGCTCATCGCCGGCGTCATCGTCGTATTCGCGATCGCGGTTGCCGCGTTCGCGCTGTTCTTCGATCCCAACGATTTTCGTGAGAGGGCCGAGAAAGCGGTCCTCGAGAACTACGGCCGCGAACTCGCCATCGACGGCGACATCGACCTGCAGTTCATCCCGTGGCTGGCCGTCGAGGTCGGCGAGGTGCGGCTCGGCAACGCGCCGGGCTTCGGCGACGAGCCGTTCGCGGCGATCGAGCGCGCCAAGCTCAGCGTCAAGTTCTGGCCGCTGCTGCTGAGCCGCGAGGTCCAGGTCGGTGCCGCCGAGCTGGATGGTCTCGACCTGGCGCTTGAAGTGAACGGGCGCGGCCAGCAGAACTGGGCCGACCTGATCGAGGCCTCCGACGGCGAACAAGTCGCCTCGCCCGACCGTAGTGATCGCGACGGCGGCTTCGAAATCTCCGGTGTCGACGTGCGCAACGCGGCGATCAGCTACGTGCACCGGCCCAAAGGGGACTCGTATTCGCTCAGCGACGTGAATCTCATCATCGGGCGCGTCTCGAGCGCCGGTGGCACGGTGCCGGCGAGCGGCAGCCTGCGCTTCGACGTGCAGCCCACCGGCTACAGCGGCGTCGTTGAACTCGACACCGATGTGACTTTCGCGCGCGACAACGGCGCGGTTACCTTCGGCAAGTCGCGGCTCGAGGGCACGGTCGAGGGCATCGCCGAGGCGCCGACCACGCTGCGCTTCGCGACGGATGGCATCGCCGTCGACACGGTCGAGAAGACGACGAGCGTGCAGCCGGTCGAGATCTCGATCCTCGACGTCGACATCAGTGCCGAGGTCGAACCGTTTTCCTACGCCGATTCGATCCAGCCGAAGGCGACGATTCGCATCGACGCGTTCTCGCCGCGCGAGCTCATGGCGAAGCTCGGCGCGACGCCGCCGCCGACCGCGGACCCGAAGGCGCTCTCGAGCGTCGCGCTCAGCGCCAAGGCGACGATGCGCGAGTCGTCGGTGGCGCTGACGGGCATGCGCGTCGAGTTCGACGACACGACGATCACGGGCGCGATGACCGTGCCGTTCGAATCGAGCGGGCGTTTCTTCGCCACGCTCGAGGGCGACGCGATCGACCTCAATCGCTACATGGCGCCGCCCGACGAGGCGGCGGCCGGTGCGGGCGGCGAAGCGCCGATGGAAATCCCGACCGAGCTGATCAAGCCGCTCAACGCGCGCGGCGAATTCTCGATCGCATCGGTGCGTATCGCGGACCTCGAGCTCGAGAATGTCGCGGCCACGATCAACGCCTCGAATGGCCGGCTGCGCATCCACCCGGTCAGTGCCGATCTCTACGGCGGCAAGTACAGCGGCGACGTTTCGATCAACGCGTCCGGATCGGTGCCGGCGCTGGCGCTGAACGAGTCGGTCGCGGGCGTCGACCTCGCGAAGCTCGCGAGCGCGATGTTCGAGCAGGACAACATCACGGGCTCGATCGAGGGTAACTTCAAGCTGAACGGCCGCGGCAAGGACATGAACGCGATTCGCGACTCGCTCGGCGGTTCGATGTCGTTCGAGCTCAAAGACGGCTACTACGAAGGCACCGACGTCTGGTACGAGCTGCGCCGCGCAAGGGCGATGTTCAAGAAGGAGACGCCGCCCGAGCCGACGCTGCCCGCGCGCACCAAGTTCAGCAGCGTGACGGCGAGCGGCGTGGTCGCCGACGGCGTACTGCGCAATGACGATTTCGTCGCCGAGATGCCGTTCATGCAGATCACGGGCGCAGGCAAGGTGAATATCGCGGCGGGCACGGTCGACTACGGCCTCAAGGCGCGGGTCCTCGAGAAACCCGAGGCGCTCGAGGCGGCGACGGCCGAGGAGATCGACGACTTCACCAAGACCGTGATCCCGCTGAAGATCACGGGGCCGCTGACAAGTCCGAAGGTCGCCCCCGATATCGAGGCGCTGCTGCGCGAGCGCGTCGAGGAAGAGGTCAAGGAGAAACTCGAAGACAAGCTCAAGGATCTCTTCAAGCGATGAGGGCGGCTGTCGTCGCGCTCTCGCTGGCCGCGGCCGGCGCGGCCTCGTCGGCCGAGCTGCGCAGCGTCGAGCTGCAGTACGAAGACGGCTATTACACGATGCACTCCGAGGTGTGGTTCGACGCCGGCATCGAGCCCACCTACGCCGTGTTCAGCGACTGGGACCTGTCGCCGGAGTTCTCGAGCGCGATCGTCGAGGCGCGCGACCTGCCCCCCGACGAGTCCGGGCGCCCGGGTTACTACATCGTCAACCGCGGCTGCGTGCTGTTCTTCTGCAAGTCGCTCACTCGCCAGGGCCACATCGAGCACGACAGCCCGGCCGTGCTGCGCGCATTCGCCGACCCCGAGCACAGCGACTTCGAGGTGTGCGACGAGAGCTGGGAGTTCAGCGAGCACGCCGGCGGGACCACGGTTATTTACTCTCTTTATATGAAGCCCGGTTTCTGGGTGCCGCCCGCGATCGGGCCTTATCTGATCAGGCGCAAGCTCGAGAAAAAAGCCGGGCAGGCGCTCGATCGCGTCGAGGCGCTGGCGCAGGAGTACGTCGGCAGGGGCGCCCTTGTCGACTGACTTCGCAGACCGCCTGCTCACCTGGTTCGACGCGCACGGGCGCAAGGATCTGCCGTGGCAGGCGCCCATCGACGCCTATCGCGTCTGGGTCTCGGAGATCATGCTGCAGCAGACCCAGGTGCAGACCGTCGTGCCGTACTTCGAGCGCTTTATCGCGCGCTTCCCCGATGTCATCGCGCTCGCTGATGCGGCGCAGGATGACGTGCTGCAGCACTGGTCGGGGCTCGGCTACTACGCGCGGGCGCGCAACCTGCATCGCGCCGCGCAGATCGTGCGCGACGAGCACAGCGGCGTGTTTCCCGAGACCCTCGATGAGGTCCTGGCTTTGCCCGGCATCGGCCGCTCGACGGCCGGCGCGATCCTGTCGATCAGCTTCGGCCAGCGCCACGCGATCCTCGACGGTAACGTCAAGCGCGTGCTCGCGCGCCACGGGGCGATCGAGGGCTGGCCCGGCACGACCAGCGTCGCGAAAAAACTCTGGGCGATCGCCGAGCGCAACACGCCCGATCAGCGCGTCGCCGACTACACGCAGGCGATCATGGATCTTGGGGCCACGCTGTGCACGCGCACGAAGCCTGCGTGCGAGCGGTGTCCCGTGGCTTCCGACTGCCAGGCCCGAAATAGGGTGACAGTCACCTTATTTCCGGGGCGCAAACCGAAGAAGGACAAGCCGCTGCGCGAGACGACGATGGTGCTCGCGAGTTTCGATGGGCACGTGTATCTCGAGCGCCGCCCCGAGGCCGGCATCTGGGGCGGCCTGTGGAGCCTGCCCGAGGTCAACGGCACGCCCGTCGAGGACTGGTGCCGTGAGAACCTCGCGCGCGAGCCGGCCGCGATCGAATCCTGGGACACGCTGCGCCACAGCTTCAGTCATTACGATCTCGACATCCGGCCGATAGTCGTGCGCGTCGCGGCGCCTTTGAGTAAAGTAGCCGACGGTGACGATGCCACGTGGCATCGCTTGGACAACACGCTGCCGGGCGGAATCGCCGCGCCGGTGAGCAGACTGATAGGGCAACTTAAACGTGTCACGTAAGATTAAGTGCGTCATGCTGGGCGAGGACGCCGACGGCCTCGACTTCGCGCCGTACCCGGGCGAGCTCGGGCAACGGATCTACGACAATGTCTCGAAGGAAGCATGGAGCCGCTGGCTTACGCACCAGACCATGCTCATCAACGAGTACCGCCTGACGCCGATCGAGCCGCAGGCACGCAAGTTCCTCGAGGAAGAGATGGAAAAGTTCTTCTTCGGCGAAGGGTCCTCCGCCCCCACGGAATTCGTCCCGCCCGAATAAATGGGGTCAGACCTTTTTAACAATTGACTCAGCGCGCGACCGGGCTATTCCGACCTTCCAATTGTTAAAAAGGTCTGACCCCATTTACCGCAGTGGCAGTTGCGTCCCGAAACCGTGTCAATAGTCTGAACTCCGAATTGTCAGCGCTGCCGCGCCGACATAGATTAAGGTCGCCCGGCGATGGCGCGGCCCTTATGGACGACTGCCCGTGCCTTTCGCGCTCCCTGCCATCACGGCAGGTCAACGGCAGTCTATGCGGCCAGTTCCGAGCCCGCTCAGAGGTCGGCTGCGGAGCCTTACCTGCCGAAGAGCGACCTGGCTGAACAGGTTAGAAGGCGTCGGATAGCCCGACACCGGGTTCACTTTCAGATTCCTGAGGCTCCTCGCAGAGCCGCATTCGCGGCCTGGAGGTAGACATGCGCACCAGCATCATTCGTGGCGCACTGCTCGGCATCCTGTTGCTGGCATTCGCGAGCCCCGGCATCGCGATGGCCGGTGGTCATCATAAGAAAGGCTGCTCGAATATCGGAACGTGGTTCGGCGTCGTTGGTCCTGGCGACACGACGTTCACAGGCTGGTCGGTAACCGTGACCGGCAATTCCGAAAAAATGGGCAGCAACCTTTTCGAGTTCCCGGTATTCGATCCTTCATTTGCGGATGTACCGGATCTTGCAGGCGTACCGCCTTTCAAGTTTGCGAAGCGCATCGGCAGCATGCGCGGAAACTGGAAGCGCACCGGCTGGAATACGTTCGACTACACGTTCACGGGTTTTGCTTATGCCTCGGACAAAGAGCCCGTCTACATCGCGAAGATCAGCGGGCATGTCGTTCTGTTCAACAAGTGCCGGTACCAGTACACCACGGCGTTAATGGAAGTGTTCCTGCCGAACATGAGACCGTTCCACGATGAGCCGATAGCACAAATTCCGCTTGGCGAGTTCTACGGCTATCGCGCCAAAGTCGATCTTCCGTACTAGTTAGTTGCAGACGATCGACAATTCTGCCCCGGCTTCGGCCGGGGCTTTCGCCCGAATAAATGGGGTCTGACCCCATTTAACGCAGCGGCAGCTGCGTCTTGCGCTGCACGGTGCGGATCGCGAAGCTCGAGTTGATGCGTGCGACGCCGGGCAGGCGCGTCAGCGATTCCTTGTGGATGCGTTCGAAGTCGGCCATGTCCGAGACGACCACACGCACCAGGTAATCGAACTCGCCCGACATCAGGTAGCACTCCATGACCTCGGGGATGCCGCGCACGGCGTCCTCGAATGCGGCCAGGTCACTTTCGACCTCGCGGTGCAGGCCGACCTGCACGAACACGTTGCCGGGCAGGCCCGCGCGCTTCTGGTTCAAAAGCGCCGCGTAGCGATCGATCATGCCGGCCTCCTCGAGCGCGCGCACGCGCCGAAGACAGGCCGACTCCGAGAGGCTGACTTTCTGGGCGAGCTGCACGTTGCTGATGCGCCCGTCCTGTTGCAGGGCCTCGAGGATCAGGCGGTCGTAGCGGTCGAGTGCCATAGCAGAATCCTGCGCAAGAACATTAAATCATCGCAGAAAATGCCACATTTCTGACGATATGTCAGATATAACGCAAGCGGATGTCGCAAAAGACGCCGTATCATGGCAATGCACAATAATAAGTCGCGGCCAGGGGAGAGGGCTAATGAGAATCGGGGTACCCAAGGAAATCAAAACGCTCGAATTTCGCGTCGGCATGACCCCGGCGGGTGTCCACGAGCTCGTGCACGACGGCCACGAGGTCGTCGTCGAGACCAACGCCGGCGGCGCCATTGGCATGACCGATGCCCACTACATCAAGGCCGGCGCGCGCGTCGTCAAGACGGCGAAGGAAGTCTTCGACGAGGCCGACATGATCGTCAAGGTCAAGGAACCGCAGCCGGTCGAGTGCGAGATGTTGCGCGAGGGCCAGGTGCTGTTTACCTACCTGCACCTCGCCCCGGATCCCGTGCAGACCGAGGGACTTATCAAGTCCGGCGCGACGGCCATCGCCTATGAAACCGTCACGGCCGACGACGGCTCGCTGCCGCTCCTGACACCAATGTCGGAAGTGGCCGGCCGCCTGTCGGTGCAGGCCGGCGCGCATGCGCTGGAGAAAGCCCACGGCGGTATCGGCAAGCTGCTCGGCGGCGTGCCCGGCGTCGGACCGGCCAACGTGCTGGTCATCGGCGGCGGCGTCTCCGGTACCAACGCGGCCGACATGGCCATCGGCCTCGGCGCGCGGGTCACGATCCTCGATCGCTCGCTGCCGCGCCTGCGCGAGATCGACGACATGTGGGGCGGCCGCGTCACGACGCGCTTCTCCACCAAGCATGCCGTCGAGGAACTCGCGCTCGAGTCGGACCTCATCATCGGCGCCGTGCTGGTTGCGGGCGCCGCGGCACCGAAGCTGGTGACGGCCGAGACCGTCAAGGCCATGCAGGACGGCTCGGTCATGGTCGACATTTCGATCGACCAGGGCGGCTGCTTCGAGACGAGCCATCCGACGACGCACGCGGAGCCGACCTATGTCGTCGACGGCGTGGTGCACTACTGCGTGGCGAACATGCCGGGCGCCGTGCCGCGCACGAGCACGATCGCGTTGACGAATTCGACCCTGCCGTTCGTCAGGGAACTGGCGAATCACGGTTGGGTCGAGGCACTGAAAGCGGACCCGCATTTCGCCAATGGCCTCAACGTTCACGCAGGGCGCGTGACGTGCGAACCCGTTGCACGCGATCTCGGCTACGACTATCTGTCTCCCGAGGACGCACTCAAAATCGCCTGACCGTAGGGGGGTAATAGGGTGACAGTCACCTTAATTCCCCAGAGTTAAGGTGACTGTCACCCTATTACTCCCCTCTTGAATTTCTGCACACAAGGCCAACATCAGAACGCATGAGTGACAAGACACACGTCGTTTGCCCGGCCTGCGACAACATCAACCGCCTGCCCACAGAACGCCTTGGCGATGGACCGAGGTGCGGCAACTGCCGCGCGCCGGTCTTCAACGGCAAGCCCGTAGAACTCAACGACAAGAACTTCGGTCGCCACGTGGTGCGCAGCGACATCCCCGTCGTCGTCGACTTCTGGGCCGAGTGGTGCGGACCGTGCAAGGCGATGGCGCCGCAGTTCGAGCAGGCCGCGGCCGAACTCGAACCGACGGTGCGCCTCGCCAAGGTCGACACGGAAGAAGCAAAGGGCACGGCCGCGCGCTTCAACATCCGCAGCATCCCGACCCTGGTGCTGTTCAAAGACGGGCGCGATGTGGCCCGCCAGCCGGGCGCGATGAGCGCGGCCGATATCGTGCGCTGGGTGCAGGCGAACAGTTAGCTCTTCCCACGGCTGTCCGCCGCGGCGCCTGCTACGATCCACTGCTTCCAGGGATGATGCGGATGCGCGGATCGAGCGTGCCGACGCCCTCGATCTTGATCCAGAACTCGAACTCGTCGCCGATTGCGTAGTCGTTTTTCGTCTTACCCTCGGCCAGCTTGACGTTGACCGTCACCTTGTTGACCGGCGAGTTGTTATCACCGCTGATGAGCATGACGGCGTCGTCTTTGGCGACCTTCTGCTGCACCGTCACTTCGCCCCCTTTGACCTCGTGGCTGCCATCCTGCGGATTGACGATCTGGATAACGAACGCGCCGCCAAGCTCCACGCAGACCGGTCTCTTGTCGTTGAGATCGATGTGGTACTTCTTGACCGTCAACTTCAGGCCCGGGCGGCTCGCGCAGTCCTGCTGCGCCAACACCGTCCCCGAATAAGCGAGGAGCGCCGCCGCTGCGAGTACCACGAAATTTCTCATTCTCATTTTTGCTGTCCTCCAACGCTGTGCCTTGCCATCAGTGCGACAAAGCGGGAATTGTCCCAGAGCCCTTCGAGTATCGGTTCAGCCGCCAGCACGGCGACGGGATAGCCGGCGTCGAGTGCACGTTCCGCCGCATCGACCGCGGCATCGGTGTCGCCCGCGCGCAACTCGACGAGGGCCTTGTAGTAGTGCGCGTAGTAATCGCCCGGATCGAGTTCGATCGCGCGTTGCGCCGTGGCGGGCGCGTCGTCGTCACCCGTCATCGCCTGCGCCCAGGCCAGGTAGCTGAGTGCCTCGCCGTCGTTCGGCGCCGCCATGAGCTGGTCGCTTGCGAGACGTTCGGCCTCGGCGTAAGCGCTCTGCGCCTCGCGCTCATTGCCTGTCACGAGCAGCGCGTCGGCAAGCCCGATGTGATTAGCGACAGACAAAGGCGCGAGCTCGATGGCCTGGCGGAAGGTGTCGATCGCATCACCGTATTCGCCTTCGTAATACCACACGATGGCGAGATTCGAGACGTGCAGCGGGTCCTGCTCGATACTGGTCGATTTCAACAGGGCGTCGCGGGCGCTGTCGAAATCGCCGAACATCATGCTGGTCGCCGCGAGATTACCGAGCACGACGAAGTTCTCCGGGTCGAGGAACACGACCTTCCTGTACGCGTCCGCCGCGTCCGCCCAGCGGCCCATGCGGAAATACATCTCACCGAGCACGTTGAGCGCGCGCCAGTTGCCGGGCTGCAGCTCGAAGGCGCGCTGCACGTACCGCTCTGCCTCGTCAAAGCGTTGCGCGCGAACGCGCAGGTCGGCGAGCCCGTGCAACGCGATGGCGTTCTGCCCGTCGATGTCGAGCGCAGTCGCGTACAGGCTCTCGGCCTCGGCGTAGCGTCCCGTCAGCCGCCGCAAGCTCGCGTTCGTGTTGATGACGACCGGCAGGCGCGGCGCGATCGACATGGCGCGTGAGCAGGCCTCTTCGGCGCGCGCGATGTCGGCCGTGTCTTCCCAGAATTCGTAGCGCGAGATGTGCGCGGCACACAATCCTGCGTGCGCGGCCGGGAAGCCCGCATCGAGCGCGAGCGCCCGGTTGAAGTGCGCGATGGCCTCGTCGTAGTTCGCCATCGTGCGCGGCCGGTTGGCGGCCTCGCGGCCGACCATGTAATGCACGTAGGCGTCAGGATCTGCAGTCGCGTAGTCGCCCGTGTCGAGCGCCCGGTCGTCGACGGCGACCTTGAGGTTGGCGACGACGAGGCGCGTGATCTCTTCCTGCATGTCACGCGTCGAGGCAATGCCGATCTCGAAGTCGCGCGAGAAGCGGTGAAAGCCGGTCTGCGAATCGATGAACTGCACGACGACGCGCAGCGTGTCGTCGAGGAAGCGCACGCTGCCTTCAAGGTAGTTGGCGACACGCAGGCGGTGGCGCACCTGCTCGGAGCTCACGTTTGTCGGCAGCGACCAGGCATCGCCGCGCGCCGAGACGGCGAGACCCGGGATGCGTGCGAGCCCGTCGAGGATGTCCTCGCTCAGGCCGTCGCTGAAGGCCTTGGTCTCGGGGCTGTCGTCGAAGGTCGCAAGGCGCAGCACGGCGACCGAGTTCTCGACGACGGGAATGAGTTCGGGCTCGCTTTGCGCCGCGACGACGGGCGGCGCTGCCGCGCCCTCGAAGCCGACCGTGCCCTGGTAGACGCCCGCGCCGAGCGCCGCGACGCCGTAGGCGATGAAGATCGCGAGGTAGTTGCGCTCGAGGCCCTGGAAGATGCCACCCGACTGCGTGCCGCGATCGGTCTCGACGCGCACGCCGACGAACTCGAACGACCACGCCAGCAGGACGAGGATCGGCAGCCCGCCGATCACCACGAAGGTGACGAACTGCTCGGACCACGCTGGCAGCCCGATCTGCTCGAAGGTCGCATCGGCAACCTGGATCAGGAGCCAGCCCGCGACGAGATAGGCGACCGAAGCCTGGATGACGCCGTGGCGCAGCAGTGCCTGCCACCAGCGCGGCCCGACGGCAGGCGGCGGCGCGCAGTCTTCGGGCCGCGTGCCGGGCGTCGGCGTCGGCTCGACGATCAGGCGGTAGCCGCGCGTCGGCAGCGTCTGGATGTAGCAGGGATCGTCGGCGTGGTCGCCGAGGGCATGGCGGATTTCGCTTATCGCGTGGTTCAGGGCTTCGCTGCTGCCGTGGCCATCGCCCCAGACCTGTTCGATCAGGTATTCACGCGAAACGTGGTCGCCGGGCGTTGCGACCAGACACAAGAGTACGTCGGCCGCCGTTGGTGGCAGGTGGGTCTCGCCGGCCGGTCCAGTGACGCGTCCGTTGAGGGGCTCGATGAACAGGTCGCCGAGATAAAAACCGTGTAAGTACTCAGCGCCCATAGGGTTTTCCGAAACCCTAGCCGGACGATTATAGCATGTCGACGGTATTCAGGACGCCGTGAGGCACTCCCGCAGGCGAACAGCCAGCTCGCCTGGCGACTATCTCTAGTCGGCCCGCAACTGCAGCTTTTCGTATTCGTCGACCGTCAGGCCGAAGGAATCCAGCGTGTCTGCGATCGCAGCGTCCCGCAGCTCCATCAGCTGATTGCTCGGCACGACGCGGATGCGCGGGTCGAGCTTGCCGACGCCCTTGACGTCGATCCAGAACTCGAACTCGTCGCCGTCGGAAACCGTCTCGCCGGCGACTGCTTCGACCTTGACCGTGATCTTGTTGACCGGCGACTGGTTGTCGCCGCTGATCAGCACAGTGGCGTTCTCGGGGTCGGCCTTCTGCCGGACCGTCACGTCACCCCCGCCGACCGTCAGGCCACCACCCGGGGGATTATTGATCTTGATCTTGAACTCACCGGGAACGGTGATGCAGACGGGCATCTTGTCGTTGAGGTCGATGCTGTACTTCTGGATCTTCAACATCATGCCCGGAAGATTCGCGCAGTTCGGGTTCGCGGTCACGGTCGCCGAACAGGCCAGCATCGCCGACGCCACCAGTACCAGGCTATTTTTCATTTTCATTTTTTTCTTCCTCCAACACTATGCCTTGCCACCAGTGCGACAAAGCGGGGATCCTCCCATAACACTTCCAGTATAGGCTCTGCGGCGAGCACCGCTACCGGATAACCGGTATCGAGCGCACGCTCCGCCGCCGCGATGGCGTTGCCCGCGTCGCCCGACTGCAGCTCGACGAGAGCTCGGTAGTAATGCGCGTAGTAGTCGCCCGGGTCGAGGTCGGTGGCGTATTGCGCCGTGACGACCGCGTCGTCGTCACCCGTCATCGCCTGGGCCCAGGCCAGGTAGCCGAGGGCTTCGACGTCGTTGGGCGTCGCGATGAGCTGATCGGTCGCGAGCTGCCTGGCGATGGCGTAGGCACGCTGCGCCGCACGCTCGCGCCCGGCCGCGCGCAGCGAGTCGGCCAGCCCGATGCGATTGGCGACTGACAGCGGCGCGAGCTCGATGGCCTCGCGGAACGTGTCGACCGCATCGTCGTACTCGCCCTCGTAGTACCAGACGATGGCGAGGTTGGCGACGTGCGTCGGGTCTTTTTCGATAGCGGTCGACTCGAGCAGCGCATCGCGCGCGCTGTCGAAGTCGCCGTGCATCATGCTGGTCGCGGCGACGTTGCCGAGCGCTATGAAGTTCTCGGGGTCGAGGAACACGACTTTCTTATAGGCCCTCGAGGCGTCGGCCCAGCGTCCCATGCGGAAATACATTTCGCCGAGCGTGTTGAGCGTGCGCCAGTTGCCGGGCTGCAGCTCGATGGCGCGCTGCATGTACTGCTCGGCCTCGTCGAAGCGCTGCTCGCGAACGCGCAAGTCGGCGAGGCCCTGCAGCGCGACGGCATTCTGCGGGTCGATGTCGAGCGCGGACGCGAACAGGTTCTCGGCCTCGGCGAGCCGCCCGGTGTGCCGGTAGAGCCTCGCGGTCGTGTTGATGACGACCGACAGGCGCGGCGCGATCGACATAGCGCGCGCACAGGCATCCTCGGCACGGGCGAGGTCTTCCGTGTCTTCCTGCAACTCGTAGCGCGAGATGTGCGCGCTGCACAGCCCGGCGTGCGCGGCCGGGAAGTCGGGGTCGAGCGCGAGCGCCTGGTCGAACTGCACGATGGCCTCGTCGAGGTTGGCCATCGTGCGCGGGCGGTTGGCGGCCTCGCGGCCGAGCATGTAGCGCACGTACGCGTCCGGATCGGCGATCGTGTAGCTGCCCGTGTCGAGCGCCTGGTCGTCGACGGCGACCTTGAGGTTGGCGACGACGAGCCGCGTGATCTCTGCCTGCATCTCGCCGGTCGAGGTGATGTCGATCTCGAAGTCGCGCGAGAAGAGATGAAAGCCTGTCTTGGAA
>JABDQH010000090.1 GCA_013042375.1 Woeseiaceae bacterium
AGGCTCGCCCGCCGGCTCTCGGTCAGGCGCTGCGTCGGGCCGCATATCGACATCGCCGCGACGACTTCCCCCGCCCGACCGCGCACGACCGTGCCGACGCCCGCGAACCCGTCCTCGAGCTCGTCGACCGTCTCGGCGAAGCCTCGCCGCCGGATCTCGTCGAGCTGCGCGGCGAGCTTGTCGTGATCCGTGATCGTCATCACCGTCAGCGGCGTGAGGCGCTCGCCGAGCCGTGCCATGCCGTCCTGCCCGAACGCGATGAACGCTTTCCCGGTTGAGGTCGCGTGCATGGCCCAGCGCGTGCCAACATTGCCGCCGGCCGCCACGCGGTGTCCACCGCTGACTTCGTCGAGGATCAGCATCGTGTCCTCGACCGGCATTTCGAGCGTCGCGGTCTCGCCCGTGTCGGCCGCCAGGCTTGCCAGCAGCGGCCGCGCGCGCGATCGCAGGTCGTCGCCGGCAAGTGCCTGCATGCCGAGTGCGATAAGCGCCGGACCGAGCCGGTAGCCGCCCGAATCCGTGCTGCGCTCGAGCATCGCCTCGCTGGCGAGGGCCTGCAGGAGCCGGTGTGTGGTCGTCTTGTTGAGGCCGGCCAGGTGGCTGAGTTCGCGAAGCTGCAGCTCGGGGCGTTCGGGCGTGAACAGCTTGAGAAGACGCATCGCGCGCAGTGCGGACTGCGCGCCCTGGGGTGAGCGGGTGTTGACGGCTAGAGGTTTCATAATATGAATTATCGTTTCATATATTAGTCTATCTGGCGTTGTTGCGACAGCGCTGCAAATCGCTGATGCTTGGTTGCGCACGAACGAGGGGCGACGACATGGCGAAGAAGAAATCCCTGCTCAGCGAGTTACGCGCGGCCGAGAGAAAACACGGGCAGTTCGAGTCGCTGGACCTGCTGATCCCCGATCTCAGCGGCATCCTGCGAGGCAAACGCGTCCGCCGGCGGGAGTTCGACAAGGTCACGCGCGACGGCTTTGTCTTCTGCGCCGGTACGACGCTGCTCAACAGCCTCGGCGAGGTAACGAGCGGAGTCCCCTACGGTGCCGACGACGGCGACCCCGACCTGCCGGCCCGCATGGTCCCCGCATCGATCGTTCCCGTGCCCTGGGCCGGCAAGCCGATGGGGCAGGCGTTCTTCCGCATCGATGACGCAGATGGCAGCCCGTTTTTTGCCGACCCGCGCACGGTCCTCGAGAACGCGCTGCGGCCATTCGCAAAGCGCGGCATACGGCCCGTCGTCGCCACCGAGCTCGAGTTCTACCTGCTCGACGGCCGGCGCGAGAACATCGTCGCCGGCACCCCGAAAGTGCCGGGGACCGACCGCGTCCAGCCCGGCGCCCAGGTGTACCTGCCCGACGACCTGTTCGAGGTCGAGGGCTTTCTCGATGACGTTTATGACTGGTGCGCGCTGCAGAACGTCCCGGCCGAAGCCGCGATTTCCGAGTACTCGCCCGGACAGTTCGAGATCAACCTCCACCATATCGGCGACGCGGTCCTGGCCTGCGACCACGCCGTCATGCTCAAGCGCATCATCAAGGCTGCGGCACGCAAGCACGGTTTCATCGCATGCTTCATGGCCAAGCCTTTCGAGGAGGACGCGGGCAACGGGCTGCACATCCACATGAGCCTGGTCGACAAGGACGGGCGCAACTACTTTTCGCAGGGCAAGGAGAAGATGGCTTTGCCGCCCTTTTCCGCGCGCCTGCGCCATGCCGTCGGCGGCCTGCTGAAACTCATGCCCGAATCGACCGCGATCTTCGCGCCCAACGCCAATTCCTATCGCCGCCTGCGCCCCGACATGTTCGCGCCGGTCGAGCCGAACTGGGGGGTCAATCATCGGGTCGTGTCGGTGCGAGTCCCGGAATCGGACGAGAACAACCTGCGCTTCGAACACCGCGTCGCCGGCGCAGACGCGAACCCGTACCTGGTCATGGCCGCCGTCGTCGCCGGGGCGCATTACGGCATCAAGAACCGCATCGACCCGGGCCGGATGGTCCAACAGGGCGAAGCGATCGTGCCGAAGCTCAGGATCCCGAATCGCTGGGACCAGGCACTCGACAGGTTCGCGCGCAGCAAGGTCCTGCGCGAGTACCTCGGCGAGGACTACTGCCGTTACTACACGATGGTGCGGCGCGCCGAGAGCGCGAGGTTCCACAACGCGGTCGCGCCGCTCGATTTCGACTGGTACCTCAGGTCGGTATAACTTGCTGTTTTATAAAGTTTTTACGTTGATTCTTAGGTAACTACTGGATATAATTACAGGTCCCTGACTCGTGCCGGAGACCTGCCATGGAAAGCACCGCTTCAACCGTCCCCGACCTCGTATCCGTCGAGGAACTCGATAAGAAAATCTTCAGCTGCGCCGCCCGTATCGACGCTGTGATCTACGAGATGCTCGTGCTGATTCGCGAATTCGATCTGCGGGGCTGCTACTTGAAGTACGGTCTTGCCAACACGGCCGAGTGGCTCGAGTACCGCTGCGACTTCAGCTATTCGACGGCGCGCGACAAGGTCCGTGTTGCACATGCCATCAGTGAGCTGCCGCTGATCGCCGAGGCGCTGGCCTCCGGCAGGCTGTCCTACACCAAGGCCCGGGAGATGACACGGATTGCGAATCCGGACAACGAGGAAAAGCTCCTCGAGTTCGCGTTGCGGCATTCCTCGCGCCACGTCACCGAGTATTGCCGGCAGATGCGCTTCGGCCTGCCCGATTCGACGAAGGTTGCTGCCGATGCGCACGCAAGGCGGTCCTTCTACATGCAGCGTAACTATGAGCGCGGCATGGCGAAGATCACGGTGGAGCTGCCGATGGAAGTGGCAGAGCTGTTGGAGAAAGCGCTCGACAAGGCACGCGATGACGAATGTCTCAAGATTCCCGATCTCGTCGATACGAGCTGGTCGACGCGGCAGGCCGATGCGTTCACCAACATGCTGCATGAGTACCTGGCCGGTGAGGCGGGTGGCGACGCCGACCATCACGTCGTGACCATTCACGTCGACCAGGCCGCCCTTGCCGGTAAAGAAGGCCGCTCTGCTCTCCCCGTCGAGACGGTGAAGCGCATCTGCTGCGACGGCAAGGCCGTCGTTCTGACCGAGAATGACGCCGGTGAGCCGCTCAGCATCGGCCGCAAGTCGCGTATTGTTCCCAAAGCGCTCGAGCGCGCGGTGCGGGCGAGAGACAACCATACCTGTACTTTCCCGGGCTGCAGGAACAAGCGCTTCCTGCACATACATCACATCGAGCACTGGGCGAACGGCGGTGAGACCTCACTCGAGAACCTGAAACTCCTGTGCACGAAGCATCACACGCTCTTGCACGAGGGCGGCTTCACGATGCGCAAGGACTTCAGGGACAGGTGGGTATTCGTCAGACCCGACGGCATCGAGCTACCGAAGTACGGCTACCGGCCAGAGGACATGATCGAGGAAGGCAGATTCGAACCCGGGGAGGAGACTTTCGCGCCGGAGATCAACTCTACGCGCGTAGAATTGTTGAGCACGCTGGAAAAGATCGTCAGAGAACCGCCACCGCCAGTTTATTGGCACTGACGCACCTCTTGCAGGAGCCCGCATTGAGGGCGAGCGGCCACAAGCGGACGTTCACTCCGTAAACGACTCGTCCTTTCGCGCACAGCCCTCGACCGGCTCCGATGCGCCGAACGTCGTCATTTTCGTCGTCCAGCACTCGTCGAAGACGGAGCAGTAGCAGGCCTCCAAATCCAGGCGTTCGAAGCCCTCGAGGATTGCATCGAGATACTCGAGGTCCGACAGCTTGAACATCTCTATCCTCCTGTCGGGCGGAATCGTGCGACCGTTGATGGTGGACATGCTGTAGGCGATGCGATCCTCGGCGCCGGCCAAGGTGCGCATTGCGGCGTCCCAGGTCGTATAGGACTCTCCGTCGATCGTGACACGGAAGTCGATGACGCGCGCCGGGCCAATGCCGACGTTCTCTGCGATCAGGGAAAGCCGGTTTCGCGACGGATCGGTGACGGAATAGTTGTAGGAGCGTCCAAGCTCGAGGATGGGCACGACAGCCGCCCGCTGCTCAGAACGCATCAGGCTGGTTTCATAGAGCGACACGCCGAGCGCACACAGGCCAATGACGACGGCCGAGATGCCGACCAGCATCTCAGGATGGATCTTGCCTTTGGATTCGATTTGACTACTCATCTTCGGTCAACCGAAATTCTCTGGTGTGTCGAGTGACAGCTAAGGGTCGACTGCGGAAATTATAGCGCGAACAAGCAGACGCTCCGGGCGCTGACTAAGCACAAGATTCGATCAATCCCCGACATGGTCGCGCTACATGCTCTGAATAAGCCATTTGCCGTCCGGGTACCTAAGAAAAGTAACCGTATGAAGTAGTCCGCTCGACTTGTCTGTGAGCGCGTATTTTGCGAACGGGTTTGACACTTCGATCAAAGTTAGATCGCTCCAATTATCTGGCAACGTTTTGATCTGGTCACCAGGCAATTCATGCAGTTTCAGTT
>JABDQH010000092.1 GCA_013042375.1 Woeseiaceae bacterium
GGCGCGAAACCAGCCTGTCAAAGAGAGGCGTTGTTCCATCGCAAACGGGGCGATGAACGTCACTGAATGGACGTGACGGATATCGAACAAGGACATCGAGTTGAACTTGGGTGCCCAGGCATCGCGCGGCGTTCCGTCGTCTTCGAAGAACTGCAGCAATCCTCCCCAATCGGGATGCCAGTTCTTACTAAACGCAAGTACGTAGCCGAGGCGACGCTCTTCGCTCGTAACGTCGTCGCGATGTCGCGTCAGGAACTGGCCAGGCGTGTACCGCGTGAACTGCGCATCGGCACTTTTCAGATCATCGCGCCCGCTAATTGCGCTGACGAATGCCAACATTTCGTCGCCGTTCAGGTATTCGAACACGCTGTGTAAAAACTGCAAGTTTTCGTTGCCAGATGCATCAAACTTGCGGGCCATCATATAGCCGCTGTAGAAAAAACCGACGCCCTTTGCGGCAGCGTCCATCATTTTGACTCGAAATTCCTGCATCTGAGACTGATCGAACTTCGCCATATCAGCAGACGGAACCGCGACGTTTCTTCCGTCGATAAAGCTCATGAACTCATAGGGAACATCTGTCTTGCATGCACTGCGGATGCGCTCCGCGATGGCAGCATCGAGTACATTCTCAATGCGGATGCGACCATCTTCGCGAAAACGAGCGGCCAAGGCGTTTGTGTCGAGGTTCGGGTTTAGCATGAATTTTTCGCTTCTTAGTGGTGGATTTGCTCGAAACTACTCCAAGTATCGCGAATAGCCTTCGGCCTCCAATCGCTGCTCGAGCCAGCCGAGCGCTTCCTCGGCGTAGAAGGTGCAGGCCAGCTCGTTGACGAACGGGTTGCCCTCGTCGATGCGCTCGAGCTTGTCGTAGAGGCCGAAAAAGAACGGGTGCGGCGAGAGCAGGATGTCGCACTCGAGGTCTGCGATGACGCCGGCGCTTTCGATGAGCGAAGTGGCGGCGCCGCTTTCCGCGAAGGAGAAGCCCGGCGCCGACACGGGCGTCAGGCTGTCCGCGTAGACGACGTCGTAGCAGGTGCCGAGCGCACAGGACTGCCAGGTCCACGTCACGCTGCCGGCCGTATGGCCCGGCGTATGCACGGCCGTTATGCCGACTTCGCCGAAGACTAAACGCTCGCCGTCGCCCGCGGCCAGGACGTTGCGGGCAGCCGGGAAGCGGCCGTCGTCGGAGTCCGCGACGTGCTGCGGGTCACCCTCCTGCAGCCGTCCGCTCCCGAGCGTCACGATGCCTGCCTCGCTCGTGTAGACGCTCGCGCCCGTCATGCGCTGCAGCGCATTGATACCGCCCGCGTGGTCGTAGTGCGGATGAGAGAGGAGGATCGCGACGATGTCGTGTGCATCGAAGCCGAGTTCGCGGATGCTCGCCTCGATCAGTGCGGCCGATTGCGGCAGGCCGCCGTCGATCAGCACGAGCCCGTCGCCGGTCTCGATCAGGATCGCCGACAGGCCGTCCGTGCCGACGTACCAGGTATTGCCGTGAATTCGAAACGGGTCCAGCGGCTCGTTCCAGTCGGCGCAGCGCTCGCACTCGATGGCCGCATCGGGCTCGAGGTCGCGCGGACCGCAGGCCGGGAGCAGAAAGAGGACGAGCAGGCAGGTGAAAACACGATTCATGCGAGCGCCCTGTAGAAAAGTCGTATCGAGGCGACGACGAGAAATATCCCGAACAGCATGCTCAGGCGCTTCGCGGACAGGGCATGCGCGATCCTCGCGCCGAGCGGCGCGGTCAGCACCGTCGTCGGTGCGATGCACACAAAGCCGAGCAAACTGACGAAGCCCAGGCTGGCCGCGGGAATCCGCGGATCGTCCCACCCGGCCGCAATGAAGCCGAGCGTGCCCGGCAAGGCGATGAACAAACCGAACAAGGCGGCCGTGCCGACCGCCCGGTGGATTGCCACGCCGAAAAGCGTCAGCGTCATTACCGTGAAGAGACCGCCGCCGATGCCCATCATGGCGGACGCGCAGCCGATGAACAGCAGCAGGCCCGGAACGAGCGGCCCGCCCGGAATCTCGTCGGTGAGCGCGCGGCTCTCGGGAAAGAACACGCTCTTCACAGCCATGAGCATAGCGAGCGTGGCGAACACGATGGCCAGCACGTCGCTGTGCACCCGCGAGGCGATGTACGCGCCGAGCAGCGCGCCGAGAAGGACGAAGACGGCCCAGCGCCTGACGATGCCGACATCGACGGCGCCGTGACGGTGGTGCGAGCGCGCGGACGATATCGAGGTCGGGATGATCGTGGCGAGGGACGTGCCGACCGCGACGTGCATGCGGATCGCCGGATCCACGCCGATGAAGCCGAGCGCCGCTTCGAGTACCGGCACGATGACGATGCCGCCGCCGATGCCGAACAGGCCGGCGAGGATGCCGGCGACGACACCCGTTGCGAGCATCGCGATGCCGAGTATGAGCCACTGCTCCATGCTCAGGCTCTCAGGCGTTCGTGATGAAATCTCAGCTGTGCCTCGACGAAGGTCGAGATGAAGTAGTAGCCGTGGTCGTAGCCGTCGTGAATGCGCAGGTCCAGCGGCAGACCGCTCTCCCGGCATGCGGCCTCGAGCAGCTCGGGCCTGAGCTGCTCGGCGAGATAGGGATCGTCGCGGCCCTGGTCGACCAGGATGCGATCAAAACGGGTGACATCGCCCGAGCGGCGCGCGACTTCGCACGCATCGTAGTCGTGCCACGTCGACGTGTCGTCGCCGAGGTAAAGACCAAGCGCCTTCTGGCCCCAGGGGCTGTGCAGCGTCGTGCATATCGGCGCGAACGCGGACAGCGAGCGGAACATGGCGGGATTTCGCAACCCGATTATCAGCGCGCCGTGCCCGCCCATCGAGTGCCCGGTCAAGCCGTGGCGTTCGGCGTCTCCCGGGAAATTTTCGAACACGGCCTGCTGCAGCTCCTCGGTCACGTAGTCGTACATGTGGTAGTGCCGGGACCAGGGCGCCTGCGTGGCGTTCAGGTAGAAGCCAGCCCCGAGCCCCATGTCATAGTCGCCGTCGGGATCGTCCGGCACGCCCTCGCCGCGCGGGCTCGTATCCGGTGAGACGAGCATCAACCCGAGCTCGGCCGCGACGCGCTGCGCGCCGCTCTTTACCATGAAGTTCTCTTCGGTACAGGTCAGTCCCGAGAGGAAGGTCAGGACCGGCACCTTGCCGCTGGCCGCCTGCGGCGGCACGAATACGGAGAGCTGCATGTCGCAGTCGTTGACGTCGGAGCGGTGGCGATAGAAACCGATGCGGCCGCCGAAGCAGCCGGTTTCGTTCAGTATTTCGAGGCTCATAGCGCCCGATTATGGCCGAGGATCAGGGTTTCTGGAACACCAGCGTCCCGTTGGTACCGCCGAAACCGAAGCTGTTGGTCATCGCCGTACGAATCCCGGCGTTGTCGATACGCTCCGTAACGAGCGGCGTTCCGCGCACTACCTCGTCCGGGTCCTCGACATTGATCGACGGCGCGATGAAGTCGTGCTCGAGCAAGAGCAGGCAGTGGATCGCTTCCTGCGCGCCGGTCGCACCCAGCGAATGGCCGCACATCGACTTGGTCGAGCCGTAGCGCGGCATCTCGTCGCCGAACAGCGTCTGCATGGCCTCGACTTCCTGCACGTCGCCGACCGGCGTGCTCGTGCCGTGCGTGTTGATGTAGTCGATCGGCCCGTCGACCGTCGCGCGCGCCATTTGCATGCAACGAATGGCGCCCTCGCCTGACGGGGCAACCATGTCGTGGCCGTCCGAGGTCGCGCCGAAGCCGACGATTTCGGCGTAGATCTTCGCGCCGCGGGCCCGCGCATGCTCGAGCTCCTCGACCACGACCATGCCGGCTCCGGAGGAAATGACAAAACCGTCGCGGCCCGCATCGTAGGGCCGCGACGCACGCGCCGGATCGTCGTTGTACTCGGTCGACAGCGCACCCATGGCGTCGAACAGCGCGGCCAGCGTCCAGTCTTCCTCTTCTCCGCCGCCCGCGAACACGATGTCCTGCTTGCCCATCGCGATCTGTTCGGCAGCCGCGCCGATGCAGTGCGCACTCGTCGCGCAGGCCGACGTGATCGAATAGTTGAGGCCCTTGATCTTGTAGGGCGTCGCGAGACACGCGGCGACGGTGCTGCCCATCGTCTTGGTCACGGCGTAGGGCCCGATCTTGCGCACGCCGCGCTCGCGCAGTTTGTCGGCGGCTATGACGACATTCGAACTCGAAGCGCCCCCCGAGCCCGCTATCAGGCCGGTCATCACGTTCGACACATCGCTGTCGTCGAGCCCGGAGTCGTCAATCGCCTGGCGCATCGCGATGTAAGCATAAGCGGCCGCATCGCCCATGAAGCGCAGGACCTTGCGGTCGATGTGCTCCTTCAGATCGATGCTGCAGCTGCCCGAGACCTGGCTTCTGAGGCCCATCTCGGCGAAGGTCTCGTTGGCGACGATACCGGAGCGCCCGTCCTTTAAAGACTGGAGGATTTCCGCCCTGGAATTACCGATGCACGAAACCGCGCCGAGTCCGGTGATGACCGCACGCCGCATGCAGCCTCCTAGAAGTCGTCGGTGGAAGTGAACAGGCCGACGCGCAAGTCATCGGCCGTGTAGATTTCGCGACCGTCGACCGACAAGGATCCGTCGGCGATCGCCATGTTGAGCTTGCGCGCGATGACGCGCTTGATGTCTATCTGGTAGGTGACCTTCTTCGCGGTCGGCAGCACCTGGCCCGTGAACTTGACCTTACCGACGCCGAGCGCGCGGCCGCGGCCCTCGAGTCCCTGCCAGCAGAGGTGGAAGCCGACGAGTTGCCACATCGCATCGAGACCGAGGCAGCCCGGCATGACCGGATCGCCCTCGAAGTGACAGTCGAAGAACCACAGCTCGGGCCTGATGTCGAGTTCGGCCTGGATCTGGCCCTTGCCGTACTTGCCGCCGTCCTTGTCGATCAGCGCGATACGATCAAGCATCAGCATATTGGGAAGCGGCAGGCGACCGTTGCTCTTGCCGAACAGCTCGCCGTGACCGCTGGCGATCAGGTCGTCGTAGTCGTAGGAGCTGCGCCGCGAGGGCAGTTCGTCGGCTGCTTTCGAATTTCCCATTCGCCTGATTTTACGCCTGCAGCGCGCAAGGCGGTTTTGAAATCGCGCCAAACCGGCTCAGGATTTATCGTAATCCAGCAGGATGTCGTCACTGAGCGGCGTGCTCTGGCACGCGAGGACGAATCCCTGCTCCACCTCCCAGGGTTCGAGCCCGTAGTTGACAGCCATATCGACTTTGCCGCTGCGCAGGTGTGTCCGGCACGTGGCGCACACGCCGCCCTTGCATGAATAGGGCAGCTCCACGCCCTGCGCAGCCGCCGCATCGACGATGTTGCTGCCGTCGCGCGGCATGTCGAAGCCCTTCTTGTGACCGTCCATGATCACCGTGACCTGCGTCGTATCTGCGCTAACCGCCGATCGGACCGGCGGTCTCTCCCCGCGCGGCACGCCGAAGCGCTCGGCGTGCACGTCTTCTTCGCGCATGCCGAGACCCACGAGTGCGTCGGTCACGGTATCGATCATCGCGCCCGGGCCGCAGACCCAGGCCTCGTCGACGTCGACCCCGGCGCAAAAGTGCTTGTGCAGTTGCGCGACTTTGTCCGCATCGAGGCGCCCGCTGCCGATCTCGAATTCCTGTTCGTCTTCGCTGAACACGAAGTGCAGCTGCAACCGATGCGGATAGCGGTTCTTGAGCGCAAACAGGTCGTCGATGAACATGGTCGTATCCTGTTTGCGATTGCCGTAGAAAAGGGCGAAGCGGCTCGCGGGCTCCTGCTGCAAGACGGTCGCGATAATCGAGAGTATCGGTGTAATGCCGCTGCCGGCCGCGAAACCGACGTGGAACCTGTCGCCTGTCGATTCGTCGGCAAGATGAAAGCGGCCCGTCGGCGGCATCACCTCGAGCGTGTCGCCGACCTCGAGGTCATTGGCCGCGAACTCGCCGAACGCCCCGCCCGCCTGGACGCGCACGCCGATTTCCAGCGGCCACTGTCCCTCGGGAGAGCAGATGCTGTAGGTGCGCCGCAGCTTCTTGCCGTCGCGCTCGATCTGAATCGGCAAGTGCTGACCCGCGCGGAACGCATACTCGCCGCGCAGCTCGTCGGCCACCTCGAGGGCGATTCGGATGGCGTCCTTCGCTTCGCGGGATTTGGCGGTGACCTTGAGCGCGTGAAACTTTTTCACAGGCACTTGAAGTATTCGAAAGGCTCGAGGCAGTCCAGGCAGCGGTAGGAAGCCTTGCAGGCCGTAGACCCGAATTCGCTGACAACCTCGGTGTCCACCGAACTGCAGCGCGGGCACGCGATGGGCCGGTGGCGCC
>JABDQH010000100.1 GCA_013042375.1 Woeseiaceae bacterium
GGGCAAGGTCGAAGAGGTTCTCGACGCGAGGTATTGATCTTCGTTGACGCAGACGAAAAAGGCCGCCCAGTGGGCGGCCTTTCTTGTTGGTGGAGGTGGCGAGAATCGAACTCGCGTCCGCAAGTCCTCCGCTACGAGGTCTACATGCTTATACCGTCTTTGATCTTACTGCGGGCTACCCGACGGGCAGGGAAGACTCGCAGCCAGCTCAGTAAGGATTTAACGGGTCAGGCCCTGAACATGCCCTCACCGCGGTCCTGTGTCGGTGACTCCTGCGATCCGGACGCACAGGCACGATCCGGGCAGAAGGCATTTGCTGGGTTTTAAGCAGCTAGTGCGTAGTTGTCGTCGTTGGCAACTATAAGTTTTACAGCTGGATTTACGAGGTTGTCTGTCCCTCGGCATGCACTCGGAGTTTCGCGACCCACGTCGAAGCCATGTCACCCCCGTGTTCCATCAAGTGTATGGCCAAATGGCCAAATTACAACGACTTAGGGTAGGTTTTTCCAAAATAAAATATTAATAAATTACTTTAATAATATCCAGTAACATACTGTTTTAAAACTAGTGTTTTAGGATCCGTTCTTTCTGGCGCTGCCAGTCGCGGTCCTTGCGGTCCGCCCGTTTGTCGTGCTGCTTCTTGCCCTTGCCCAGCCCGATTGCGAGCTTGGCGCGGCCCTTGTGCCAGTGCAGGTCGAGTGGCACGAGCGTGTAGCCCTTGCGCTCGACGGCGCCCGTGAGCCGGTCCAGCTCGTGCCGGTGCAGCAGCAGTTTGCGCGCGCGGGTGGGGTCCGCCTTGATGTGTGTCGACACCGTCTTCAGCGGCGCGAAATGTGCGCCGACCAGCCAGGCCTCGCCTTGCCTCAGGTTGACATAGGCCTCGGTCAGCTGGGCGTTGCCGGCACGCAGGCTCTTGACCTCCCAGCCTTCGAGGCACAGTCCGGCCTCGAAACGGTCTTCGATGAAGTAGTCGTGGCGCGCCCTGCGATTCACGGCAATCGTGTTGCCGGCCGCCTTTTGCCTGCTCTTTTTCTTGCCCATCAGCGTGTGGAAGCCCTTGATCCGCCGCCGGATTATACGGGCAAAGCGTTGTATGGCGCGGGTTTTTGTATGAGAATCGCCGGAATATTTGCGCCACGGGATCGACCATGCTCACTCAGCAGACCGACGACGGGAAACGCAGCTCGCTTCACGGCAACTGGTCATCGCGGATGGCCTTTATTCTCGCCGTGACCGGTTCCGCGGTCGGGCTCGGCAATATCTGGAAGTTCCCCTACATCGCCGGCCAGAATGGCGGCGGAGCATTCGTGCTGGTCTATCTCGCCTGCGTCATCCTGATCGGCATGCCCGTCATGATGTCCGAAATCCTGATAGGCCGTCGCGGCCGGCGCAACCCGGTACGCACGATGGAGCTGCTGGGCAAAGAGGAGGGCGGCTCCGGGAGGTGGCGCTGGGTCGGCGGCCTGGGCGTGGTTGCAGGCATCCTGATCCTCTCGTATTACAGCGTCATCGCGGGCTGGACGCTCGCGTACATCGTCAAGAGCGTCAGCGGCGTGTTCGCCGGCGCGTCGCCGCAAGCGGTCGGCGCCGAGTTCGACAATTTCGTCGGCGACTGGCGACTGGTTGGCCTCACGCACACGGTCTTCATGGGACTGGCCGTGTTTGTCGTTGCCCGCGGCGTCGAACGCGGTCTCGAGCAGGCGGTGCGCTTCATGGTGCCCGCTCTCCTGGTCCTGATGCTCGTGCTGCTCGGCTACTCGATCAGTTCAGGTTACTTCGGGCAGGGCGTCGCGTTCATGTTCACGCCCGATTTCGGGGCACTGACACGCGACAGCATCCTCGCGGCACTCGGACAGGCATTCTTCACGCTGAGCATCGGTATGGGTGCAGTCATGGCCTACGGCGCCTACCTGCCCGAGGAAACCTCGATCACGGGCGCGTCGGCGGCCGTGGTGACCGCGGACACGTCGATCGCCATGCTGGCCGGTCTCGCCATATTCCCGCTCGTGTTTGCCAATGGCCTGACGCCGGGCGATGGGCCTGGCCTGGTCTTCAATACGCTGCCGCTCGCATTCGGCCAGATGCCGGGCGGGGTGTTCTTCTCGACCGTCTTCTTCGTGCTGCTGTCTTTCGCCGCGTGGACCTCGGCTATCGGCCTCATGGAACCGGCCGTGGCATGGATCGTGGAGCACTACAGCAAGACCCGCGCCCAGGCGACGGTCGGTGTAGGCCTGCTCATCTGGTTCATCGGCCTCGGCTCGGTGTTGTCGTTCAATGTCCTGGCCGACGCGCGTTTCCTGGCCGGCACGATCTTCGACAATGTCGATTACCTGACCAGTAACGTCATGTTGCCGCTTGGCGGGTTGTTGATTGTCTGGTTTGCCGGCTGGGTCATGAGCCGCAACTCGACCTCCGACGAGCTGGGCGGTTCCGGGGCCCTCTACAAGCTGTGGCGATTCTCGGCGCGCTACCTGGCGCCGGTCGGCATCCTGTTTGTCCTGCTCAACGCGATCGGCCTGCTCGGCTGACGGGCCGCGCGCGCAATGCGCAAGGTAAGCCGCAGTGCGCTTGTGCCGTACACGTCGGCGCAGATGTTTGCGCTCGTCAAGGATGTCGAAGCCTACCCGGCGTTCCTGCCGTGGTGTAACGACGCCGAGGTCCACATCCATGGCGAAGACTTCATCGAGGCTTCGCTCGAACTGCATCGAGGACGCATCAGCAAGCGCTTCCGCACGCGTAACGTGTTTCGCGAGGCCGAATTCCTCGGCATAGAGCTCGTGGGCGGGCCGTTTCGGCACCTGTCGGGCGGGTGGCAATTCATGCAGCTCGGTGCCACCGGCTCCAAGGTCGGGCTCGAGCTCGAGTTCGAGTTCGAAAACCGCGCGACCGACGTAATCTTCGGTCGGTTCTTCGAGCATACGTGCAGCGCACTCATCGACGCATTCACACGTCGGGCCGCGGACGTCTATGCGCGTTGAGGTCGTATTCGCACTGCCCGACCGGCAGGTGCTCGAGGCGCTCGATGTCGAGGCCGGCGCCACCGTGGCGGAGGCGATAAGCCAAAGCGGCATCGAACGACGGTTTCCCGAAATCGATATGTCCGTCTTGCAGGTCGGCATCTGGGGGCGGCCGGCCGAGCGCAGCCGCGTGCTCAGGGAGGACGATCGCGTCGAGATCTACCGGCCGCTCGAAACAGACCCCAGGGAGGCGCGACGCCTAAAGGCGGGGGTCTAAGTCCTGGTCTTTGCGGATTTCGCTGACGACATCATCGCTGAACATGACAGTCAACCAGCGTTTGCCGACCGTCGCGTCGCGGCCGACTTTGATGTAGTAGACGTAGTCCCAGCGATCGCGGTGAAAGGGATCGCCGACCATCGGCGTGCCGAGGAGGAAGCGCACCTGGTTGCGCGTCATGCCGATTTCGAGCTGCTCGAGGTCCTGTTCCTCGAGGAAATTGCCCTGCGCGATACTGGCGCGATAGACACAGCCGCTGGTCACGACCAGCACAATGGTCGCGAGTGCGAAAGCGGTCCACTTACGGTTAATCATAGAGTCCGGCTGCGAGCTGCGTCATAATAGGCGCGCATCATACCCTGAATGAGTTTGCCCATGCAGCAACGAAACGAACTTCGCCAGGCCGGCCTCAAGATCACGCTGCCGCGCCTCAAGATCCTCGAGATACTTGAGAAGGCGAATGAGCGCCACCTCAGTGCGGAGGATATTTACAAGGAGCTGCTGAACTCCGGTGAGGACATCGGGCTGGCAACGGTTTACCGGGTACTCACCCAGTTCGAGTCCGCCGGACTCGTGACGCGCCACAATTTCGAAGGCGGCCACTCGGTGTTCGAACTCGATGACGGCGATCACCACGATCACATGGTGTGCGTCGATACGGGCGACGTCATCGAATTCGTCAGCGAGGATATCGAGCGCCTGCAACGCGAGATCGCCGAGAAACACGGCTTTGAACTGGTCGACCACAGCCTGGTCCTGTACGTGAAGACCCGGCCGGACGACGACTGAGACTCGATCAGGCGCGTTTGCGCCGACCCCCGGCCAGCATCTCGGCCGCGTGCTCCAGTGTCTTGCGCGTGATCTCGACGCCGCCGAGCATCCTCGCCAGCTCTTCGGTTCGTTCGTCCGCCGTCAGGGCGCTGATCTGCGTGCGCGTGGCCTTACCGTCGGTCACCTTGCTGACGCGGAAATGCTGGTCGGCGAGGCTCGCCACTTGCGGCAAGTGGGTGACGCACAGGACCTGTCGACGTGCACCAAGCTCCTGCAGGCGGCGGCCGACCATTTCCGCGACACCGCCACCCACGCCGCTGTCGACTTCGTCGAAGACCATTGTCGGTATCTCGCTGCCATCGCTGGCGATCACCTGGATGGCGAGGCTCATGCGCGACAACTCGCCTCCCGAGGCGATCTTCGCAAGGGACTGCGGAGCCTGCCCCGGGTTGGCGCTGATCAGGAACTCGATGTTGTCGATGCCCCAGGGCCTGGCGCCGCTCTCGTCGAGGGCGGTAAGGGCCACTTCGAAGACGCCGCCCGGCATGCCGAGCCCCTGCATCGCGTCGCTCACGGCGGCCTCAAAACCCGCGGCGGCGTCCCGTCTCGCTGCCGATAAAGCCTGCGCGTGCGCCAGGAACTCGGCCCTGGCAGCGTCGGCCTGCTGCTCGAGCTCGCGTCCGCGTTCTTCGGCATGGCTGAGTTCGTCGTGTTCCTCGCGCAGTGAGCCGACCAGCGCCGGCAACGCTTCGGGCTCGACCCGGTGCTTGCGACAGACCGAACGGATCGCATCGAGCCGGTCTTCGACCCAGTCACGTCGCGCCGGGTCCATGTCGATAGTCTCGCCGTAGCGCCGCAGCAGGTCGGCAGCCTCGCCGAGGTGGATGCTTGCATCCTGCAGCAGTTCGCTCGCGGGCGCGAGATCTGCGTCGAATTCGACGAGCTGCTCCAGCGAACGCAGCGCTTCGGCCACAAGGCCGTTCGCGTTACCCTGGTCGCTGTCGTACAGCCCATCGAGTGCTGCGCCGATGCCTTCGGCGAGGCGACCGCTGTTCGCGAGTTTTTGCCGCTCGTTCTGCAGCTCCTCGTGTTCGCCACTGCGGATATTCAGTGAGTCCAGTTCCTGCAACTGGAAGGTCAGCAGGTCGAGTCGTGAGGCCCGGTCGGATTCGGCCGCGAGCAGTCTCTCGAGCCGTTCGGCGATCGATTGCCACTCGATGTAGTGCGTGGCAACGATGGCGCGGGCGTCGAGCAGGCCTCCGAAGTGATCGAGCAAGTCGCGCTGCACGTCCCGGCGGGCGAGCGACTGGTGAAAATGTTGGCCATGAATGTCGACCAGCAATTCGCCCAGCGACTTGAGCTGCGACACCGGTACGGCGTTGCCGTTGACGAATGCGCGCGACCGGCCGTCGGCATTGATGACGCGCCTGAGCAGGCATTCATCGTCGAGGTCGAGTGCCTGCTCCTCGAGCCACGCGCCGACCGCCGGCAGGCTCGAAATATCGAAGGCCGCGGCAAATTCGGCGCGCGGCGCTCCATCGCGCACCAGCTGCGCGCTGCCGCGGTCGCCGAGCACCAGCCCCAGGGCGTCGACGAGAATCGACTTGCCGGCGCCGGTCTCGCCCGTGAGCACGGTCATGCCGGGCTGCAGCTCGACGTCGATGCGGTCGACAATCGCGAAATTACGCACCTGCAGGCTGGTCAGCACGTCAGGATTCCTGTTCGTCGGCACGTTTGCGCAGGTCGCGGCCCCAGTAGAGCTTCGAGCGCAGGATGCCATAGAAGTCGTGTCCGGGCGGGTGCAGCATCGTGATGCCCTTGCTCGCCGCGGCAATGCGCAGGGAGTCGCCGGCGCGCATCGTGCCGAGGTGCACGCCGTCGACCGTGATCTCCGCGCACGTGTTGTCGCGGCGCAGCAGCGAGACGTCGATTACCTGGCTGTGCGGTACGACGATAGGGCGATCGGTCAGCGTATGGGGGCAGACCGGCACCAGCGCTACGGCATCGATATGCGGTTCCAGGATCGGGCCGCCGCAGCTGAGTGCATAGGCCGTCGAGCCGGTCGGCGTTGCAACGATCAGGCCATCGCCCGAGTGCGTGTTGACGAAGCGGCCATCGATGTAGGTCGAGAAATCGACCATGCCGTCGGCGCCGCGGCGCTGCAGGACGACGTCGTTGAGCCCGAATGCGTTGACGGTTTCGCCCTCGGCAGTCGCGAAGCGCGCTTCGAGCATCATGCGAGAGTCCTTCTGGTAATGACCGGCCAGGACCTGGTCGACACTGGCGATCATCTCGTCGGGCGTGATGTCGGCGAGGAAGCCGAGACGCCCGCGGTTGACGCCGAGGATCGGGGTGCCGGAATCGCGTGCCAGGCGGCTGGCGTACAGCATCGTGCCGTCGCCGCCGATCGCGATGGCAAGATCGGCGTCCTCGCAGAGGGACTCTTCGGGAATGCGCCTCGCCTCGAGCTCGAGTTCCAGCGTCGCGGCGGCGTAGACATCGCAGCCTTGCGCCGTGAGGTGTCGGGCCAGCGCCTGCATCGGTTCGGCAACGCGCGCGTCTGCATGCCGCCCGACCAGCGCAATTGCCTTGAATTCAGTGCCCATGGGTCGATTGTTGCAGACCCTTGACCGACCGCCAAGCCGTTGTTAGCGTTTCTGGCGAATGTCGCCAGATGCAAGCAAAAACGCGCCGACCGATCGCGGCAGGCACCTGCTCAGGGTCCTGATACAGCGTTATATCCGCGACGGCCAGCCGGTCGGTTCGCGCACGCTGTCGAAAGACTCGGGGCTCGACCTGAGCCCGGCTACCATCCGCAACGTCATGTCCGACCTCGAGGAACTGGGTCTCGTCGCGGCGCCGCATACCTCTGCCGGACGCGTGCCGACGCCGCTCGGCTACCGCATGTTCGTCGACACGCTCGTGCGTTATCGCCAGCCCGGCAGCAGCGACATCCGGAGGATTCGTCACAAGCTCGGCGGCGATTTCGATAATCCGGCCTCGCTTATCGGCACGGTGTCGAACATGCTCTCGGAGTTCACAAGCATGGCCGGCATCGTTACGGTGCCGCGCGCCGCCAAGGTGCTGCTGCGACAGATCGAGTTCCTGCCCCTGTCCGAGAATCGCGTGCTCGTGATCCTCGTCGTCAATGACACCGAGGTCCAGAATCGTATCCTGCACCTCGAGACCGAGTTCACGAGTTCGGAACTGCAGCAGGCGCAGAACTACATAAACACGCACTATGCCGGTTCGGACCTGCACACGGTGCGCGAGAAACTGCTCGAGGACCTCGACGCTACGCGCGACTCGATGAACCAGGCCATGCACGACATTATTGCGGTCGCGCATTCGGCAATGGACAAGGCGGAGCACCCTGACGAGGAATACGTGCTGGCGGGTGAAACCAATCTCATGGACTTCGCGGAGCTGTCGGACGTCGACACGCTGCGGCAGCTGTTCGAGGCGTTCTCACGCAAGCGCATGATCCTCGACCTGCTGGACCGCAGTATCAGCGCTGAGGGCGTGCGCGTGTTCATCGGCGAGGAATCAGGTTACGAGATTCTCGATGACTGCAGCGTCGTGACCGCGCCCTACCACGTCGACGACGAGACGATTGGCGTGCTCGGCGTCATCGGGCCGACGCGCATGGCCTACGACCGCGTGGTGCCGATCGTGGACGTGACGGCCAAGCTGCTCGAGTCGGTCCTGAGCCACGGCCCGCTCGACGCGACCAGGAAATCGACCGATTGAGTGCTTGAAATTTTCCCGCGGGTCCCCACACTGCGCACATCGAAATTGTACTACCGACCCTGGAGCACCCGATGAATGCGGAACGCCCCGAAAAGCCTCTCGACGATGTCGGTGAGGAAGTGCCGGCCGACGAGGCCGCGCAGGACGATGTGACCGACGACGCGGCCGCAGCCGCCGAGCCCGAAGACGAGCTGGCGGCGGCAACAGCGAAGGCCGAAGAGAACTGGAACCGCTATCTGCGCACGGCCGCGGAGCTCGAGAACGTCCGCAAGCGTGCCGCGCGCGATGTCGAGAGTGCCCACAAATTTGCGCTCGAGCGCTTCGGCAAGGAGCTGCTGGCGGTCCGCGATACGCTCGAGATAGGCCTCGCGGCAGCCGAGGGCGCCAGCGTCGAGAGCCTGATCGAAGGCAAGAACGCCACGCTCAAGTTGCTGACGTCGACGTTCAATCGCTTCGGCATCGAAGAGGTCGATCCCGCCGGCGAGCCCTTCGACCCGGAACTGCACGCAGCTATCAGCATGCAGCCGTCCGACGACGTCGAACCGGGTTCGGTCGTTACCGTCGTGCAGAAGGGCTACACGCTGAACGGCCGCCTGCTGCGTCCCGCGATGGTGATCGTCGCTGCCGACTAAATAGGGCGCAAATACGGTGCCAGTCACCTTATTTCTGGCAAGCGCAGTGGCAATTCCCGGCGCAGGCCTCGGAAATAAGGTGACTGGCACCCTATTTGGCACCGTATTCGGCTTGAAACGGGGCATTGCGGCCCCACTTAACAGCCAGTTTTGAGGAATTTCCAGATTTTTGGAGTAGAACAACATGGGTAAAGTCATTGGCATCGACCTCGGCACCACGAACTCCTGCGTCGCAGTGATGGAAGGAGATACGCCGAGGGTCATCGAGAACTCGGAAGGCGATCGCACGACGCCGTCGATCGTCGCATTCACCAAGGACGACCAGGTGCTCGTCGGCCAGTCGGCCAAGCGCCAGGCCGTCACCAATCCGGACAACACGCTGTTTGCCATCAAGCGCCTGATCGGCCGTCGCTTCGAAGACGACGTCGTGCAGCGCGACATCAAGATGGTGCCGTACACGATTGCGAAAGCCGACAACGGCGATGCCTGGGTCGAGGCGCAAGGCAAAAAGATGGCGCCGCCCGAGATCTCGGCGCGCGTGCTCATGAAGATGAAGCAGACCGCCGAGGATTACCTCGGCCACGAGGTCAATGAGGCCGTGGTCACGGTGCCGGCCTACTTCAACGACTCGCAGCGCCAGGCGACCAAGGACGCCGGCAAAATTGCGGGTCTCGAGGTCAAGCGCATCATCAACGAGCCGACGGCGGCAGCCCTGGCCTACGGCATGGACAAGAAGCGCGGCGACGCCAAGATCGCCGTGTTCGACCTCGGCGGCGGCACCTTCGACGTCTCGATCATCGAGATTGCCGAAGTCGACGGCGAGCACCAGTTCGAGGTCCTGGCCACGAACGGCGATACCTTCCTCGGCGGTGAGGATTTCGACATGCGGGTCATCGAGTACCTGACCGCGGAATTCGAGCGCGAAAGCGGCGTCGACATCACGTCGGATCCGCTGGCGATGCAGCGCCTCAAGGAAGCGGCCGAGAAGGCCAAGATCGAGCTCAGCTCGCAGCAGCAGACCGAGGTCAACCTGCCGTACATCACGGCCGATGCCGCGGGACCGAAGCACCTCAACATCAAGCTGACGCGCGCCAAGCTCGAGTCGCTCGTCGAGGGGCTGATCACGCGCACGATCGAACCCTGTCGCATCGCGCTCAAGGACGCGGGCCTCAAGGTCAATGAGATCGACGACGTTATTCTCGTCGGCGGCCAGACGCGCATGCCCAAGGTCTTCGAGGAAGTACAGAACTTCTTCGGCAAGGAACCGCGCAGGGACGTAAATCCGGACGAGGCTGTCGCACTCGGCGCGGCAATCCAGGGCGGTGTACTGGCCGGCGAGGTCAAGGACGTCCTGCTGCTCGACGTCACACCGCTGTCGCTCGGCATCGAGACGCTTGGCGGCGTTCTGACCAAGCTCATCGACAAGAACACAACCATCCCGGCCAATGCCGAGCAGGTGTTCTCGACGGCTGACGACAACCAGACGGCCGTGACGATTCACGTACTGCAGGGTGAGCGCGAACGCGCCATGGACAACAAGTCGCTGGGTCGCTTCGACCTCACCGACATTCCGCCGGCGCCGCGCGGCCTGCCGCAGATCGAGGTCACGTTCGACATCGACGCCAACGGCATCCTCAACGTGTCGGCCAAAGACAAGGCGACCGGCAAGAGCCAGAATATCGTGATCAAGGCATCGAGCGGCCTGTCGGATGACGAAATCGAGAAGATGGTCTCGGACGCCGAGAGCCACGCAGAGGAAGATCGCAAGTTCCGCGAACTCGTCGACACGCGCAACCAGGCCGACGGCCTGATTCACGCGGCCGAGAAGACGCTGAGCGAGCTCGGTGAGAAGGCCTCGCAGGAAGAGAGGCTCGCGGTGGAGAATGCGATCGCCGACCTCAAGAAGGCGCTCGAGGGCGACGACAAGGAAGCTATCGAGACCAAGACGGCCGCACTCGGCGAGGCCTCCGGCGGACTTGCGCAGAAGCTCTACGCCGAGCAGGCCGCCGAGGCGACGCCCGAGGATGCGACCGGCGGTGATGACGACGTCGTCGATGCCGAGTTCGAGGAAGTGGACAAGGACGACAAGTAGGAAGTCGGGGCCGAAGCGACTTTCGGAAGCGATAAGGAAGGGTCGAACCGGCTACAGGAAAAGTCGGTTCGGCCCATTTGTTAAAAAGAACTGACCCCATTTAACGACTATGGCGAAACGCGATTACTACGAAGTCCTGGGCGTCTCGAAGTCGGCTTCCGGCGACGAGATCAAGAAGGCGTACCGTCGCCTCGCCATGAAATTCCACCCCGACCGAAACAAGGACGACGGCGAGGCCTCCGAGAAGAAATTCAAGGAAGCCAAGGAAGCCTACGAAGTCCTCAAGGACGACGACAAGCGCGCCATGTACGACCGCTACGGCCACGACGGGCTGCAGGGCGGCGCCGGCGGCGCGGGCGGATTCTCGGCCGAAGGCTTCGGCGATATCTTCGGCGATGTGTTCGGCGACATCTTCGGCGGCGGACGCCGTCGCGGCGGACCACAGGTATTCCGCGGCGCGGATCTCGGCTACGAGCTCAAGCTCGAACTCGAGACCGCGGTCAACGGCGACACCATCACGATCGACGTCCCGACCCAGGTGAGCTGTGACACCTGTGGCGGCAGCGGCGCGAGGAAGGGCAGCGAGCCGGTGCAATGCACGACCTGCGGCGGCGCCGGCCAGGTGCGCATGCAGCAGGGCTTCTTCTCGATCCAGCAAACCTGCCCGGCCTGCAAGGGCGCGGGCACCACGATTGCCGATCCGTGCGCTGATTGCCACGGTCGCGGTCGCGTGCGCAAGACCAAGACCCTGTCGGTCAAGGTCCCGGCCGGCGTCGATGACGGCGACCGGATTCGCCTGTCGGGCGAGGGCGAAGCCGGGCGCAATGGCGGACCGCCGGGAGACCTGTATGTCGAGATTCGCGTCAAGCCGCACAAGATCTTCGAGCGCGAGGGCGCCAACCTGAGTTGTGAGGTGCCGGTGAGCTATGCGGCGGCAACGCTGGGCGGCGAGGTAGAGTTGCCGACGCTCGACGGCAACGTGTCGCTCAAGATCCCTGCGGGCACGCAGTCGGGCAAGGTCTTTCGCCTGCGTGGCAAAGGGGTGACGACAGTACGCGATCCGCGTAACGGCGACCTGTTTGCGCAGGTTGCCGTCGAGACGCCCGTGCACCTGACGTCCGAGCAAAGAGAACTGCTCGAGCGCTTTGACGCGACCCTGCGCGCCGGCGGTGAAAAACACAGCCCGCGTGCCGGTGGCTGGCTCGATACGGTCAAGCGGTTCTTCGAGCGGATCAGTCCGTGATTCGCGTCGCCGTCGCGGGGGCGGGGCGCATGGGCCAGGCGATTGCCGCCGGCCTCGAGTCGGAGGCCGGTATGGAACTCGCCGGGATCTGGGCGCGCGGCGACGACCTCGACGCGCTCGTCCGGGATGCCGATGTCGTCATCGATTTCAGCCTTCCCGATGGCACGCTGCAGGTCCTCGACGCGGTGATCCGGCACGGCACGCCGCTGGTCTGCGGCGTCAGCGGTCTCGGCGAAGAGCACCTGCACCGTATGGTCGAGGCCGCGGCGACGATACCCGTAGTCTACGACCGCAACATGAGCATCGGTATCGCCGTGCTGACCCGCGCGGTCCGCGATGCGGCTGCGTCGCTGGGGCCCCATTTCGACGTGCACATCGCGGAGGTCCACCATGTGCACAAGAAGGATGCACCTTCCGGCACCGCCCTGAAGCTCGGCGAGGCCATCGCGGCCGCGCGCGGCGAGCAGGGGACGGGGTCGGTCGAGTTCGAGAGCGAGCGCCGCGGCGAGGTGCCTGGGGAGCATGAGGTCGTGATGCGTTCGCCGACGGAGACACTGACGCTCGCGCATGCCGTCACGACGCGGCAGGTATTCGCGGACGGCGCTATTCGCGCGGCGCGCTGGGTGGTCGACCGGGCTCCGGGCCGCTATAACATCGGCGACGTATTGTTCGCCGGCTGAGGCTTCTGTAAACTACGCCGGATCGCTGTGCGGTCGGCGAAATTTCGCGAGCGGAAGGCACGGCCCTTCCGCTTTGTTGCATCTAAATGCGACATTTTCGCTGCCTCGGGTGGTCGAATACAGATCAATCTTGAGGGTCGCTTTTGAGCACGCCAGCCATTCTCGCACTACAGGACGGTACCGTTTTCCACGGCACCTCGATCGGCGCCGACGGCCAGACGATCGGCGAAGTCGTGTTCAACACCGCGATGACCGGTTACCAGGAGATTCTCACCGATCCGTCCTATTGCCGGCAGATCGTAACGCTGACGTACCCCCACATCGGCAACACGGGCACCAACAGCGAAGACATGGAGTCGTCCAGGATCCATGCGTCCGGCCTCATCATTCGTGACAGCTCGATGCTGACCAGCAGCTGGCGCGCGGAGCGTTCCTTAACCGATTTCCTCAAGCAGGGCGGGTGCGTTGCGATTGCCGACATCGATACGCGCAAGCTGACGCGCATCATTCGGGAAAAAGGGGCGCAGTCGGGCTGCATCATGACCGGAGAGCAGAAAGTCGAGACGGCCGTCGAGCATGCCCGCAAGTTCCCCGGGATCGCCGGCACGGACCTTGCGAAGTTCGTGACGACGCAGGAGGCCTACCAGTGGAGTCATGGCACGACGTTCGGCAGGTCGCCGCGCATCATGAGCCGTCGCATTTCCCCTCACCATGTCGTCGCTTACGACTTCGGCGTGAAGCGCAATATCCTGCGCCTGTTGTCGGATCTCGACTGCCGCCTGACGGTCGTGCCGGCAGAGACCAGCGCCGAGGAAGCGTTCGGTTACTCGCCGGACGGCATCTTCCTGTCCAATGGCCCGGGCGACCCGGAGCCCTGCGAGTATGCGATCGATGCGATTCGCGAGTTCCTGGCCAAGGGTATCCCGGTCTTCGGCATCTGCCTCGGCCACCAGCTCCTGGCGCTCGCTGCCGGTGCACGGACCGAGAAGATGAAGTTCGGCCATCACGGCGCCAATCACCCGGTCCAGGATCTTGCGAGCGGCCGGGTAATGATTACGAGCCAGAACCACGGGTTCGCGGTCGCGGAGGATTCGCTGCCCGACAATGTTCGGACGACACACCGGTCGCTGTTCGACGGCACGTTGCAGGGTATTGCGTTCGAGGATCGACCGGCCTTCGGTTTCCAGGGGCATCCCGAGGCGAGCCCCGGCCCGCACGACCTGCTGCCGCTGTTCGAGCGTTTCATACAGAGCATGGAAGCGCAGAAGAAAGCCGGTCTCAAGGCAATTCTTTCCAGATAAAAAAGTCGATAAAACAATAATTTATATGATTTACTTAAACGAAAATCTCGTTTAGTTTCGATGCCGAAACGCAACGATCTCAAGAGCATTCTCATAATCGGCGCCGGCCCGATCGTCATCGGCCAGGCCTGCGAGTTCGATTACTCGGGTGCACAGGCATGTAAGGCCCTGCGCGAGGAGGGTTTCCGCGTCATCCTCGTCAACTCGAATCCCGCGACCATCATGACGGACCCCGAGATGGCCGACGCGATCTACATCGAGCCTATCCACTGGACCGCGGTTGCATCGATCATCGAGAAGGAGCGCCCGGATGCGCTGCTGCCGACGATGGGTGGGCAGACCGGCCTCAACTGTGCTCTCGATCTCGCGCGCGAGGGCGTCCTCGAGAAATTTGATGTCGAGATGATTGCCGCTTCGCGCGAGGCGATCGACATGGCCGAGGATCGCGACCTGTTCCGCAAGGCCATGGCCGAGATCGGGCTGGAGAGTCCGCGCGCCGATATTGCCCATTCCGTCGAGGAGGCCATCGAAAAACAGGGCGCGATCGGCTTTCCGACGATCATCCGGCCCTCGTTCACGCTGGGCGGGACGGGCGGCGGTATCGCATACAACCGCGAGGAGTTCGAGCGCATCGTTGCGCACGGGCTCGAGATGTCCCCGACGACCGAGGTCTTGCTCGAAGAGTCGGTGATCGGGTGGAAGGAATTCGAGATGGAGGTCGTGCGCGACCGCAACGACAACTGCATCATTGTTTGCGCAATCGAGAACTTCGATCCGATGGGCGTGCACACCGGCGACTCGATCACGGTGGCGCCGGCCCAGACCCTGACGGACAAGGAATACCAGCGTCTGCGCAATGCGTCGATCGACGTGCTGCGCAAGATCGGCGTCGAAACCGGCGGGTCGAACGTCCAGTTCGCGGTCTGCCCCGACACGGGCCGGGTGCTGATCATCGAGATGAACCCGCGCGTGTCGCGTTCGTCCGCGCTGGCCTCGAAGGCAACCGGCTTCCCGATCGCCAAGGTTGCGGCAAAACTCGCCGTCGGTTACACCCTGGACGAACTGAAGAACGACATCACGGGCGGGCGGACACCGGCGTCCTTCGAACCTGCGATCGATTACGTGGTCACCAAGATTCCGCGCTTCACGTTCGAGAAGTTCCCGGGCGCGAGTGACCGCCTGACGACGCAAATGAAATCGGTCGGTGAAGTCATGGCGATCGGCCGCAATTTCCAGGAGTCGCTGCAAAAGGCGCTGCGCGGCCTCGAGACCGGAATTACCGGCCTCAGCGAGATCAGCGGGCCGATCGCAACCGACCTCGAGCGCGATCACCTGCGCCAGGAACTGCGCATCCCGGGAGCCAGTCGCATTCTCTACGTCGCAGACGCGCTGCGGCACGGCTATTCCCATGAAGACGTTGCCCAGGTAACGGGCATCGACCCATGGTTTGTCGTGCAGATCGCGGATCTCGTGAATGACGAGAACGGCATTCGGCAGCTTGGGCTCGAGGGACTCGACAAAGCGGTTCTTCGCCAGGCCAAGCGCAAGGGCTTCTCCGACGCGCGCATCGGCGAAATCGTCAAAGCCGACGAAAAGGTCGTGCGCAAGCGTCGTATTGCATTGGGAATTCGCCCGGTATTCAAGCGCGTGGATACCTGTGCCGCGGAGTTTGCAACGACCACGGCCTATATGTACTCGACTTACGAGGACGAGTGCGAGGCGAAACCGAGCAGGCGGCCGAAGATAATGATTCTCGGCGGTGGCCCGAACCGTATCGGGCAAGGCATCGAGTTCGACTATTGCTGCGTACATGCGGCACTGGCGCTCAAGGAGTCGGGCTTCGAGACCATCATGGTCAACTGCAACCCGGAAACCGTCTCGACCGACTACGACACGTCGGACCGGTTGTACTTCGAGTCGCTGACCTTCGAAGACGTCATGGAGATCATCGACAAGGAGAAGCCGAAGGGCGTCATCGTGCAGTACGGCGGCCAGACACCACTCAAACTGGCGCGCGATCTCGAGGCCGCGGGCGCGCCGATCGTCGGAACGTCGCCCGATGCGATCGACCTGGCCGAAGACCGCGAGCGCTTCCAGCAGCTCGTCAAAGAGCTCGGCTTGCGGCAACCGCCCAATCGTACGGCCAGCAGCAAGGAGGAGGCGCTCAAGCGCGCCTCGAAAGTCGGTTATCCGCTCGTCGTCAGGCCGTCCTACGTGCTCGGCGGGCGCGCCATGGAAATCGTACACAACGACGATGACCTCGCAGCGTATATGGATGCGGCGATCAACGTATCGAACGACAGCCCGGTGCTGCTCGATCGTTTCCTGGATCTCGCGACGGAGGTCGACGTCGACTGCATCTGCGACGGCGAGCGCGTATTGATCGGCGGCGTCATGGAGCACATCGAGCAGGCGGGCGTGCACTCGGGCGATTCGGGCTGCTCGCTGCCGCCGTTCAGCCTGTCGTCCGAGATCCAGGAGGCTCTCGAAGAACAGGTCGTCAAGCTTGCGAAGGGGCTCAACGTCGTCGGTCTGATGAACACGCAGTTCGCGATTCAGGCGGGTACCATCTACCTGCTCGAAGTCAATCCGCGCGCCTCCCGCACCGCGCCGTTCGTGTCCAAGGCGATCGGCATGCCGCTCGCGAAGATTGCGGCCAAGGTCATGATCGGCGAGACGCTCGAGAAGCAGGGCTTCGTCGAGCAGCGTATACCCGGCTATTACTCGGTCAAGGAAGCCGTGTTCCCGTTCATCAAGTTCCCGGGCTCCGACCCGATTCTCGGGCCCGAGATGAAGTCGACGGGCGAAGTCATGGGAGTCGGGCGCACCTTCGGCGAGGCCTATGCCAAGGCGCAGCTTGCTTCGGGCGTCATCCTGCCGCGCCGCGGCACCGCCCTGGTCAGCGTCCGCGAGCGCGACAAGGAAGGCGCCGTCGAACTCGGCAAGATCCTGGCCGGAATGGGATTCGATCTCGTCGCAACCCACGGCACGGCCGAGGCGCTGGCCACCGCTGGTGTATCATGCCGCAGGGCCAACAAGGTGCGCGAGGGGCGCCCGCACATCGTCGACATGATCAAAAACGGTGAGATCGACCTGATCGTCAATACGACTGAGGGTAAGCAAGCGATCGTCGAATCCGAATCGATTCGGGCCGAGGCGGTGCGCAGGGGCGTAACCTATTACACGACGCTGGGCGCGGCCATCGCCACCTGTCGCGCGATCGAAAACATCGACAATCCTGACGTGAATCGCCTGCAGGACTTGCATAAAGAGGTGGTGGCGTGAGCAAGGTGCCGATGACCGTGCGCGGCCACGAACTGCTGGAAGTGGAACTCAAGCGACTGAAGAGCGTCAATCGGCCCAACGTCGTCAAGGCGATTGCCGAGGCGCGCGCGCATGGTGACCTCAAGGAAAACGCCGAGTATCACGCGGCGAAAGAGGAGCAGGGGTTTATCGAGGCGCGCATCAAGGACATCGAAGGCAAGCTTTCGCACAAGCAGATCATCGACGTTTCCGCGGTCGATGCGCGCGGCAAGGTGATCTTCGGTTCGACGGTCGTGATCCTCGACGAGGCGACCGACGAAGAGCGGACCTACACGATCGTCGGCGAGGATGAAGCGGACATCAAGAAGGGAATGATTTCGTACACGTCGCCGATCGCCCGGGCGCTCATTGGCAAGGACGAGGGCGATGCGATCGAATTCCAGGCCCCCGACGGGCAGAAGACCTTCGACATCCTTGAAGTCCGCTACGGACAGGACTAACGCAAGGGCAATTTAAGCCGCTTGTCGGGTTTCTTGCTGAGATTGGGGCGGTAGAGCAGCGCCATGTTGCCGATTCGCTGCACGAGGGTTGCGCGGCCCTTGTCGCATAGCGTGTCGATGATGGCATCGCGGGCGTCACGATCGCCGACACGGACCCGGACCTTGATCAATTCGTGGTGATCGAGCGTGGCTTCGTACTCGGCCATGAGCGAGTCGCTGAGGCCGGCGTCGCCCACCATGATCAGCGGCTTGAGTTGGTGGCCGAGGCCGCGCAGGTGTTTCTTCTGACGTTCACTGAGGTCCATGGCCGCGCAGGATAAACCTGAAACAGGAGGCGGGCAATGAGCAAACGCCGGCGTGCGGGCGGCAGTTGGCGGGAGCGCCAGGAGCGCGACCCTTACGTGCAGCGGGCCCGCAAGGAGGGCTGGCGCTCGCGGGCCGTGTTCAAGCTCGAAGAGATCGACCGCCGGGAAAGGCTGCTCAAGCCGGGCATGGTCTGCGTCGACCTGGGAGCTGCGCCGGGCGGCTGGAGCCAGTACGTGACCGAGAAGCTCGACGGCCGGGCGCGCATCGTCGCCGTCGACCTGCTCGCGATGGACGCCTTGCCCTGCGTCGAGTTCGTGCAGGGCGACTTCCGCGAGGACGCCGTTTTCGAGCGCTTGCTCGGGCTCGTGGGGGAAGATGGCGCAGACCTTGTAATGAGTGATATGGCCCCCAATATCAGCGGAACCCGGGTAGTCGATCAGCCCCGCTCCATGTACCTGGCCGAGTTGGCCCTTGACCTGGCGCAGCGGGTACTGAAACCGGGCGGCAGCTTCGTCTGCAAGGTCTTCCAGGGCGAGGGCTTCGACGAATTCGTGCGCGATGCGCGGAACGCTTTCGGGCGCGTTCGGGTCATAAAACCGGATGCCTCGCGTGCCGCAAGTCGTGAGGTCTATTTGGTAGCGAGAAACTTCTCTTTATAGTAGCGTCTGCATCGTGAATGATTTAACGAAGAACATACTGGTTTTTGTAGTCATCATCGTCGTCCTGCTGACGGTGGTGCAGAATCTTTCGAGCGTCACGGCGCCGAACCCGGCCGAGCAGCCTTACTCGCAGTTCCTGGATTCGGTCGAATCGGGCCAGGTGCGCGTCGCCGAGATCGACAAGGAAAACGACGTCATCCGCTATGGCGCCTCGCGCGAGAGCCTGCAGAACTTCACGCGCGTGCCCGAAACGGACTACACGGTTCTGGTCGGCGAGCTCAAATCCAATGGCGTTGACACCTGGGGCGTCGAGAAACCGAAGCAGGGCCTGCTGACCAATCTCCTCATCAGCTCGTTCCCGATCCTGCTGCTGATCGGCGTCTGGATTTACTTTATGCGACAGATGCAGGGCGGCGGCGGTGGCCGCGGCGCAATGTCGTTCGGCAAGAGCAAGGCGCGGCTGCTCGGCGAGGACCAGGTTGGCATTACGTTCGCCGACGTTGCGGGCGTCGAAGAGGCGAAGGCCGAGGTCGCCGAGATTGTCGAATTCCTCAAGGACCCGAGCAAGTTCCAGCGCCTTGGCGGCAAGATTCCCAAGGGCGTCCTGATGGTGGGCCCGCCGGGTACCGGTAAGACGCTGCTGGCCAGGGCTATTGCGGGCGAAGCCAAGGTACCGTTCTTTACGATCTCCGGTTCTGATTTCGTCGAGATGTTCGTCGGTGTGGGCGCCTCGCGCGTTCGCGACATGTTCGACCAGGCGAAGAAGCAAGCGCCTTGCATCATCTTTATC
>JABDQH010000118.1 GCA_013042375.1 Woeseiaceae bacterium
CGAAGCGATAGCGGCGCGCGAGCGCCGGGCGACCGAAGAACGCCGCCGCGTCGAGGCGGAACGCGCTGCCGAAGAGCGCCGCGCTGCCGAGCGCCGTGCCGAAGAAGAACGTCGTGCGGCGGCGCAAGCCGCGGCGGCACAGACCGCATCCGCAGAGCAGGTCGCCAGCGCCGCACAGACCGATCCCGGCAGTCAGCCAATTGCGCCGCCCGCCGGATCGGCCGACGTACCCGCGCAGGAAACAGTCTCGATGAGTTCGCTGACACGAACCAGGTATGTCGCACCGAAGTACCCGCGCGCGGCTGAGCGACGCGGTGCTTCCGGCTGGGTCGACGTGCTGTTCACGGTTACCGTCGACGGCACGGTCCGGGACGTCGAAGTCCGTGATTCGTCGCCGCAGGGGACCTTTGACAAGGCGGCCATTCGTGCCGTCGAGAAGTGGGCGTTCGAGCCCGTGGTCGAAGCCGGCGAAGTCGTCGAGAAACGGGCCGGCGTGCGCATGATGTTCGCGTACGAGAACTGACTCACGCACGGCTCAGGGCGTTTGCCTAACTGGACCGGTCAGGGTTTTCCGGCTACCCTGACGAGGGACGGCACATTTGGGCACAAAAATACAATGTCGCAGGAACCGCAACCGGTGGCCGCCCGGCCGGTACGCAAACAACAACAGCGCAGCTTGCTGACGCAACAAAAACTGCTCGACGCGGCGATACAGGCGTTCTCGGAACAGGGCTTCAAGGGCACGTCCACGCGCGACATCGCCGAGCGCGCCGGCGTGCATCATCCCCTGATCACCTACCACTTCAAGAACAAGGATCTCTTGTGGCGCACGGCCGCGGATCGCGTCTTCAGGGATTTTCGGCGGTCGCTGGCAGCCTCACTCGAGGATTGCCGGGACGAGAACCCGAAACAACGCATGGCCGCACTGATTCGCGCTTACGTCTACTATGCCAAGGCGTACCCGGCGCTGCACAAGGTCATGGTGCAGGAAGCCAGCTACCCGAGCCCGCGGCTGGACTGGCTGATCGAAACGCACCTCAAGCCGTTGTTCGATGACACCTTCGGCATGCTCGAGGAACTTCAGCAACTCGGCGTTGCCCCGCCCGGCGACCCCAAGCTGCTGTTCAACATGATCCGCCTGTCGAGCGGCGGCCTGCTCGCACTCGCCAACGAGCTCAGGTCCTCGAGCGACATAGACGTGGACGCGGACGGCATGCTCGACGAGATTGCCCGTATGATCGTCGACGTGTTCCTGCCCGGCGAGATTCAGGACCCGGCCTGAGCGCACGCATACAGGTACAGCATCTCCATCGCGATGTGCGACGCGGCGAGTGACGTGATCTCGCCGATGTCGTAGGCCGGCGCCACTTCGACGACGTCCATACCAATGACATTGATGCCGGCCAGGCCCCGCAGGATGGCCATCGCCTGGTGTGTCGTCAGCCCGCCGCATACGGGCGTGCCTGTCCCGGGTGCGTACGCCGGGTCGAGACAGTCAATGTCGAAGGTCGCGTAGACGGGCCTGTCGCCGAGGCAGCCACGCACCTCTTCGATCACGCTCGCTATGCCGCGCTCGTGCACGCCCGGCGCATCGATGATGTTGAACCCCTGGGTATCCGGATTCTCGGTCCGCAAGCCGACTTGAATCGACGATGCCGGATCGACGATCCCCTCCCGCGCAGCCCAATAGAACATCGTGCCATGATCGACACGCTCGTGGTCGTCGCGCCAGGTGTCGCTGTGCGCGTCGAAGTGCAGCAGTGACAGCGGCGCCCCGTGCCGGGCCGCATGCGCCTTGAGGATCGGATACGAGATGAAATGATCGCCGCCGAGCGTCAGCAGAGCCGGCCCCTGCGAGAGGATGTTCGTCGCGTGTGCCTCGATCGCCGCGGGCACCGATTCCGGCTTGCCGTGGTCGAAAAGACAGTCCCCGACGTCGGCAACCGCGAGCTTGTCGAAGGGGTCGAAGGCCATGCCGTACGGCTTTTCCCAGGCCATGATCGTGGATGCGCTGCGAATGGCCCGCGGACCAAAGCGTGCGCCCGGCCGGTTGGTCGTCGACGTGTCGAACGGCACGCCGGTTACGGCAACGTCGACCCCTGTGAGGTCGCGCGTGTACTTGCGGCGCATGAACGACGTGATCCCCGCATAGGTCGTTTCCGGCGTCGTCCCGTACAGGTCCTCGCGCGTGATGGCGAAATCGTTGTCGTGCATCTTCGACGTCATGGCGCGAGGGCCTCGCGCGTCTGCTCGAGCGTTCGCAGCGTCTTGTCGATGAGTTCATCCGCCTCGGCATGCGACAGCACGAAGGGCGGCGCGCAGATGATCGTGTCGCCCGACGCGCGCAGGCAGATGCCGTTGGCGATGGCCGTGTCGCGGAACACCGTTCCCGCGCCCTGATCCTTGTCGAAGCGTTCCATCGTCACCTTGTCCCGCACGATCTCGAATGCGCCCATGAGTCCGACCATGCGCGCCTCGCCGACGAGCGGGTGCTCCGCGAGCGCCTTCCACTTCGCCTGCAGGTAGGGACCGATGTCATCGCGCACTCGCTCGATCAGGTTCTCGCGCTGCAGAATTTCGAGGTTGGCGAGTGCCACGGCGCAGGCGACCGGGTGACCCGAGTAGGTGTAGCCGTGCGCGAACTCGCCGGCCTTGTCGACGAGTACGTCGGCGACGCGATCGCTGACAAACACGCCGCCGAGCGGCAGGTAGCCCGAGGTAACGCCCTTGGCGAAAGGCATGAAGTCCGGCCGAGTACCAAAATAGTCGGCACCGAACCACTCGCCGAGGCGACCGAATCCCGTGATCACCTCGTCCGAGATCAGCAGGATGCCGTGTTCGTCACAGATGCGCTGCACCTCGGGCCAGTACGTGTCGGGCGGTATGATGACGCCGCCCGCGCCCTGGATAGGCTCGCCGATGAATGCCGCCACCTTGTCGGGACCCACTTCGTTGATCTTCGCCTCGATCGAGCGCGCGGCCGCGAGGCCGAATTCCGCGGGCGACAGGCTGCGATCGGACCCGAACCAGTAGGGCTGATCGACGTGCACGATGCCCGGGATCGGCAGGCCGCTTTGCTTGTGCATCGATTTCATGCCGCCGAGACTCGCCGCCGCGACGGTCGAGCCGTGGTAGGCGTTGTCGCGACTGATGATCGTGTGCCGCTGCGGCTGGCCCATCAGGTCCCAGTAGGTCCGCACCATGCGCACTATCGTGTCATTTGACTCCGACCCCGAACCCGTAAAAAAGACACGATTCAGGTGCGGCTGGCTGACTTCTTTGAGATTCGCGGCCAGTTCGATCGACGGCGGATGCGCGCACTGGAAAAAATTGTTGTAGTACGGCAGTTCCTGCATCTGGGCCGTCGCCGCATCAACGATCTCCTGCCGACCATAGCCGGCATTGACGCACCAGAGTCCCGACATGCCGTCGAGTATGCGCTGGCCGTCCGCCTCGAATATGTACACGCCTTCGGCTCGCGTGATGATGCGCGAACGCTTCGCGTGCAGGTCCTTGTGATCCGTGAACGGGTGCAGGTGATGTCCCTTGTCGAGTTCCTGCCAGGCCTCGCGGGATCGTTTTTCCATTGCTGCCATGATCAGGTCCTACACATTGAACATCAGGATCTCACGCTCCCACGGCGTGATGATCTCCTGGAATTCCGCGTACTCCGCATCCTTCAGCGCCGTGTAGAGGTCGACGAAGGACTCGCCGAGCATGCTGCGCATGGCTTCCGACTCGCGCAGCGCGTCGACGGCTGAATAAAGGTGCTTGTGCAGCCCGAATTCCTGCCCGTAGGCACTGCCCTCTATTGGCGCTGAAGGCTCGATTCCCTCGACCATGCCGAGGTAACCGCAAGCGAGCGAAGCCGCCAGCACGAGGTAGGGATTGACGTCGGCGCCAGCGAGGCGATTTTCCACCCGCCGCGCCTCGGGCGACGAATCGGGAACGCGCAGCCCGACCGTGCGATTGTCGATCGCCCAGGCCAGGTTGACCGGCGACGAATCGGGGTTGATGAAGCGCCGGTACGAATTCACGTAGGGCGCGAACACGAGCAATGCCTCGTTCATATAGTGCTGGAGGCCGCCGAGGAACCCGCGAAAGAGGTCGGTCGGGTTACCGTCGGCATCCGAGAACACGTTGTTGCCGTTCCTGTCCACGACGCTCTGGTGAATGTGCAGCGCGCTACCCGCATCGCCCGCCATCGGCTTGGCGAGAAACGTCGCGTGCATGTTGTGCTTGATCGCGGCCTCGCGGATGGTGCGCTTGAACAGGAATACCTGGTCGGCAAGGTCGACGGGATGGCCGTGCAGGAAGTTGAGCTCGAACTGCGCCGGTCCCATCTCCTGCGAGATCGTATCGATCTCGATGCGCTGCGCCTCGCAGAACTCGTACACGTCGTTCACGAACGGGTCGAAGTCGTTCATCGTGTCGATGCTGTAGGGCTGGTTGGCGCCCTCGGTCCAGCCGAGCCGGCCTTCGGGCGGTTCCGCTTCCTCGTTGGGATCCGAATGCGGGCTCAGCAGGTAGAACTCGACCTCGGGCGCGACGACCGGCACCCAGCCCCGCGCCTCGTACTTCGCCAGCACGTTACGCAGGACCCCCCGCGGCGACTTGGCCACGGCCGTACCGTCGCGGTGATAGCAATCGAGAAACACCGACGCGGCAGGGTCTGCCGCCCACGGCACCGGGCGCAGGGTGTGCGGGTCCGGGACCAGCAGCATGTCCCGGTCTTCGACATTGTCCGGGTCCTTCACGTAGTCGCCGGACACGGTCTGCGCGAACACGCTCTCGGGCATCTTCATGCGGGCATTGCCGAACTTCGCGGCCGGCACCACCTTGCCGCGCGCGGAGCCCGCCATGTCGGGCACGAACGCCTCGACATCCTCGATATTGCGCTCGCTCAGCCAGGAATCGAATACGTCATTGTCAGTCACGCTACACCTGTCGTTCGTTCATGCGTTCGCGGCATGCGTCGCCGAATGCCTTGAACATCGCCATCGAAAAATCGTTCCCGCTCGCCTGCCACTCGGGGTGCCACTGCACCGCGAGGTTGAATCCCGGCGCCTCCTCGACGCGAAACGCCTCGATGAGACCATCGTCCGCGACGGCCTCGACGACCAGCCCGTCGCCGAGCTTCGCCACCCCCTGGCCATGCAGTGAATTGACCATGACGGTCGCGGTACCTGCGAGACCGCGCAGCATGCCGCCCGCGACGAGACTGACCTCGTGCGACGGCCCGTATTGCACCTCGAGCGGATCGTCAGGGTCTTCCTTGTGCACGTGAAAACCGGGCACATCGTGCACTTTCTGGTGCAACGTGCCGCCGGTCGCGACGTTGAGCTCCTGGAAGCCGCGGCAGATCGCAAATACGGGTACGCCACACTGCAATGCGCTCTGTGCGAGCGGCAATGTCATCTCGTCGCGATGCGGGTCGTGCAATGTGCCCGGCGCGCTCGGCTCACCCTCGTAATGATGCGGCTCGATATCCGACGGGCTGCCCGTAAACAGGATGCCGTCGAACAGGTCGACCAGTTCGTCGACGTCGAGCTGGTCGGCCACCGCCGGTATGCCCAGCGGTATGCACCTTGCGCCCTCGGTGACGGCGCGCACGTACTTCTCGCCGACCTTGTGAAACGGGTGGCCGTTGATCATGCGGCGGTCCGCGGGCACACCCACTACCGGCTTCAACCGTCTCACACTGTCGCCTCCGCCTTGCGGCCAAGGAAGCGCAGCACGATGACCAGGATAGCGATCCCGATAACGATCGAAAGCCACGGCGGAAAGCCGAAGCCGCCCGGGATGGTGCCGACGCCGAGCCCGACGAATCCGACCAGCAGGGCATAGGGCAACTGCGTGCGCACGTGCTCGATGTGATCGCAGCCGCTGGCGACGGATGACAGCACTGTCGTGTCCGAAATCGGCGAGCAGTGATCGCCCCATACGGCGCCGCCAAGCGTACACGCGACGGCCGAGTACATGATGTGCATGCCGTCGGCGTCGGCCATGCCGTTGACGCCCATGACCGCCCACGACAAGGGGATGATCAGCGGCATCAGGATCGCCATCGTGCCCCAGCTCGTGCCGGTCGTGAATGCCGTGATCGCGGCGAGCACGAACACGATCGCCGGGATCAGGGCGACGGGCAGCGTGTCGGCCATCAGGGTGACCAGGTACTGCGCGGTATTCAGCTCGGACGTCACGTCCGACAGCGACCAGGCAAGCACCAGGATAATCATGCCGAACAAGGTCGCACGAAGGCCGCCGTACCAGGCATCGACGGTCTCGTGAATCGTGAGAATACGCTGGCCGATCGTCAGCGCCGCCGCAACGAGCACACCGACGAATGACGAATACATCATCGCCTGGAAGGGGCTGGTCGTCTCGAGGACTTCGATGATCGTATTGCCTTCGCCCAGCACCACCAGGCTCACCAGCAAGCCGACGATGAGCGCAATGATCGGAATGAACGCGTTCAGCGCCCTGAGCGGGATGTTGTCCTTGGGTTCGAGTTCATCCCCTTGAATCGCCGGGAGCGCGTCGGCCGTTTCCGGCTTGACGCTCCCGTTGCGCGCACGCACCTCGGCCTTGTACATCGGGCCGAAATCGAGCCCGCTGCTCGCAATCATGAGGACGAAGGTGATCGCCAGTATCGGGTAGAAGCTGTACGGGATCGAATGAATGAACACCGAGAAGGCCTGCACATCCGAGAGCGCGTCAATCGAGGCGAGGGCCTGGTCGACGAGACCGATCTGGTAGCCGATCCAGGTCGTGATCAGGGCGATGCAGGCGACCGGCGCCGCGGTCGAGTCGACGATGTAGGCCAACTTCTCGCGCGAGATCTTCAAATGATCGGTCAGCGAGCGAGCCGTATTGCCGACCACGAGCGTATTGCTGTAGTCGTCGAAGAAGATCATCAATCCCATGAGCCATACGGCCACCTGGGCGCCCACCGCCGTCTTGGCCTTGCTGACGATGCTGCGCACGATGCTCGCCATGCCGCCGTTGCGCGTGATGATGCCGACCATGCCGCCGATCATCATCGTGAAGAGGATGATGGATGCCCGGTCGAAGTCTGCGATGGCACTGGTCACGAACACCTGGAAACTGTCCAGCAGGCCACGCCCGGCGCCCTGCAGCGTGAACGACTGCAGCGCGGTCGCACCGACCCAGAGACCGATGAGCAGTGCGGGCACCACGTTGCGCAAGGTTAGCGCAATCGATATCGCGAGGACGGCCGGCAGGATCGACACCCACCCCGGTATGACTCGCAAGTCCGCGCTGACCGTCTCACCGCCGCTCAATGCGGTGACGGTGGCAACACGCTGGTCGCCGACCGCGACGTCCGCGAACTCCGCCTTGCCGTCCGCATCTGCCGTCGCGCTCAGGCGCGTATCGCCCGCCTGCAGGATCACGGCCGCGCCGGCATTCGCACCCGTCACCGTGTAGTCGAGCGGCACGTCCGCCAGGCCGACGGCCGGCGTCTCGAGCTCCAGCGCCTGCGCTGAGACTGGCAGGAATGTCGCAATCAGTACTGCGGCGATGCGGTGTCGAAGCGGGTTTCGGGAGACAAGCTTGCGCGTATTGATGTCATTATTCCTGCAGCTATGAGTCGCGACGAATCTTAACATGGCGACTCAATACCCCGGCTGCAGCTGGCCGGCCGCCGCGCACAGCGTCGCGCCCAGGCTCGCCCGCCGGCTCTCGGTCAGGCGCTGCGTCGGGCCGCATATCGACATCGCCGCGACGACTTCCCCCGCCCGACCGCGCACGACCGTGCCGACGCCCGCGAACCCGTCCTCGAGCTCGTCGA
>JABDQH010000011.1 GCA_013042375.1 Woeseiaceae bacterium
GGATGAACGCATCGAACAGGTTGCGGCGGTTCGGCCGCAGGGCGAGGCGCCGGCGGTCGACGTGCGAGCGGCTGCGGGTGCCAGCGGCCTCAACCGCAGGCTGGTCGCGGCAGGCCTCGCGGTACTCGTGATCGCGCTGGTCGGCGTGGTATTCCTGTTGCCGTCTGCCGTGGAGCGTCGCAAGGCCAGTACGCCGCCGCCCGCCGAGCCGGTGGCGGCCACGGTCGACCCGGTCGCCGCGGACGTGGCTGACGATCCCGGCGTCGATGGTCCGACGGCGTCGCGCCCGCGCGTGACGCGCGACTACACGCCCGAGGCGCGCGCCCTCGACAACGAGCAAATCGAGTTCAATCTCAACGACGCCGATCTCAGCGGTCTCGACGACGAAGGCAAGCTGCGCTTCAACGTCGACAGCATCCTCGGCGAGCTGGTCTCCAACCTGCAGACGCTCGAGCAGCGCGGCGTGCAGCGCTGGGCGCCGGTGCCTTACAGCCGCGCGCAGGCGTTCTACAAGTCGGGCGACGAGGCGTACCTGCGCAAGGACTGGGCCGCCGCCGAGATTCACTATCTCGATGCGCTCACCGAGCTCGAGCCCCTGTTCGAGCGAATCGAGACGGAATTTCGGGCGGCACTGGACGGCGCCCGGGACGCGTTCGAGGCCGGCGAACGCGTCGAGGCGTTGCGCCTCTACGAACTTGCCGTCGCCATCACGCCGAATTCTCCCGAGGCACGCGCGGGCCTCGAGCGTGCGCAGAACCTCGAGGCCGTATTGCGGCTTGTCGACCAGGGACTCGAGTTCGAAGAGGAGCTCGAACTGGACGCGGCCGAGGCGAGTTTCGGCCAGGCCATCGAACTCGATCCGCAGTGGCAGCCCGCCATCGACGGCGTCGAGCGCGTGCGTGCCACGCGCACCCAGATCCAGTTCGACTCGCGCATGTCCGAGGGACTTGACGCGCTGGCCGCCGGCGACTACCTGTCGGCGCGTGCCGCGTTTCGCATGGCGCAGAAGCTGATACCGGGTTCGCCCGAGCCGGCCGATGGTCTGATGCAGGTCGACCAGGGGCTCAGGCTCGGCAGTATCCGGACGCTCGAGCAGGAGGCGCTGGCGCTCGAGGCATCCGAGCACTGGGAGGCGGCGATAACGACCTACGAGGATATCCTCGACGTCGACGCCAACCTGTCGTTCGCGATCGACGGTCTCGAGAGATCCCGGCGCATGAGTGCGCTGCACGAACAGCTCGACACCTATATCCGCGAACCCGATCGGCTGTCGGTGCCCTCGGTCATGCAGCGCGCGACCCAGCTTGTCATCGACGTGACGACGATGGACACGGTCGGTCCGCGTCTCGGCAGCCAGCGCGACGAGCTGTCGCGCCTGTTGAAACGCGCCGCGACCCCGGTGCCGCTGCAACTGGTCTCGGATAACATGACCTCGGTGTCGATCTACAAGGTGGGCGTGCTCGGCAACTTCACGAACCGTCGCCTCGAGCTGCGGCCCGGCACTTACGTTGTCGTCGGCGCGCGGCCCGGATACCGTGATGTGCGCCTCGAAGTGCGGGTTGCGCCCGAAGATGACATGCAGCCCGTCGTCATTCGTTGCGAGGAACCGATTTGAATTTCGATCACTTGTTCATCAGGGACGTTGAAGGTGAGCGTCGCGTCGACGCGAGCGCATTGCCACTGCGCGTCGGCACCGGCAGCGACTGCGAACTGAGGTTGCCCGGTCCTGGCGGCGGACCGGCCGCCTTGCTCGATCTGCTCGACGGCACGCCGTTCGTGCAGCCGGTCGGCCGCGTCGCCTCGGTCACGCTCAACGGTGAGCCGCTGGAGACGAGCCGCCGGCTCACCGACGGTGATGAACTGGGTTTCTACGGCAGCCGCATCATGGTCGGTATCGATGGTGAACGGCTGCTGGTCGACGTGCGCCTCGAGGACAGTGCGTACGTCACGCGCCCGCCCGATGTCGCCGACGACGAGAGCCTGCCGGACGAGGAGGCCATTGCGCCGACCTCGTTCAGCCGTGCCGCCGAAACCGCGGCCCGCGACGAGATGCACAGGGCGAGCCCGCTCCGATACATCGTCGGTGGTCTGCTCGTGTTCCTGCTGACGGCCTCCTACCTGCTGTTCAGTGCGACGTCGGTGAATTTCGAGGTCGTGCCGGCTGAGCCCGACAGCATCGACGTCGAGGGCGGGTGGTTCCGCTTGCCGATCGGCGATCGCATGCTGCTGCGCAAGGGCAATTACACGGTCAATGTCGAGAAGCAGGGCTATTTCGACATCAAGCAGACTTTCGTCGTCGGCGATGAGCCATCCCGGACCCTGACGCTCGAGATGCGCCGCAAGCCGGGGCGCCTGGTCGTCAACGTCGAACCCGCCGTCGACGCGGTCGTGACGATCGACGAGACCCAGGTCGGCAAGGCCCCGTTCGGTCCGGTCACGCTCGAACCCGGCGATCACCTCGTCGAAGTCGCATCCGGGCGTTTCCTGCCGTTCCGTGGCGTGGTGCCGATCCCGGGGCTCGACCGCGACGAATTCTTCGATGTGCAGCTCGTGCCGCGCTGGGCCGAGGTCGCCATTTCCTCGGAGCCGGCGGGCGCGCGCATCCTGGCGGGCGACGCCGAGGTCGGCGTTACGCCGGCGACCGTGCAGCTGCTCGAGGGCACGCACGAGGTCACGCTGTCCAAGGACGGATTCGCGGCCTGGGACGGGACGGTCGTGGCCGAGCCCAATGTTGCGCAGACGCTGCCGACGATCACGCTGCGGCCGGCCGATGCGCGCCTTATCGTGAACACGATTCCGCGCGGCGCCAACGTCACGGTCAACGGCCGCTACCGCGGGCAGTCGCCGATGACGCTGTCGCTGACGCCCGACGTCGACTACGAGATCGGCTTGTCGAAGGCGGGCTACGGCGTGACGACGCGCAGCCTGCGTCTGGCCTCCAACGCCTCCGAGGCGATCACCGTCGACCTGTCGGCACGCCTCGGCACCGTGACGGTCCAGGTCAACCCGGCTGACGCGACCGTGTATGTCGACGGCCGGGCGCGTGGCAAGGGCAAGACGACGGTGCGCCTGAGTGCGGTGCCGCATTCGATCGAAGTTCGTCGCGGCGGTTATGTGAGCTGGAAGCGCACCGTCACGCCGCGACCCGGGTACCCGCAGACGCTGACGGCGACGCTGCGCTCGGAAGCCGCGATCGCCGAGGCGCGCATCGCTAAGACCCTGAAGTCACCGGCAGGGCAGACGCTGCGGCGCGTCGAACCGGCGACGTTCACGATGGGCGCATCGCGCTCCGAGATGGGACGCCGCGCCAACGAGGTTATCGTGCCGGTCACGATCACGCGGCCGTTCCTGATCGGCGTGCATGAAGTGACGAACAAGGAGTTCGCCGAGTTCCGCGCCAACCACAACTCGGGCTCCGAGGTGCATGTCTCGCTCGGCGCCGATAACAATCCGGTGGCGAACGTGACCTGGGAAGACGCGATCCAGTACTGCAACTGGCTGAGCCAGCGCGAAGGCCGCACGCCGGCCTACCGGCACGAGTTCGGCCGCTGGGTGGCCGTCTTCCCGCTGACCGACGGTTACCGGCTGCCGACCGAGGCCGAGTGGGCGCTCGCGATGCGCTACGGCGGGCAGCAGCAGCCGCGCAAGTTCTGGTGGGGCGAGGCGTGGCCGCCGCCGCAGGAGAGCGGCAACTATGCGGATCGCTCGGCGCTCGAGGTCGCGCCGTCGATCCTGCCGGCTTACGACGACGGCTATCCGTCGACGGCGCCGGTCGGCAGCTTCAAAGCCAACGCGCTTGGCATTCATGACGGCGGCGGCAACGTGGCCGAATGGGTCAACGACTACTACACGGTGCCGACGCCCGGCATCACGACGCCCGTCGTCGACCCGACGGGTCCCGACCGCGGCACGAGTCACGTCATTCGCGGCTCGAGCTGGCGGCAGTCGAACGTCACCGCGCTGCGCCTGAGTTTTCGCGACTTCGGAGTCGAACCACGCCATGACGTCGGTTTCCGCGTTGCGCGCTTTGCCGACTGAAAATTCGTGCGACAATCGGGCGCGACGACGGTCAAACAAGGGCCTGTTAACACTAAATCGATAGTCACTGCCGGAGCTATTTTTTCGTCCGGCAAGGCAGAAGGAGCGACGTATAGTGACTCTATATGAGCGACTGATAACGCCGCCGGGCGGGAAAATAGTCCCGGCCCTTCGGGTTATGGCCAAAAAGGCGCCACTCGGCGTTTCTCCTCGCTTATTTGGAATGACCAAACGGCGCTCGTCGTGCCTTGATTGGCGCCTTTTTGGCCATAACGGTAACTATCGATTTAGTGTTAACAGGCCCTAGCTGATCGCAGACGGGAGTTTTGTGCATGCAACGATTGCTGCTGATATTCGCGCTCACCCTGTGCGCCACGGCCGCCTGGGCACAGGAGACCGAGGCCGAGCCGGCCGAGGAAGCGCCGGCGGAGACCGACGCCGGGACACCGGCCGACGAGGTCACCGATGACGAGATCGAGGAGCTGCTCGGTCTCGACGAGGACTACCGCGACGCCGAGGAGGAGTTCGACCCGACCGAGGAAGTGCGCTTCGAGCAGAACATCCTGTTCCCGACCGACATCTGACTGACTGCAGGCAGGACCGCCATACATGAAGAAAAAAGACATCCCCGTCGAGTTCGTCTACCAGCTGTTCGCGCTGATCATTGCGATCATCATCGTGCACGCGTTCTACGTGTCGATCGTGCGACCGAACGCCGCCGAGGTCATCGAGGAACAGAACATGCTGGCCGAGACCAACCCCGATTACGTGCGCGAGCGCAGTATCTGGGTGCTGATCAAGGATTTCGAGCAGGAATCCTGTTTTGTGCTGATGTTCTGGGCGCTCGCGATCATGGGGTACAAGATCGTGAGGCTCAGCACCGAACGCAAGCTGCTCGACGTCGACCTGATTCCCGTTCCGGAGGGCATGCGAATATTGCCCGAGGACACGCGCGAGTTCGCGCGGCAGGTCCAGGCGCTGCCCGAGGACCGGCAGCGCATGCTGTTGCCGCGCGCGCTGCTCAATGCGCTGCGGCGCTTCGCCTCGACGGGCAACATCCAGGACGTCTCGAGCAGCACCCACACGATCTGCGAGTCCGAGGCCGAACGCCTCGAATCTGAGCTCGCGATGATTCGCTATATCTCCTGGGCGATTCCCTCGATCGGCTTCATCGGCACGGTACGCGGTATCGGCGAGGCGCTCGCGCAGGCGGACAAGGCGGTCAAGGGCGATATCGCGGGCGTGACCATGAGCCTCGGCGTCGCGTTCAACTCGACATTCATCGCGCTGCTGATCTCGATCTTCCTGATGTTTCTCGTCCACCAGCTGCAGCTCATGCAGGAGCGCCTCGTTTTTGACAGCGAGAACTACTGCGACGAGAAAGTCATCCGTCACCTCAAGGCGGACTAGGACCTGACACGTGACGCTGCTTGCTGCACATCTGAACGACGCCGCACTCTCGTTCACGGACGGCGAACGCATCCTGTGCCGTGAACCGGGTTTCGCCCTGCTCGAAGACGACGGGCTCCTGACGGGCCGTGAAGCCTGGTCGAAGGCGAGCCTCAAGCCACGTCTCGTGAAGAACCGCTACTGGGCCTCGTTGTCGACCGAGCCGCTCGCCGACGGCCGCTTCCGGCACCTGTCGGCGGCCGACCTTGCGAGCAGCCAGCTCGAGACGCTGTGGCAGCGCGTAGCGAGGCCCGGCGACAAGCTGGCGCTCGCGGTGCCGGCTTACATGAGTAACGAGGCGCTCGGCCTCGTGCTGGGTATTGCGGCCGACCTCGACATACCCGTGGTCGGCATGGTCGACGCCGCCGTGGCCGCGACGCGGCGCGAGTATGCGCACGGCGTGCCCGTGCACGTCGACCTGAGCCTGCATTGCGCGATCTTGACGCGCCTGGCGCAGGACGGGCAGGCGCGGTTCGAGCGTGCGGCCATTGTCGACGAGGCGGGCATGCTGCATCTCTACGGCATCTGGCTGCGCATGATCGCCGAGGCCTTCGTGCAGCAGTCCCGCTTCGACCCGCTGCATACGGCGGAGACGGAGCAGG